>JALNXE010000064.1 GCA_023230525.1 Desulfobulbaceae bacterium
AACCACCAGGGCAAGGGACACCCGGATGATGTGGCGATTTCCTTTGATGATGGACCAGATCCCGAGTGGACCCCGGCCATTCTCGATATCCTCAAGGCCAAGGGGGTCAAGGCCTCTTTTTTCATGGTGGGCGAGCGCATGGAGAAAAACCCCGAGCTCGTCGAGCGCATTGTCCGGGAAGGGCATGAAATCGGGGTGCATACCTACACCCACCCAAACCTGGCAGAGGTTTCCGCAGAACGTGCCCGGCTCGAACTCAATGCCACCCAGCGTCTCATTGAAACGATCACCGGTCATTCGACTTTTCTGTTCCGGCCGCCCTATAACGCCGATTCCGAGCCTCATTCTCCAGAGGAACTGGTACCGATTAAAATTGCCCAGGAGCTTGGCTACCTCACGGTATCCAGCGACATCGATCCCGAGGATTGGTCTCGGCCGGGAGTTGCTGCCATTGTCCAACGGGTCAAGGAGCAGCGTCTTCAGGGCAATATCATCCTGCTGCACGATGCCGGCGGCAACCGCAGCCAGACCATCGCCGCCCTGCCCTTGATCATTGATTATCTGCACGCCCGCGGGGACCGGCTGGTCTCCCTCGGCCAGTTACTGGGAGCCTCTGCCACCTTGCTCATGCCGCGGCTGCCGGAAAACCGTCAGCCCCTGCAGCACCTGATCGGCGACAGCGGCTTCCGTATCATCCATGCAGTTGGCGAACTCGGCTGGGCCTTCATGATCGTGTCCACCATCCTGGTCACCCTGCGCACCCTGATTGTGGCTATACTTGCTCAGAGCCACAGATCCCGTCTCTTATCTTCCCCAACTGACGCGACGGATAAATTCCAGCCGCCGATCAGTATTGTCATAGCCGCCTTTAATGAAGAAAAGGTGATCGGCCGCACCCTGGAAAACCTGCTGCGCACCGACTACGCTGGGGCAATCGAGCTCATCGTGGTCGACGACGGCTCCACTGACCGGACATCGTCGGTGGTGGCGGAAATCGCAGGCAAAGATCCCCGCCTCCAGCTGCTCCGTCAGGGCAACCTGGGGAAGGCCCGCGCCCTTCGGGTCGGATTCCTCAACGCCCATCATGAAATCATTGTCACGCTCGACGCGGATACACTTTTTCAGCCCGATACCATCATGCACCTGGTGCAATCCATGCGGGACGAGCGGATTGGGGCCGTATCAGGCCATGTCAAGGTCGGCAACAAACAGACCCTTGTCGCCCGGTTTCAGGACCTGGAGTATACCTGCGGTTTCAATCTCGACAGACGGGCCTACCAGCAGCTGAACTGCATCACGGTGGTGCCCGGTGCGGTAAGCGCCTGGCGCCGCTCGGCGGTTATGGCCGCCGGCGGAATCAGCAGTGACACCCTGGCTGAAGATACGGATCTGACCCTGAGCCTGCACCGCGCCGGCTACCGGATCGGTTATGCCCCCCGGGCCGTGGCGTGGACAGAGGCGCCGGAAAACTACCAGGCTCTGGTCAAACAACGGTTTCGCTGGGCCTTCGGCACCCTTCAATGTCTCTGGAAACACCGGGATCTGGTCGGCAACCCGAAGCACAAAGCCCTTGGCTGGTTCAGTCTGCCCTCTATCTGGTTTTTTCAGATACTGCTGGTGGCTGTCAGCCCGCTGGTGGATGGGCTGCTTATTTCTTCTCTGTTTTTCGAGATGAAATTCGCCATCTTGCTGTATCTATTTGCTTTCCTCGCCCTCGACCTGCTGACTGCGGCCCTGGCATGCTGGATGGAGGAGGTGCCTCTTACAACAGCCTGGCGTATCCTGCCCATGCGTTTTCTTTACCGCCCGCTGCTGGCCTGGGTGATCTGGAAATCCATTATCCGCGCCGCCAAGGGTGCCTTAGTCGGCTGGGGCAAGCTGGAAAGATCCGCCTCAATTAACCTTAAAAACTAAAAATTTGTTAAATGATCAAGAAAATGAACGTAATGAAATCGGCAGTAAGGTATCAAGTGCTGACAAAACGCTTTTCCGCCCCGTTCAAACAGCCGGCCGCTTTGCTGTTGTTCGTGCTGGCTCTGTTGGCTGGCTGCAACAATCAGGATACCGTCACCCCATCCGGCCAAACGGCGGCCGTCGAGGCTATGTCGACCGTTGTCTTCCCGGCCAGCGGAGCTTTCACCGGGGCTTACATCGACTTCGGGGATTACGAAGATGATGTGACGCTCGAGGCCATTGATAAATTCGAAACCATGGTGGGTAAACACCAGGCCATCATTGCCTCTTCAAGCTATTGGGGAGAGCGGAAATTCCCGAAAAAAAACGTTGAACTCATTATCCGTCATGGTTCCATTCCGCTGATCTTCTGGTCCCCCTGGGATCGGCCCTATGAGGAGGGCAGGCCGCCGGACGGTTTCAGTCTCAATAACATTCTGGCCGGCAAGTGGGACGGGTATATCGACCAATGGGCTGATGAGGCGCGTTCCGTTGATAAACCCCTGCTGGTAGCCTGGGGCCTGGAGATGAACGGCCAATGGTTCCCCTGGTCCGGGGTGCATTATGGAGGCGGGCAACTCATCTCAACGCCGGACCAGCCTGCCAGATATGCCGGTCCGGAGCTTTTCAAACAGGCTTACCGCTATGTGGTAGCACGGGTAAGAGCCCGTGGTGCCGGTAAAATTCTCTGGGTGTTTCACGCAAACAACTTTTCCGTTCCCGTCGCCCCGTGGAACGTTCTGAGTAATTACTATCCCGGTTCAGATGTGGTGGACATTCTGGCTCTGAGCGTCTACGGCAAGCTCTTTGCCGATAGCCGGTGGATTTCCTTTACAGAGGCCATGGACAGTGGCTATCGGGATCTCTGCCGGCTTGATGCCGGCAAACCGCTTATCGTTGCCGAGTGGGGGGTTGGGGAGTTTCCGCAAGCAGGGGATAAGTCCGCCTGGCTTGAGCAGGCTTTTGTCTCTTACCAAAAAAAATATCCGCGGGTCAAGGCCGCGGTCTACTGGCATGAACGCTGGCAGAATGGAGATGAAACATACAGCAATCTAAGGGTCAACTCTTCACCGGAATCCCTGGCTGCGTACCGAAAAGCAGTGGCGGATCCCTACTGGGTAGGCAACCAGAAGCAGAGGTGATTGCCCGGGGGAGGAACCGCTTCTGTCATTTTGCCATGGCGTGGCATGACCTTATTGAAAGAAAATTCCTGCCCTCAAACTGCAGCCTCAGCCGGGACGATGCCATCATCTGACAACGGCGGCTGACTTTCAGATTTTATCTTTTCAACGGCTGCAAAGGCGGAAGTCTTCTGACCGATAAGATTGGCCAGTTCGTCTATCACCTCTTTCACTTCGCCCACCTGCTGATTGGTCACCTGGGCAGCTTCAGACAGATAGGTCACGGTTTCCGAATTATCCGCGGTGACAAGGGTCATCTCGGCTACGGCCTTATTGATATAATCGATTCCCTGGGCCTGTTCCTTTGAAGCGGTGGCAATATCACCCAGGAAACTGCCAACCTGGCTGGCATTCTCTGTCACCTCGGAAAATGAATTTTCCGTATCTTTTACCAGGAGGGTCCCTTTCTTTATTAAATTCCCGGTGTTGGCAATGAGATCATTGGTATTTCTGGCTGCCGTTGCCGAGCGCAAGGCCAAATTGCGTACCTCCTCGGCAACCACGGCAAAGCCCACTCCCGCCTGACCTGCCCTGGCTGCCTCAACTGCGGCATTGAGGGCCAGAAGATTGGTCTGGAAGGCAATTTCGTCAATTGTTTTGATAATTTTGGATGATTCCTCACTTGATTTGTAAATCTTTTCCATGGAAGCGGTCAGTTCGGACATCATGCTGTTTGCCTTGCTGATCACCTGGTTTGTTTCCTGCATGAGATCGTTGGCTTTCCGCGAATTTTCGGCATTCATCTCGATCATGGAAGAAATCTCATCAAGGGAAGAAGAGGTTTCGTGCAGAGAGGAGGCCTGATTCTGGGCTCCATCCGCCAGAGATCTGCTGGCCGTCTCAACCTGTTCGCTGGTTACCGCCAGCTGATCTCTGCTGTTGTTTATCGCGCCGATGGCCCGGCGGAGGGGATTGGTAAGCACCTTCCTGAAGGCCAGAAACATGAGGGCGGTCAGCACCACATTCAATACTACCACCGCATAGATGATATTAAGCGTCGAACTGTACAGCTTTTCTTGCATGAATGAGGTGCTGAGAAAAACATCGACCACCCCTAATTTTTCTTTATCCTTGGCCACCTCAACACGTTTGGTTTTCAAATCCCCGGTGACCTGACCGGTAAAATCAACGATTTTGCCCTCAGCATCCCGCTGTTTTCCCAAAAAGAGTGTTTTCCCATCATTTTCCCAGACCACGACGGCGGCAATCTGCTTCTCAAGCATTTCCACCGACACGACATTGTCCGCCTTTTCCTTATCAAGATTCCACAGTGGATTTTTCAGGTTTTCAGCCAGACGCAGAGAAGCCATGGTGATGCACTTTTCCAACCCGGCCTCCATATTGGCTTTATTGATGAAATAACTGACTACGGCAAAAGAGATAAGGGCAAGGGTCGTGGCCGCATTAATCAGAATGCCAAGTTTGGTCTGAACGCCTGTTGGACTGGAATTTACTCGTTTTATAAAACCCATGACTGTCTCCGGCATGCATGAATTAGCGAACAGATACGAAATAAGACATTACGATTCAGGGGATTCGTCATTCACAGCACTCGTCAATTGGGTTTTATCCGGCACCTGCTTGTTGTACCGCGACCTCTGATCGCAGCCGGCAGGAAAAACCGCCCAGATATCAGCAGGGTCTTACCAGTTCCATTTTGTCAGCAGTTTCTGGATTTCGCCTGAGGCCACAAGCTTCGGGTACGCCTCGTCAAAAATGGCCTTTAGGGCCTTGCCTTTGTCATTATCCGGAAAGGCAAGATACAGACCCAATTCCATTACCGGCTCTTTTTGAAAGTTATTCTTATCAACAACTTTCAACTCCAGAACCTCGTCCAGGTCATCCTCATTTTCCAGGTAGAAATCAACGCGGCCTTTATCCAGCACCTGCAGGATGTTTTCGCGGGTATCAAACTCCTTTTGCTCAACCGGGACGCCAAGATATTTGGCAATGGAATAGCCTTTGACATAGGCGACGGTTTTTCCTTTCAGAGATTCCTTGCCTTGCCAGTTGCTGACAGTGCCTTTTTTAAACAGAGCAACAATCGCATCCGCATCAAAGGGCTCATTGGTATAGATCATTCCCTTGATCTCATTTTGGTATGAACCGACCACCGCATCAGCCTTGTTGGTCGTAACCAGATTGATCGATCCCTCGTAAGAACGGATGATAAAATTCACCTTCACCCCGGCAGGTTCATAGACCGCCCTGAAAATGTCCCAGTAGAGACCGGTACCGTCCTTGTTGGTGGCATCAGTCCACTCCTCGCTGGCCAAGGTAATTTCTTTCGGCGTCTCAGCCAGGGCAATGCCATGCATTCCTGCAAGCAACAGCAATAGGACAAGGATTCCCACTCTTTTCATCAACATACCTCCTGTTTCATGATATTGAACATGATCGTCTTGAATAAATATTGCCCTTCCGTAAAAACACCTGTTATTGCGGCAAAACAAAAAGAAATAGCCATTCTGAAAACCAAAACGGCTTAAAGAGCCATCACAAACCGGCAGGATTGTCCAAATTATTTCGTAACGGCACCTAAATGATTATTACAGGCACAGAATCCTTGCGATTTTGACAACCGGACTGACACCAAAGACAAAAATAAATGAAATCAACGAGTAATGGGACATTTCCGTTTAATCGAAACTTTACTCTTTTATTATATGTGGAAAAAAAAATTAAACTCAACAAAAAGTTCTTCTACATAACAAACGGATGAATTGAGCAGTCCGCTACCGACGCAAAAACTGCCTGAAAGCTGCGTTGTCAAATCAGGGCAGCGGTTGAAGCGATACAGGAAAATGAATTCACCGGCCAAAATACCGGATAAAGCAGGCAGAGGCATACTTGAACCCCTCTGGTTGAAATTGAAATGGCCCTTGCTGCTTGATTCATGATGCCTTAAAACATTACTTGTGAACTGCGCTGTAATCTTTTATATTTACACAATTCATGAAAACAAATAATTACGGCTAGTTGAGGCATCAGGTCAACAGGCATTACTATACGCCACTCACCCAGCCGACATGCCAAGGGTTTCTATTGAATTTACTGCGATTTCAAGATATCAGCCTCAAATGGAAGCTCATCATTCCTTTCTTTTTCCTTGCTGTCATAGGAGCCGCCTCCCTGTTTGCCGTTTCCTACCGTTTCCAGAACAGCCTCATCCACGTCAACGAAGCCAAGCGCCTGAGAGATCAATATCAATATTTTCTGGACAATATTGTCTCCAAGGAAAACATGGCCATGGGCCTTGCCTACACGGTGGCAAAAAACCCTGATGTAGCAGCCGCCTTCGCCGCAAGGGACCGCGACCGGTTGATTAAGCTTCTGCAGCCGGTCTATGCAACCCTGCAGAAGGATTTCGGCGTCAAGCAGTTTCATTTTCATACACCACCGGCCATCTCATTTCTGCGCCTGCATGCCTTGTCCCGATACGGCGATGACATGGAGACCTACCGCCATACGATTAATCTGGCCCGGCAAAGCGGCACCGGGGTGGCCGGCATCGAGGCCGGGGTCTTTGGTCTCAGCATCCGGAGCGTGGTGCCCGTATTTCATGAAGGCAAGCAGGTCGGCACTTTTGAGATCGGGCTTTCCCTGGAACAGCATCTCCTGGATGAGTTCAAGAAAAACTATGGCACGGATCTTCTGCTTTATATTCGGGAAGCCTCTGAGGCAAACAATTTCAAGATTTTTACTTCCACCACCGAAAAGGGCCTGCTTACCCCTGATTTTTTTCATCGCTGTTATGATAACGGGGAAGTGCTGATTCAGGACGGGAAACTGGGTGATCGCCATCTCGCCAGTATTGCCGGCCCGGTTCGCGATTTTTCCACCCGGGTGGTGGCGGTGGTTGAGATCAGTGTTGACCGAAGCCCTACCCTGGCTCTTCTCAAGCAATACGGCACAATTGCCTTTGTCATCGGCTCTATTGCCCTGGTCTTTTCCATCATATTCGTCTGGTGCGTGTCCTTCATTTTCGTCAAACGCATTCGTGAGGTTGTCAAGGCCTCGGAAGAAATCGCCGCCGGCCAGCGCGATACCATGATTCCGGAGGAAAGCACCGACGAGCTGGGCACAATGGCCCGGTCCATCAACAAGATGCTTTCTTCGCTGGAGGCCTCACGGAAACGGCTCAAGAATTATTCCAAGAATCTTGAGGTAATGGTTGACCATCGCACCCGCAACCTCAAGGAATCCGAAAAAACGTACCGCACCCTGGTCGAGAATGTGCCCATGATCGTCTATATGATTTCAGCCGACGGAACGGCCGTGTTTTTAAACAGATCCGTTGAGCAGATGATGGGCGTCTCACCTGAGCAGTTGAACGGCCATCACTCTTTATGGGATGTGCACATCCATCCTGATGACCGGGCCCGGGTGGTGGCCCGGCGGGAGGAATGCCTGCGAGAGGGCAAGGATCTCCATGTCGATTACCGGATGATTCACGCGGATCACCATACCGTTTATGGGGTTGACCATGCCGTTGCCGTATATGACGAGGATAATGAATTTATTCGAATGGATGGCATTGTCGTCGATGTGACGACCCAGAAAGAACTGCAGGAAAAAATTCTTCAATCCGAGGAGCTGGAAACCCTTAGCCAGATTTCCGCCCGCATGGCCCATGAACTGAGAAATCCTCTTACCTCCATCGGGGGATTAACCAGAAGGCTGATCAAAACTTTCGACGAAGCGGACCCGCGCACCCAAAAGGGCAGACTGATCATCGAGCAGGTGGAAAAGCTGGAAAGAATTCTGTTGATGATGCTGGCCTATATCGGTCCACAGTCCGTTCATCTGCAGTCCGGCGACCTCAACACCTTGGTACTCAAAGCGGTTGATACCGTTCGGTCGGAATACCCCAGTAAAGGTTTCTCCGTCAAGGCAAGCTTTGACGAGAGAATTCCTCAGCTGCAACTCGACCTGGCTAAATTTAAAACCGTGCTGATCAACCTGATGGAAAACGCCTATCACCGCATGGGCCAGAAAGGTGAGATGAGCGTGGCAACCAGGAAAATCGGCGAACATGCGGCAATCACTCTTTCCTACCGGGTACCCTTTATCTCAGACGATGATATTAAAGACTTTTTCTATCCCTTCGCCGTGGCCTATCCCTTTGCCAAAGGGGCGACAAACGGAGATATCATGGATGTGCCCATTGCCAAGGTGGTCATCCATAACCACGGCGGGATTATCAACGTAGGCAAGGAAGACAATAATCTTGTCTGGATTGACATCTCTCTTCCGCTCAAACAAGAGTCGCTCAACCTCTAGTCCGGCCCGGCAAGAACGGCTCCCCTAGCGCGAAAACATCAAAAAAACAAGGGGATAACTTAAGAGAAGAGGAGCTGCCCGGTTGGCTTGCTGCCGAGCCAGGCCACCAGCCGGTCAACCCCCTCTGCCGTGGACACCTCCGGCCGGTAACCGAAATCCCGTCTGGCCTTTTCCAGGGAAAACCAGTGGGATTTCGCCAGCTGCTCGGCCAGGAATCTGGTCATGGGCGGTTCCTGGCTTCTGCCAAGCACTGAGTAAAGTTTTTCAAAAACAAAACCCGCGGCGTAGGCCTTGCCAAAGCTGACCTGGCTTGTCACTTGGGGAATTTCCAGGCGGGTAAAGAGTTCATTGATCCAGCGCCACAGGTTCACCGGCTCACCCTGGGAGATGAAATAGGCCTGCCCCGCCGCGCTGGCTGAATTTTCCAGATTTTCAGCCGCCAGCAGATGGGCTGCGGCCACATTATCAATATAGGAGATGTCCACCAGATTTTCACCGGCACCAACGATCTTAAGCTGCCTGCCGCGGCCCCTGGCAAGCAGCCGCGGGATGAGATTGGTATCTCCGGGCCCCCACACCAGATGCGGCCGCAAGGCCGTGGTCAGCAGCTTACGGCCATTTGCCCCCAGCACCATTTTCTCCGCCAGCACCTTTGTTGCCGCATAGTGGCAGAGAAATCGGTCAGCATAGGGGGCACCTTCATCAACGCCCGCCAGATCACCGCCGCAAAACACCACGCTGGGCGTGCTGGTGTAAACCACCCGTCTGATGCCGCTGGCGCGGCAGGCAGCCAGCACATTTTCCGTACCCTGCACATTGATGGAAAAATAATCCTGATAATCTCCCCAGATACCCGCCTTGGCCGCCACATGGAAAACCGTATCATGATCCCTGAAAACGGTGGCGAGAAACTGCGGATCACGGATATCGCCCCGGGCCACCGTGGCCCCCATCTGCCTCACCTCGGGATAATCATTACGGCCGATGACGGTAACGCCGATGCCCCGGTCCATGAGCTGCCGCACCACGGCCTTGCCCACAAAACCGCCGCCTCCGGTGACGATCACCCGCTGCATCAAACGGCTCTCCCGATCTTTTCCGCGGCCCACACGGCCAGCTTTTCCCTGAAAATCTTGGCATTGTGCCGGATATCAACCGGAAAGGACGGATGGATGAGAAAACGGCTGATTCCCGCGGTCCCGCGGTTTTGCCGGCCAAGTTCCGCCAGTTCAGCCAAAAAAGCGGCTTCATCGGCAATCCGTTCGTTCGGTTCGACAATTAAAACCGGCAGCTGCCGGCCGGCTTCTCCGATGCCGACCAGGGCTGACCGGAAGACCTTGGGGTGCTCGTTAAAGATAGCCTCACAGCAGATGGTGTACAGCGTCTCCTTCTCGGTCAGCACCCGATGGGCCTTTCTGCCGCAGAACCACAGGCGACCCTGGTCATCAAGGTATCCCATATCACCCATGCGGTGCCAGAAGGAGCGGCCATCACTGATTTTGGCCAGACGGTTTTCCCGTTCATTGTGGTCATAGGCCCTGGTCACCACATCCCCCTTGACGATGATCTCGCCGATCGCCCCCTGGGCAAGTAGACGAGCCTCACCCAGGTTTTTGACAGGTCCCTCCACGGCCTCCATGATCCCTATCTCAATGCCGGGCAGAGGACGGCCGACGCAGGTGCCCTTGCCCATTCTGGTCAGAGGCCATGTCTCGGCAAGGATTTCCGTGCCGCTGATTGAGACGATCGGCAGGGATTCCGTGGCCCCGTAAGGGGTGAAAACCTCTCCGTCCGGCGCCATGATTTTTTTCACCCGCTCGACCAGTTCGCCGGACACCGGCGCGCCGGCCATGAGGATCTTCTTCACCCCGAGTGTTATCTTCTTTTCCAGACAATAGCGGCTGATCACATTCCAGATGGCGGGCGAGCCGAACGAATAGGTGACATCATGGTCCTGGATGGTTTTGACGAACTTCCGGGGATCAACCCTGGCCGGGCGGGACGGGTCCATATCCGGGATAACAGCGCAAGCCCCCAGGGCCGTGGAAAAAAGGGCAAAGAGGGGGAAGGCCGGCTGGTCCCGGTCATAGGAGGTGATGCGGTAGTAGTTGCGGATATAGCGGAGCTGGGCGGAAAAGATGCCATGGGTATACTGCACTCCCTTTGGCGGGCCGGTGCTGCCGGTGGTAAAAATTATGGCGGCCAGCTCATCCCGGCCTGAGTCAATCAGATCATATTCCGGGGCCGCATGACCGGCAAGGCGCGCCAGTGATTTGGCAAAGGGCCAGAAGCCGGGGCCGGCCAGCAGGGAAATCCTGATGCTGGCAAAGGTCTGCCGAAAGATGGTTTTAAAGAGATGGGCCTTGCCGATGCCGATAAAAACAGTGGGTCGCACCGAACCGATACAGCGCAGCAGGTTCCGGTAGCCCATGCCCGGGTCAATGAGGATCACCACAGCGCCCAGCTGGAAAAGGGCAAAGGTGAGACAGACAAATTCCATGGAGGGTTTGACCATCAGCATGACCCTCTCCCCTCTTTGCACGCCGCTTTCCGCGAGAACTTTGGCAAAACGTGCGCTGTTTTCCCGGAGTTCGGCAAATGTCCAGCGCCGGTCTCCCTTGGCCGACGGCACGATCAGGCCGGTGCGTTCAGGAAATTTGGCGGCTGCGTCGGCCAGGGTGCGGGCAATGTTGTAGGACATGTTGATAACGGTTATGGGTCAATGATAATTGAGATCACAGCGCAGGGGCGGTTCGCGAACCGCTCCTACACGGCAGTTTCCGGTTTTTGCGAGCTAAGCCGTGGCAACAAAATAATGTCCTCATCTGGCTGGTAAAACGGCATAAAGAGCCGTAACGAAATGGTTCAGAAAGCCGAGGTTATTTCGTAACGGCTCCCAATCATCATGATGATCAGCAGGACAGCGCCTGTGCCGCCAGAAATTCGGCAACCAGCGGGCCGATCCGGTCAAAGGCGTCTTCCAGCAGATAATGTCCGGCATCCTCAAAATAATGGCACTGGGCCTCGGGAAATCGTGCCCGCCACTCCCTATAAAAATGGTCATTGAAACAGAAATCCCTGCCTCCCCAGCAGATCAGCATCGGGGTCTGCTTAAACAAGGCAAGGCCCTGCTCAATTTCCGCTAACGTCCGCCAGGACGGGTCTTTGGCGGATAAAGGGATATCCTGGACAAAGCGCAGGGTGGCGATACGGTTTGCCCAGGAATTATAGGGCAGCAGATAACCGCCGGCAATTTCGCCGGGCATTTTTTTCACCACGGCCATGTGGACTGCCGCCCCGGCAAAGGCGTTGAGACCGCGAATCAGCAAGGCGCCCAGCAGCGGCGTCCGGCAGATCCTGATACGCCAGGGGATCCTGCCGGAACGAAAGGCCGCGGTATTAAAAATCACCAGGGAGTTGATCTGCTCAACATGGCGCGCGGCATAGCCCATGCCGATGGCCCCGCCCCAGTCATGCACCACCAGGGTCAGTTTTTTCAGCCGCAGAGTCCCGAGGAGATGCTCGAGATTGGCAATATGGTTTTTCAGACAGTAGTCGTAATCCTGCGGCTTGTCGGAAAGTCCGCAGCCGAGATGATCCGGCACGATCACCCGGTATCTCTGTTGCAAAAGGGCGGCAAGATTGCGATAAAAAAACGACCAGGAAGGGTTGCCGTGCAGCATGACCACGACAGGCCCCTGCCCGACATCAAGATAGGACAGGGTATTGCCATCAGGAAGTTGGTGGGAACAGGGGGAAAAAGGGTAGCCAGCAACAGTGGATTGCGACTCAGCCATGCTAACCCGAAGTATTTTCGTCGGATGAGCGATTACGGGAAGAAGAGGGAAAGGCATGCTCCTTGATCAGCTGCTGGAGATAGCCCAGATGCTCCTGCACCATGGCTTCCGTTTTTTTCCGCTCCTGAATTTCCTTGGCAAGCTGGGCATTCAGGGCGGTCAATTCCTCGGTCTTTTTCAGCAGCTCGTCACGATGCTGCTTAAGATCAAGATGGGTTTTGATCCTGGACTTGACGATGGCCATATTAAAAGGTTTGCGGATATAATCCACCGCCCCGAGGGAAAGCCCCATGGACTCATCCTCCTCATCAACCAGGGCGGTAATAAACATCACCGGAATTGCCCGGGTCGCTTCATTTTCCTTGAGTTTCCTGCACACCTCATAACCATCCATTCTGGGCATCATGATATCAAGCAGAATAAGATCAGGCTGGGGATTTTCTGCTGCGAGTTTCAGGGCTTCCGGACCATTATCGGTAAAGATGACATCATATTCCAGCCGCAGCATCTCCACCAGAATTCTGATATTTGCCGGGACGTCATCAACAAATAAAAGTCTAAATCTTTCCCGCTGTGCCGTCATGTTCATTCTCCTTTATGTGAAAATCAGGTCATCGAACATCGCTGCCCGCTGTCTTTACCACTCCACGCCAAGCATGAGACAATTGATGCCGCTGCCGATGCCCAGCAGGGCAGCCTTTTGACCGGCGAGCAGAATCTGCTGCTCCAGAGCAACAGCCATGGTCAATGGAGCGGAGACCGATCCCACATTACCCCAAAACGGTAATGTTTCAAAATTTTTTTCCGGATCAAGCTGTAATGTCTCAAACAGGAGCTGCGCATGGGCCCGGCCAACCTGATGGCAGAAAAAATGATCGATGGCGTCATTTGCCCACCCGAGCTCTGCCTGAAAATCCCCCCAGGTGAGAAAGGCGGTTTCAACTCCCCGCTTCATGAGCTCTTCCGAGTCCGTGGCCATCAGAATGCCATCATTGCTGCTGTGTCCGCCCTGGCAGAGATTATTGTGGCTGCTGTTGGCCCTGACCGCCCCTCCGCTGAGGAGATGGCCGCTGTCATGGACCTCCCGGTCGCCCAGCACCACGGCAACGGCACCGGAACCAATGGTGAAGGAGGCAAAACTCGATTTTACCGATTTCCGGGTGACAGAGGCATCGTTGAGCAAATGCTGGATGGTGGTTTCGACGAGATTTTCGGCGGTCTCCCCGGCCACGACAAGGCCTTTCTTCACCTGCCCCAGTTCGATCATATTGGCCAGCATGGTCATGCCGTTGAGAAAGCCGAGGCAGGCGTTGGACAGATCAAAGACATAACATTTTTCCGGCAGGCCCAGCTGCTGGTGAACAAAGGAGGCGGTAGCCGGCTCAAGCATATCGCGGGAGACCGAGGTAAAGATAAGGCAGCCGATCTCGCCGGGATCAACGCCGGCCAGAGTCAAGGCCTTGCGGCCGGCAATGGCTGCGCCGTCGCTCGGCCTGGTGCCCCTGTCCCAGAACCGGCGCTGCCGTATGCCGCTCATCAGTTCCAGACGGCCCTCAGGCAACTTTAAACGCTGATAGAGCGGGGCAAGCCGCTGCTCCAGCATTTCTGAGGTCACCACCTGGGGAGGCGCCTCATAGGCCAGCGGATAAAGGCAGACTCGGCGATAATGCATGGCGGCTCAACCAACGACCTTGGCGACAATTTCTGCGTCAAAATAATTAATCCCCATGCCCGCATCAACCACCAGACTCTGGGCCGTGATGCCGGAGGAGCGCGGCGACAGCAGGAAGGCTGCCACATCAGCAGCCTCCCTGGTCTGCACCGCTGCCTTGCGCAGGGTTGCCGTCTCGGCAAAGAGATAGCTGTCCACATAACCGGGGATGCCGGCAGAGGCCGAGGTCTTCAGCAGTCCCGGACAGACGGCGTTGAATCGCACCCGGGAAAAGGCGGAAAAACTTTTGGCCAGAAAAGCAAGGGACGATTCCAGGGCCGCCTTCACCGGGGCCATGTAGCCGTAATTTTCCGCCGCCATCCGGGTGGTGGAGATCGATATGGTGACAACCGAGGCATCCCGGTCAAGATGTTCTTTAAAATGGTTGCAGAGGGAAATCAGGGAAAAGCAGGAGATATCAACCGCCTGGAGAAAATCCTTTTTCAGCGTCGCATGGAAGGGCTGCAAACCTTCCGAGTAATTGGCATAGGCAATGGAATGGACAAGGCCTGCCAGTTTTCTGCCGCCCAGGTACCCTGCGATTTCATCCCGCACCCGGATGATGTTTTCCTCCTGTTCCACATCGCAGAGGAACACCTTTGCCGCCGGGAAGAGCTTTTCCGCGGCCTTGCGCCGCTCTTCGCTTCTGACCACATGGATGACCTCGGCCCCTTCCTCGACCAGGACTGTGGCAATGGCGCAGGCCACCGACTTCCTGTTTGCCAGCCCGAAAACGGCAAAAACCTTATCTTCCAAATTAAGAAAATTCATGATCCGTTCAATCCCGGGTTCTGGTTTGGATTCTCTTTCCGCAGCATGAGGTCTTGGGAGCTTTGCCGGTCTTTCATGCGGATTTATCCTCATGCTGGTCCGGATGCATGGCATCTGACATGGCACAGGCAAAATCAACCTTGACCGCTGTTTTGCCATGCACCAGCACCCGGCCCTTTAAAAACCAGGCTGTGCCGACCCGCTCCTTCAAGGCAACTTCAAGGGTGATGGTTTCCCCCGGTTTGACCTCCCGCTTGAATTTGGCGCCGTTAATCCGGGTCAACACGGGAACTCCCTGTGCCGCGGGGTCGTTTTTCCCTTTATTGTCCTGTCTGATCAGCTCAGCGATCAGCAGGGCACCGGTCTGGAAAACCGCCTCACAGAGAATAACGCCGGGCATAATCGGGTAATCGGGATAATGGCCCTGAAAAATATCCAGGTCAACCGGGATATTTTTTTCAGCAATAAGACTGCCGCCAGCACAACTGACCACCTTGTCCACCCAGAGAAAGGGCGGCCGATGGGGAATTCGGGCTAATATAAACTCCTTAGAGTCCACCATTGACATCCAGCACAGCACCGTTGATGTAAGACGCCCTTGGCCCGGCCAGAAAGAGAACCGCGTCAGCCACCTCTTCGGGGGTGCCGAAACGGCGCATGGACACCATTTTTTTATACTCACTGAGCTGATCCGGGCTGAGATCATTGATCAGCTCCGTGGCAATAAAGCCCGGGGACACGCAATTGACCGTGATCTTTCTTTTGGCCGTTTCCTTGGAGAGCGATTTCATCATACCTATCTGGCCGGCCTTGGAGGCGGCATAGTTGGCCTGCCCGGCAAAACCCATATGGGACATGGGGGAAGTGATAAAAATGATGCGCCCGTATTTCTGCTTCATCATCAGCTGCACGGCAAATTTCGCCATGATGTAGGAGCCGGTAAGATTGACATCAATGACGCGGCGCCAGTCATCCTCTTTCATCATGGCCAGCACGGAGTCGCGGCGGATGCCGGCATTATTGACCAGAACATCGATGGTGTCAAACTTCTGCTCAATGCGGCCATAAAGCTTTTCAACCGCCGCATAATCGCTCACATCACATTGCTGGAGCTGCAGGAGATCGCCATAGACCTCGCATTGCCTCTGAAAATCCTCAGCCGACTTGACATTGCCGCCGTAAAGTCCCACAACGGTTGCCCCCTGCTGCAGAAAGGCAAGGGCAATGGCCCGGCCAAGACCGCGGGTGGCCCCGGTCACCACAACTTTCTGTCCCGTAAATTCAGCCATGATCAACTTCTCAGAAAGGCATCAGCATCATTAGCCACAATCACCCCGTAATTAATGGCCCCCAGCCAGCCGGACATGATAATTCCCACCGACCCCACATGAAAAAGGCCGGGAACAACCTTGAAAATTTTGCGGGAGATATCAAGCCCGGGGAATTTTGTGCCGAAAGAGGCTCCCTTGGTATGCAGGGTATAACGGCTAAAGGTTTTGGGCGTGGCGGCCTCGAGCCAGTCGATCTTGCTGCGGATATCCGGGATGTACCGTTCGAGGTCAACCAGGGAACGTTCGATCATCTCCTGCTTGGCAGCCTGATACTCTTCATCGCTAAGAGCTGCCCAGTCATCATAATTACCGTTCATGGAGGCGACAACCGTATAGTCGGGATTTGCCGGACGGGTCTGGGGATAATAGATGGAAAAGGTCCTGCTCTTTGTTTTCATATCACGCATCTCCAGCGAATCAAAGTTCGGCGCCGTCGAGGTAAAGAGAAGGTCCCCGACATCAGGAAAAGACTCACCCGGTTTAATGCCCATATAGACCTGACAGCTGGAGTTATTGATTTTGACCTTGTCGAATGCGTCCAGAAAATCTTCGGGAAAGGCCTCCCGGCCGGCCAGGCTGTCCACGGTGTTGGTAATGCCGCTGTTGGAAATAACGCAGGGAGCGCTTATCACCCGGTCATCCACCATCACGCCTTTCACCCTGCCCTTTTCAATGACAATGCGTTCCACCTTGGAGTTGGTGCAGATGGTGACCCCGTTGGCTTCCAGTTCATCACGCATCATGCCGATCAGATGGTCGGTCCCGCCCTGAAAGGTAAAAACACCCTTATCCATGAAGTTGGAAAACACGATGCCATAGGTAATGGCCGGATCATCGAGGGTTGAACCATTGGCGTAGGTAATCGGTTCCATGAGCAGCCGGTGCACATCGGTGCGACCCGGAAAAAACTCTTCAAAAAGCTCCCTGGTGCTCATCGCCAGGTCATCATAGAAGTTCATTTTCCGCACCGTGACAAAAAAATCATCGATCACCGTGCCGGAAATGCCGAATTTTTCCTGCAGGATCCGGGTAAAATCCTGCCGGTCAAAGGTTGTGGTCAGGGAAAACTGGGGATTATCAAAAACGATATGCTTGAGCTGGACGATGGAGTTCTTGATGGCCTCATTCCAGTATTTGCGGCAGGTTTTTACCATGCCGTAGGGAAAACCATGGAGCGAGACATCAAAGATGTGGTTTTTGCGCTTAAACCAGGTGGCAAGCCCTCCCAGCCGATGATGATGCTCAAGCAGCAGGACCCGATGGCCCGCCCGCGCCAGGCGATTGGAGACCGTCAACCCGCCAAGGCCTGAACCAACCACAATGACGTCGTAACTGTCTTTTGCCTTTTCTATTGACTGATAAACCATGAGACGAGGTGTTTAGTCTGTAGGTGTTTAGTTTGTAAGTGTTTTCAGCCTGGTAGCGCTGGGAAATCAGTAAAAAACCCGCTCTGGTCCTCGTTCCGGCCATAACTGCGAATCGATTTCACCCTGAATACCCGACAGACTACAGCCTAAACAACCTCAGCGGTTACTCTTTTAACAGATGTTGATTGACTATGGACACCCCGCTGAGCATGGAGCCGACAATGCCCAGAAAGCCTTGATCCGTCCCGGCTATGAAAACATTGCTGCAGGGGGTCCTGCCGTCCTTTACCTTCACCGGACTGCCGTAGACGGCGCCGCGGGCCTTTGCCGTAAACCTTTCAATGGTAATTGGCGTGAAACTGTCCTCATATACAATGTTTTGCTGATAATTCCCAATGATTTTAGCGGTAATCTCCCTGGACTGCGCCCCCCACTCCTGCTTCATTGCCGCATAGTCAAGGGATGATGCCTTTTTCCACAGGTCATAATTTGCTGCATGGGTGATGCGGATCTGAAAATAGTCGGAGAGCGGCATGCCCTGAAAATTCTCGGGAAAACATATGACCCCCCAGCTGGTATCCACGGGTTTCGCCGGCTGACGGTATTGCCAGTGATCAGACAGGCAGTAAAAGATGATGGTATGGTCGCCTTTCACCTCTTTTTTGGTCTGCCGGGGCAGGATATAAATCGATTCGACAAAAGTCATCCTGCCCGCATATTTTTCTTCCTGCCGGGGCAGGGAAAGCATGGCAAAGGTGCCGGGAGCGCCGACGGTTGAAATGACGGCATCGCAGGTGACGGTTTCCCCGCCTGCCAGTTTTACGTGGCTGGCCCGGTGATCCGTCATGGTGATTGATTGGACCTGGCTGTTATAGCGGATTTCTCCGCCATAGGCGGTGAACGTCTCCACCAGCAGGGCCAGAAAGTCTTTCATGGTCCCGTCCGGGCGGAAAAAACCCTCCTGATAAATGGAGCGGAACATGATGACGAACTGGGCAAAATCCATATCATGTTCTTCGCTGTTGCCGTAAACCATGAGCGGCAGCAGGATCATGTCGGTCAACAGCGGATCATGCACAAACCGGCCCAGCATGACTCGGGTGGAAATCCATTCCCTGGGGGTAAAAGGGTCATAGCCGTTTACCGCGGCCAGCAGACGGTTGAACCCGTCGATCTCCCCGGGGAAGCGTGCGGCTATATCCTCCTGCAGCAGGGAAAAATCATTGGAAAAACGCAGTGTGCTGCCCCCGGGAAAATGGATAAGCGAAGAGAATTGCTCATGGGTGATGAAGTCATGGCGGGATAGCTTGAGCTGCCGGAAGAGACGATTTAAGGGCGCCCGTTTGTCCCCGGGTTCTGCAAAGTTGGTCATGGCATGCAGACCGGTTTCCAGCAGAAAGCCCTTGCGGAAATAATAGGAGTTCAAGCCGCCGGGAATGGCATGCTTTTCGAGAATCAGGACCGAGCCGCCGAAACGGGCGAAACGAATACCGGCGGCTAAGCCGGAAAGGCCGCCGCCGATGATAATGAGAGAATAGTCAGCCACCGGCTGTTTTACACGTCGTTGATTTCTGGCGGACTGCCGAAAACATCTTGGCCGCCATCCAGTGCCAAATAACTCATAGACCCGCCCTCACGAATTTTTGGCAAGAGATTTTTACAAAGCCTTTAATTTGGGTTCCAGGTAATTGATGCAGCTGGTTAAAGTGGCCAGTTCAGGATAATCAGCCTCAGGAATCTGGAGTTTATAGCGCTTCCTCAACTCCATGACGATATCGAGAAAATCCATGGAGTCCAGGTCGAGCTGGTCGCGCAACGGTTCATCCGGATTAAGGTCAGCCATATCCGCATCTTCATCGATATCTGCGATTATTTCTAAAATGACGTTTTTTATTTCACCACGTGTCATGTTTACTCCATATTCACTAAATGGCATGCTGAAAGCAGCATCCATAACCTTGTTTGGTCAAATTTTCTCTTCTACGAATTTTCTGACAATCACGGCGGAATTGATTCCGACCATGCCGAATGAGTTATTCAAAATTGTGCTTATATTGTCAAGCTGTTTTGGCGAATGAGCAACGATATTGGGCAAGGCGCAATCCGCATCGAGATTATCGAGGTTAATCGTCGGATGAACAAGACCATCCTCAAAGGATGGCAGATTCCCGGCCAGCTCCAGAACCCCGGCAGCGCCCATGGCATGCCCTATCACGCTCTTCGTGTTATTGATATACGTTGAGCTGCTCTCTGCAAAAACCTCCCTAATTGCCCGGCACTCCTCCACATCACCCTGCCTGGTGCCGGTGGCATGGGTATTGACGATGTCAATATCCCCAGGGGCAAGCCCTGCCCGCTTTAAGGCAAGAAGCATGCATTCCGCCTGGCGTGGGCCATAGGGAAGGACAAAATCTCGGGCATCGGAGTTCATGGCATAGCCGGCAATTTCACCATAAATCCTGGCCCCGCGTTCAAGGGCGCGATCAAGCCGCTCCAGCACATAAACACAGCCCCCTTCAGAAATGACAATACCGTTTCTGTCACGATCAAAGGGACGGGACGCCTTGAGGGGATCGTCATGCTCGGCTAATGCCCCCTGGGCCTTGAAACTGGCAAAGATTCCGAAGGACCCGGTGCATTCGGAAATACCGCCGCAGAGCGCCATATCCACTTCCCCGAGCCGGATCATCTGCGCGCCCTGAATGAGCGCGGCGTTACCGGCCGCACAGGCTGCTCCCACTGAATAGTGGGGGCCGGTGATGCCAAGGTTCATGGTAATCTCACCGGCCGGGTTATTTAAGACCGTGCGCGGATTATGATGGTGGGTCCAGTAATCAACGTTATAATCAAACTTACTGATATTATAGACTTCATTTTCCGTCTCAACGGTGCCATGCTCGGTAAGACCGATATAAACCCCGGTGCTTTCTCGCGCATATTGGCTGAAATCTATTTCCGCATCGAGCAGGGCCTCATTGGCGCAATAAACCCCGATGCAGCCGGCCCGGGTTCCCCGCTTGTTTTCCTTTTTTTTGCGGTACCTTGTCTCATCAAACGAACATAAACCGGCATGAACCTTACCCACATAGCGCAGTTCAATAGTCTGGATCTCGCTGATGCCGGCAAGCAGCTTTCGGCGGAATTCCGCGAGGCTACTGGCATTCGGCGCAGCAAGTCCGACACCGGTGATGACGATTCGTTGTTTTTCTGATAAGTTTTTCATATGAATACAATTGATTCAAAAAATAAGAACTTTTTAATATAGCTGATTTTTCAGGCTATGTCGACCAAGAAAATAAAAGGAAAAAATAAATGGCGGACAATATCGAGAAGGGAATCGAGGAACTTCTGCGAAAAGGGAAAAGCAAGACGGAAATCTGGGAGATGTTCGGGCAGGGCAGGGAGCCGCACAAAGCGCTTTTTTATCTCAATAACAGCTCTCTGCCCAGGGACAGAAAAAAATTTCAGC
Organism: Desulfobulbaceae bacterium; assembly: GCA_023230525.1. Lineage (GTDB taxonomy): Bacteria > Desulfobacterota > Desulfobulbia > Desulfobulbales > SURF-16 > SURF-16. Next base: position 20,864 of record JALNXE010000064.1, read on the forward strand.
TGATCAATCTGTTGCTCGCCTTGGGTTTGCTGGTTATCACGACAAAAAAACTTATCACCGCCCTTTCCTTCGGCACACTTGATATCTTCCTGCTGTTCAGCCTGGTGGTGCCGGTCATTAATATCTATGTGCTGCGGGAAATCCTGCGTTTTCACAGGATTGGTTACCAGTTTCTTTTTGTCCTCTCGTGCCTGGCACTGCTGCAGCCGGAAAATCATCACGAGCTGGAGCTCTTTATTCTGGTCCTGCTGATCGGGCTTTCCGGCTACCTCCACCAACAGATGTTTCCGGTAAAAAACAAGATCAGGATTCAGTGAACCTGCCCCCTGCCGACCACCCTGAGGGGAACCGGCTTGGCGCTGGTTTTGCCCTGGTCACTGACATGCATCCCGTTGTATTCGGGAACGATTGCACGCAGGTGCCTGATCAGTTCCGGCACGTCACGGCTGGTTGCCGCCCGGCGCAACTCGTCAAGGACAGTAGCCAGCCAGTCCCAGTCGCACTGGCGGGCGCGGGCCAGCTGTAATTTCGGATGGGTTGTGCCCCGCAGATCTTCACTTTCATGAAAGATCTCTTCAAAAAGTTTTTCCCCGGGGCGTAAGCCGATATATTCAATTTTTATATCACGATGCGGAACCAGCCCGGATAACCGGATCATCTGTTCGGCGAGATCTTTAATAAACACCGGCTCTCCCATCTCCAGGACAAAAATCTCCCCGCCCTTGCCCATGGAACCGGCCTGCAGAATAAGGCTTACCGACTCCGGTATGGTCATGAAGTAACGTTTTATTTCACGATGGGTGACGGTAACCGGCCCGCCGTTTTTGATCTGCCTTTCAAAAAGAGGCACCACTGATCCGGCGGAACCGAGCACATTGCCGAAACGGGTGGTGATAAATTTCGTCTGGGACCGGAGATTGAGATTCTGGCAGTAAATCTCGGCAATGCGCTTGGTGGTGCCCATGACATTGGCCGGATTGACCGCCTTGTCGGTGGATACCAGCACAAAACGTCCGGCCTGGTACCGGTCGGCGGCATCCGCCACCACCTTGGTGCCGAAGACATTATTCTGCACCCCTTCCGCCGGATTCAGTTCCAGCATGGGTACATGCTTATAGGCAGCGGCATGAAACACCACCTCAGGTAAGAACTTGCGGAAAACCCAGTCCACCCTGTCGTAATTTTTCATGTCACCCAGCACACTGATGATTTTCAGGTCAGGAAATGAGGCGCGCAGCTCATGATCTATGGCATAGAGATTAAATTCACTATGCTCAAAAATGATAAGCCGGCAGGGATTCAGCTCCGCAATCTGCCGGCACAACTCGGAACCGATGGAGCCTCCCCCGCCTGTCACCAGCACCGTTTTATTTTCCAGATAGCCCGCTATGGCCTGCAGGTCCAGCTCGATGGCATCCCTGCCCAGTAAATCCTCAAGGGTCAACGGGCGAAGCTGGTCTGCCTCGACCTGACCATTGGTCAACTCATCCAGGGACGGCAAAGTTTTGCAGTCGACCTCGGACTGGGCGCATGCCGCCACAATCCGCTGCACCGTTGTTTTTTTAGCGGAAGGGATGGCCAGCAGGACCAATTCAATATCCAGCAACCGGACAATATCGCCGATCTCGTGCAGCCCGCCATAAACCTTGACGCCATGAATCTCCCGGTTGTGTTTTTTCTGATCATCATCCACCAACGCCACCGGCTGGTACTCCTGCCTGTTCAGAAGGTCGCGCAGCAGGAGCTCTCCAGCCTGCCCGGCGCCGACCACCAGGGTCCGCTTCCCCTCTTTACTACGTAACTGCAGCTTTTTGTCTTTATAGAGCCGATAACACAGCCGGGGAGCCATCAGCCCGATAACGAGCAGCAAGGGAGCAAGAAGCAACACGGTGCGCGGCACGCCCTTGAGTTGGAAAAGGACAAGCCCCGCCAGGGTGACTATCAGAGAACTGATGATTACCGCCTTGATAATCCGAATCAGATCCGGCACCGAGGCAAAGCGCCAGATGCCGCGATACAGACCGAAAATCCAGAAAAAAATGCCATAAACGGGAAGGGCCAAGACGGTCAGGTAATAAAATCCCTTGATATAAAAAGCCGGTATTGCCTGCAGATTGAAGCGAAACCAGAAGGCCGCCCATACAGCAACGGGCACCCAGAGAAGATCGTGAAAAAATGCGGCCCAACGGTTAAAAAGAATTCGTCGCAAATATTTTTGTAACAAAATATCCTCCCGGGATATCGGCGGTGCAGCCAACATGAAGACTCATCAATTTATCAACTTGCTGTTCCGGCCCCTACCCTGACCGCTCCCCAGCCAATAGGCAGTAATGAAATCACTAGAAAAACAATGGCATATTCACTATATGTCGCCGCCAGAAAAGCAAAGGGCAGCAACCAGACAATATTAATTACCAAGGTTCCCAAAGTGACTTTCAAATGCGAATTAAAACGCCGGGACAGAATCTGATATGCATGGCTCCGATGGGCCAGATAAAACCGTTCACCCCGGCATATGCGCCGGACAAGGGTTACCGTTGCATCGACCACAAAGATGCCGGAGAGGATCATCCAGCTCCACAGGTTCATCCCTGTCCCCCCATAGTCGGAAAGGGCAAAAAGACACAGAACAAATCCCAGGAAACCGCTGCCGACATCGCCCATGAAAATCTTGGCAGGCGGCCAGTTCCACACCAGAAACCCCAGGCATCCCGCGGCCAGCCCAAGCAGAAGGAGTAACTGGGAATTGCCGCCGTTCAGCCACATGATTGCCGCGGCACCGCCGGCAACGCATATTGCTTCCACTGCGGCTATGCCATCAATCCCATCCATAAAATTATAAAGATTCAACATCCAGACAATCAGTACCGCGCCAGCCGCATCACCAAGCCATCCGATGTCAGCGAATGCGCCCCCCGACAGCAGGGAAGAAACCCCGCCCAGACAATAAAGCGCCCAACCGGCTGCAGCAAAATGAACCAGAATACGCCAGCAAGGCGGCACATGCCCATGATCATCCCAGAATCCTATCACAGCAACGAATAAACCGCCAACGGACATTGCCAGAAAAAACGGTGGTGAGAACAGGTCCCTGGTAAACATAAACGACAGAACCGCGATAAAGGTTGCAACAATTGCCAGACCTCCTCCTCTGGGGGTGGGTCTCGTATGCGAACTTCGCTCATTAGGCACATCAAGCATGGCCCGGCTTATCGCATAACTCCTCAGCAAACCGGTTAATATGGCTGATCCCATGAAGGCGGCAATGACGATTTTCAGATTATCCATTTATTTTTTTGTTTTCTGATACCATGACACCGTTTTTTCAAGACCTTGTTCAACGGTCAGGGGCGGCTGCCAGTGCAGCAACGTTTTCGCCTTCCGCGCATCCACCTGCAATGAACCGCATATTTTAGCAATCGCTTCCGCCCTCCCAAGCAATCGCGCCCCCATGCGCAGGAGCCCGATCGGGCAACCCGGCAATTTTGGTTTTTTCCCCATATAAAAGGCAATCCTGCAAATCAGCTCGGGGGTGGACAGGGTTTCGTTGTCGGCAACCAGAAAAGTTTCATTTGCGGCGGCGGGATGACTGATGCATTGCATTAAAAAATCCACCAGATTATCCAGACAGAGCAGACTCCGTCTGTTTGCAACACTGCCGAACGGCAGGGGAATTCCTTTATCGATCATTCGTAACAAACTCAAGAAATTAGCTTTTACACCTTCGCCATAGATAAGCGGCGGCCGGACGATAACCGTTTCCATGCCTGTGGCGGAGGCTATCAACCTTAATTCCCGCTCCGCTTCCCATTTGGATATTGCATACCCGCCCTGGGGACGGGGAACGTCTGCTTCCGAAAAGGCAACAGGCAGTTCATCATGACCCTGGCCAGTAAAAAAACCAGGGTGCAATGCGGTTTTTTCCCCATGCACCTTGACCGTGCTTAAATAGACAAAACGGCGCACCCCTGCTCGCGCTGCCTGATTTGCCAGATTGACCGTTCCCTGGGTGTTGACTGTGCGGTATTCATCCAGGCAATGCGCCGGGTCCTCATGGGTCACATGAACACGCGCCGCCAGATGAACTACCGTATCCACATCGCGCAATGCCTGTGACCAATCCGTATCAGGCGATATGTCGCCGGTATTGATATAACTGAGGCCGTTTTTATAGTTGTCGGCGGAATCGCCTTGTAAATCGGAAGCGAACCCTCTGACTGAGGCCAGCACCTTATATCCTTGAGATATTAGAACGTTGCACAAGGAGCGACCGACAAAACCTGTTGCACCGGTTACCATGACTCGCATGAGATTTGTAACTCTTTATCCATATCAGGCGCTTCAGAGAGGACGGATTCGCTAACCCAAGTTTAACGCCATAAAAAATTTTCCATATATAATCAGCAAGTTGCAGCTCAAGAAAAGTTGCAGTGGCACTACATTCGCGTATTTTGTCTATCAATTTATCAATTTCCGCACAC
>JALNXE010000065.1 GCA_023230525.1 Desulfobulbaceae bacterium
GACACCACCGCCTTCAGGGCATCGGCCAGGGTGGAACGAACCTGGGCCTGCTGGCTGGCGGGGAAAATTTCAATAACCCTGTCCACGGTCTTGGCGGCGTTCAGCGTATGCAGGGTGCCGAAAACCAGATGACCGGTCATGGCCGCCTCCATGGCCAGGGCAATGGTTTCCAGGTCACGCATCTCGCCCACCAGGATGATATCCGGGTCCTCGCGCAGCGCCCCGCGTAGGGCGGCGGAAAAACTCTTGGTATGGAGCCCGACCTCCCGGTGATTGACAATACATTTCTGGCTCTTGTGCACAAACTCAATAGGGTCTTCAATGGTGAGGATATGGTCACTGCGAATTTTGTTCACTTCATCAACAATGGCGGCCAGGGTTGTCGACTTACCACTTCCCGTCGGACCGGTTACCAGCACCATGCCCTTGGGCAGGGAAGCCAGCTTTTTCACCACCGCAGGCAGGCCAAGCTGGTCGCAGGTGAGGATTTCGCTTGGAATTTCACGAAAAACAGCGCCGATACCATACTTCTGCTGAAAAAGATTGCCACGATAACGGGCCAGGCCGGGCAACTCATAACCAAAATCAACATCTCCCGTTTCTTCAAAAATCTTCGCCTTGTCCTCGCTGACTATCTCAAAGAGCATAGCCTTTAAGGTATCATTATCCAAAACCTTATACTTTACCCGTTCCATGTCGCCCCTGATCCGCAGAACCGGCTGCTGGCCGGCAACGAGATGAAGATCCGAAGCTCCCTGGTCATTCATTAACTTAAAAAAGGCGTCAATCTGGGCCATGCCTACCTCCTGATGTAAAAACAAAAAACTGACGGCAACACCATCAGAGCATTGATAATAAATTATTATATCATAACAAGAGTGCGCCACGTAGCTCAAACAAAAAAACAAACTGGGGCCGATTGATGCCCGCAGACCTCATTAGACTTGCATAGGTTAGTCCTTCAGGGTAGGATTCAGAAATGGACTACATTGATTTGCACCTTCACTCAAGCTGCTCCGACGGGACCATGACCCCGGCCGAACTGGTTCTGGAGGCGGTGAAAGCAGGCATCAAAGGGATCGCCATTACCGACCATGACACCGCCGAAGGAATTGACGAAGCCTTGCAGGAAGGTAAAAGGCAGGGGGTTGAAGTGCTTTCCGGCATCGAGGTCAGCGCCTATCTCGATGATATCCCCATGCACATCCTGGGTTATGGTTTCCGCCATGGGGATGCGGCCCTGCAACAGAATCTGCAGAAGATACAGACAGCGAGAAACGAGCGCAATAACGGCATTCTGGCAAAATTAAACACCCTGGGTATCGATGCGACCCGAGAGGATCTCAGGCGATATTCACGGACCGGCCAGACCGGACGGCCCCATATCGCCAGACTGCTGATTGAAAAAAAGCTTGTTAAAACCATTGATGAGGCCTTTTACCGTTATCTGCGCAAAGGCGGCCTGGCCTATGTGGAAAGAAAAAGACTGATGGCCTCCGATGCCATTGCCATGATCACTGCGGCAGGAGGAATCGCGGTGCTGGCCCATCCGCTCACCATTGATCACACCATGCTGACCCTGCCCGCCATTTTACGGGAAATGAAGGGAATCGGACTTGAGGGCGTAGAGGCCTATTATCCGATCTACTCCGCTACCGTCCGCCAGAAGATTATGACCCTCTGCCAACAGATGAACCTGCTCATCACAGGAGGCAGCGATTTTCACGGCGCCATCAGAAACGGCACATCGCTGGCTGAGATCAATAAAAAACAACGGGCACCCTACGAGCTTCTCGTTGCCCTGAAAAATCATTTATCTGCTTCCGTGCCGACCGAAACCGCAGAGATCCTTGCCAGCTAGCTACGGGCGGCCATGGCCATCCGAACTGGTCCGGGAATGCAAAAAACGCCTTATCATTTCACAAATTGACGAACAGAAACAGAGACTGCCATGCACACTATTCTTGTGGTAGATGATGAGCCGAATTATCTCATTATTCTGGCCGAAATACTTCGGGATGAAGGTTTTGAAGTCTTTACCGCGCAAAATGGCGAAAAGGCCCTTGAGATTGCCCGGACAACCGATCTCGACCTGGTGCTCACCGACATGCAGATGCCCGTCATGGGCGGCATGGAGCTGCTCAGGCAGGTCAAGGCCATTAACCGCAACCTGCCGGTCATCATGCTCACCGCCTACGGCGAGGTGGAAAAAGCTGTGGCCGCCATGCGGGAGGGGGCTTTCAATTACCTGACCAAACCCTTTAAAAACGACGAACTCATCGCCAACATCACCAAGGCGGTTGAACACTACTCTCTGCTGCGCGAAAACATCCGCCTGCGCAGCGAGGTAAAGAAACGATACAGTTTTGCCGAGATGATCGGCAAAAACAAGCAGATGCAGCTCCTTTTCAACATGATTGAAAAGGTGGCCCCCACCTCCGCATCCGTTTTGATCACCGGCGAATCCGGAACAGGTAAAGAACTGGTCGCCCGGGCGATCCACAACTACAGTCTCCGGGACAAGGAGCCGTTTATTTCGATCAACTGCGCCGCCCTGCCCGAGTCGCTGCTGGAAAGCGAACTCTTCGGCCATGAAAAAGGCGCCTTTACCGGCGCCATTGCCCTGCGCAAAGGCCGCTTTGAACTGGCGGACCGCGGCACCCTGTTTCTTGATGAAATCGGCGAGATGGCCCTGTCGCTGCAGGCGAAACTGCTGCGCATCATCCAGGAAAGGACATTCCAGCGGGTCGGCGGCGCCCAGGAACAAAAGGTGGATGTGCGCATTGTTGCCGCGACGAACAAGGACCTGAAGGAAGAGGTTGAGGCGGGCCGCTTCCGGGAAGATCTTTATTATCGGCTCAACGTCCTGCACGTGCACCTGCCGCCCCTGCGGGAGCGGATCGAGGATATCCCCCTGCTGGCCGAACATTTTGTCAGCAAATTTGGCCGGCGGCTCAATAAACCTGAACTTAAAATCTCCCCGGCCACGCTTCGTCTTTTAACCACCCTGCCGTGGGTGGGCAATGTCCGGGAGCTCGAAAACACCATCGAGCGGGCAAGCATCCTTTGCCTCAACAACTCCATTGAGCCGGAAGATGTGCAGTCCGAGGGAAATAAAGCCAAGGTTGCCACGCCGGTGAGCCAGTCATTTGACCCCGATGACATTGTGCCTCCCGGCACCCCCCTGCCGGACATGCTTGACGCCATCGAAGAAAAGGCCCTGCGCAGCGCCCTGGTCAAAGCCGATTTTATCCAGACCAAGGCCGCGGAAGCTCTGGGGATCACCAAAAGCCTGCTGCAGTACAAAATGAAAAAATTCGGGATCAAAAAAAATTGACAACGGGGTAATGAATAGCAAGAATATATTCTGCAGATACTGTATGATAATGTCACCAAATTTAAAGACACCTTAGAGGAGATTGGCAGTGGCAACCAGTGATATTTTTTTCATCATAGCTTCCGTGGGCATCGTAATAGTTGTTGCAGCCCTGGTTCCGGTTCTGTACCAACTGAAACGAACCTCCGAAAAGGCGGAAACCGCTCTGGAGAAGATCAACAATGAACTGGCACCGCTTCTGCACAAAACGACTGAGGTGACCGAGACACTGCATACCCTGTCGGTTTCCCTTAATGAAACAATCGAAAGAACCGAGCAAATCCTCGATACGGTGCAGCAGGCCGGGGACACTCTGCTGTCCACCGCCTCCCTTGTCAAGGATACCGTTACTCCTGTATCCGTGCAGATTCGCGCAATCAGCGCCGGCATAGGCGCTTTTACCAATTTTTTCAAAAAATCCGAACCCTCAGAAAGGAGGTATTTTGATGAATAGAGACAATAATTGCAGTGCTGGTATCGCCGTCATCTCATTTCTTGCCGGTACCGTTATCGGGGCAGGCATCGCCCTGCTTGTTGCCCCGAGAACAGGCGAAGAGACGAGGGAGATTCTCAAAGGCTACGGCTACGACCTGAAGGAGAAAGGCAGCAAAATCCCGGCAAACATCAAACATTCGGCCGAACACGCCATTGACCGCGGCAAGGAGCTGATTGAGCAGGGCAAGCAGCTGATCAACCGGGGAACGGAAATGGTCAGCCACGGCAAAGATTACCTGGACGAGAAAAAACAGACGTTAAGCGCCGCCATCGAAGCGGGCAAGGATGCCATGAAAGAGGAAAAGGAAAAGCTTTCCGCCGCTTACGAGGAGTAAAAGGTCACAAAACCTGAGCTCCGGCAGCCCAAAAATATTCCCACAGAGAGGCAAGGCCTGGCAGATTAGCTTAGCAGGCTCTGTCTTCTCTGTGAGAGTTGCGGCACCCAGTCAGACATTGTGGCTTGTTCCGCCCCAGTTCAATTTCCGGCGCAGAATGTCAAAATAGCTGTTTTGCGGTGAACAGATAAGACGCAACGGTTTTTCAGAAAGGGCCAACTCCAGATTATCCGTTTCGTCCATATTCCAGGCAAGCTGCCCGTCGACAATCACCTTGACGTCCGCCGCCGGACCGGCAAGTCTCGTGCTTAAACGAACGGTATCAGGCAACAGCACGGGTCGGCTCTCAAGCATGAAGGGACAGATCGGCGTTACCATGATGGCGGCAAGTTCAGGGTGAACGATCGGTCCTCCGGCAGAAAGATTGTAGGCGGTGGAGCCCGTGGGGGTGGAAAATATCAGCCCGTCCGCCTTGTAGGTGTTCAGATACTCATCATCCACCCAGGTGCAGAGACGAACCAGTCTGTCAATGGCGCCCTTGCTGATAACCACGTCATTTAAGGCGCAACGCCATCTGCCCTCTCTGCCGTCTGAGTTGAGCCTTGTTTTCAGCATCATCCGGTTTTCAATCAGGACCGAGCCTGAGAGAATTATCTCGAGCGCCTGAAACTTTTCATCCTCAGCAACCTCAGTCAAAAAACCAAGATTGCCGAGATTGACCCCCACCACCGGCACCTGGCACTGGCTTGCCTCCTCGGCCACATGCAGCAGGGTGCCGTCACCTCCCAGAATGATCAGGATATCAAGGTCAGGGGCAATGAGGTCTATTACCGTATCAATGGACTTCCGGTAAAACCAGTCAACCAGCTCATCAGCAACCATTCTGGCCTGGGCTGAGTCTTTTTTTAAGATAATGCCGGCCTTTTTATAATGCATATTTTATCTCTCTGGTCGTGGCAGGACATTTTGCAGGGCCCTGGCATCGGATCGGCTAGCCGACGACAAGTTTACCGAGTTCTCCGGAACGTCTGGTTGCAGCTTCCACAGCGGTCATGATGCCCGCCTTGAATCCCGCCTTTTCCAGCTCATGGAGCCCGGCAATGGTGGTCCCGCCCGGTGAGGTCACCATGGCCTTGAGCAGAGCCGGATGCTTGCCGGTCTCCAGGGCCAGCCTGACGGAGCCGAGCACGGTCTGCAGCACAAGGATTTCCGCATCCTGGCGGCTCAAGCCCACCTTTACTCCGCCGTCGATCAGGGCATCGATAAACATGAAAACATAGGCCGGCCCGCTGCCGCTCAAACCGGTGACGGCATCAAGATAATTTTCCGGCATCACAAGACTCTTGCCGATGGCGGAAAAGATATGTCTCCCGGTTTCCATGTCATCGGCAGTGGTGTTTGCCCCGCCGCTTAAGGCTGAGGCCCCTTCCAGCACCAGGGCCGGGGTATTGGGCATCACCCGGATAATCCGGCAGCCAGCGGTCAGTCGCTCTGCAATAAAAGCGATGGGAATCCCTGCGGCAATGGATATGACAAGATGCCGGCAGTTCAGCCACCCCGCGCATTCTTCAAGCAGCCGGCCCATGATCTGCGGCTTGACCGCCAGAATCACAATAGCGCAGTCGGCCAGCTCGGAATGGAATTTGCCTGTTGAAATGGCAAAAGTTTCCTCAAGAAAGCGGCGGCGGTCTTTATCGGGATCAATGGCAATGATCTGGGAGCTTTCCGTAAGTCCTGCCTGTAATATTCCCTTGATGAGAGCCTCGGCCATGCGGCCTCCGCCCAAAAATCCTATCTTTCCCTGCAGTTTCATTTTTTTTACCCCTAAGTGTTGCCCGGCATATGAATGAATGGTTATTTCGTAACGGCACCTAAGTCTTTAGTCTTTTTTGCCAGCCATTTCAACATCCATTTACAGACCACTGGCAAACAGAGGCTGCGGATGCGGAACAACCCGTGCCTCAGCGAAAATTCCCCGCACCGTCAGCCTGACCATGGACAGGCGGCACCGGCCCGCATGAGGTGAACTTTCGGAAAACAGCAGAAATGAGGCGTGACTTATTTAAAAAACGACCACGGAAGAGTAGCAACAGGCAGGAGTTCAACCCGGAGTTCCAGGAAACGATAAAAGGCGCTCAGGCTATTGACAGGGCAGCGGAGGAACTAACAAATCTTACCTCCGGGCTGCGGGGCAAAGCCGGCGCCTTCAAGTTGATCAAACAATAATCAGAAAACCAGCTCAAGCCGGCAGGGGCGAACTGTTGGAAACCGGCAGAACCTGGGGCGGCACCAGAAACGGCAGTATCTTGTTGCCGGCAGCCCTGGTGGTCATTACCACCTTTTCAAAAGCGCTCCCTTCGCCCTTATCCGACCACTTGATAAACTGCCAGCATTCGGGATGATCGGCGATTTCCTTCATAAGCTGCAGATGCTGGCCATGCCCTGATTTGATGGCGGTGATATGGCCCAGCACTGGGCAACCCAGCAGGGCCAGATCGCCAATCAGATCAAGCAGTTTATGGCGGACAAACTCGTCGGAGAAGCGCAAACCTTCCGCGTTAAGGATCTCCGATCGATCGATGACAATGGCATTGTCCAGGGACCCCCCCAGAGCCTTGCCATTCTGCCGCAGATACTCCACCTCATGCAGGAATCCGAAGGTCCGGGCAGAGGCGATTTCCTTCATAAAGGTCGGCGCATCAACCTCAACGGAAAATTTCTGTTTCCGCACCAGTTGATGCTCAAAATCGATCTCCCCACTGACCTTGAAGCCATTGTAAGGTTCGATGACAATCATGGAGTCACCGCTTCTGATCTCAATCTTTCTGGTGATTTTTAACAGAAACCGCGCCGCCTTCTGCCGCTTGCGGCCCACCTTTTTCAACACATGCACAAAAGGCGCGGCACTGCCGTCCATGATGGGCACTTCATCATTATCAAGCTCGATTACCGCGTTATCAATACCCATGCCGGCAAGGGCGGCAAGAAGATGCTCGGTGGTGGACACGGAGACATCATCCTTGGCCAGGGTGGTGGCCAGTCTGGTATCGGTTACCCGGTACAGGGTCGCGGGGATCATCGCCTTGCGGCCCAGATCGGTGCGGACGAAACGGATGCCGGTATTGGCGCCGGCTGGTTTTATATACAGTTTGACGGTCTTGCCGGAGTGAAGACCGACACCGGCAAAACTGACGGTTTTACTGATTGTATGCTGCCACTTATCCATTACAAACCTTCTCTTCCATGCACTCTCTATTGAAAAAAGAGGGTAAAAAAATCCCCTTGAAAAATACCCGCAGAATAACTGCCTTCTCTGTTTGCAAAATCAAAGCCAGCATACAAAAAATGAAGAAATATCTAAAAACACTAACAATTTCAAATTATTAATCAATAAATCCCGGACACGATCAACCCAGCAAAGCGGCCGAAAGTTGTTGTGTAAAAAACACACCATGTCCTTTTGCACATACCTGTCAGCCGGCCAGTTGCAATTTTTCCAGCACGAAACGGTCGAAATCCTCCCCGGCCGCCACCTCCATGCGCAGGGCGTAAAGCGGCCTGGCGAGCTGTTTGCCCTTGAGCTTGACCAGGTCTTTCTCAGAGGTAATGTAGGCTTGGGCCGCACTGTTTCGTGACTGCTTGTGCAGAAAATCAATCTCCGGCTTAAAATAACGGCTGTGATCCCGAAACACCTGAAAGCCAGCCAGGTTGATACCGGCCAACTGCAGGCTCCGCTTGAAAGAGTGGGGATTTGCCAGGCCGCAGAAGCCGAAATAAGAATCCGGGCCAGCGGCGACGTCAACCCGGTTGCCGTCCGCCGTAACCAGCGAGACCGGCCGGAATTCGGTCATAAAGACGGGAATACCCGGGAACCGTTTGTTCAGCGCCTTTTTGATCGCTTCCGCCCGGTTGCGGTTGTCCGCATCAACACAGGTCAGCACAAAGCAGTCGGCGCGCTCCAGGGCTTTGAGCGGCTCCCGCATATCGCCGCCCGGAAACACCCGGTTATTGCCGAGAAAGGTATCGACCTTGAACAGGGCCAGATTGAGATCGCGATAGAGCCCGAGATGCTGAAAACCGTCATCAAGGATCACGGCACCGGCGCCGAGATGCTCCACCGCGTACCTGCCGCCGTCAAACCGGCTGCGGCTGGTGAGCACCGGCACCCCCGGCAGATTCTCCGCCAGGTAGAACGGCTCATCACCGGCGTCCGGGGCGTTGAGGCAGATTGTCCGGCCGTCGGAAACCACATTGACCCGTTCTTTGGCCTTGCCCCCATAACCCCGGCTGACGATAACCGGACTTTTGTCGGCCAGCAGTTTGGCCAGATACATGACCATGGGGGTTTTACCCGTGCCGCCCAAGGTGAGGTTGCCGACGCTGATCACCGGCACCGGCAGCCGGTGCTGCTTGAAAAGTCCTTTCCGGTAAAACGCGGCCCGGAGCGACATGGCGAGACTGTAGGGGGGGGACAAAAAGCGGCCGAAGGCATAAAGAAGATTTAAATGTTCACTCATGACAACACCTGCCTGATCAAATTCATATGACGCATGTTCACCCCCTGACGGGCCTCCACAAATCTGCGGGCCGCCTCCCCTTTTTCCTTTCTTTTCCCTGCATCCTGGAGATAAACAGCGATGCCCTGCAACAGCTCATCTTCGCCGTTGACCTGGCTGGCGCACCCGGCGGCAAGCATGTCTTCCACCACATCGGCGAAATCCTCCATATGCCGGCCGAAGAGAACCGGGATGCCGGCCACCGCGGGCTCAAGGGGATTATGGCCTCCCTGGGGCACCAGACTGCCGCCGATAAAGGCCACGTCAGCCAGCCGGTAAAGCCCGGCCAGCTCCCCCATGGTATCGAGCACCATCAGCTGATCATCGGGTTTGCTTCCCGTCCTGCGGGTGGCGACGGCCAGCCCCTTGTTGCGGGCCAGTTTTACGACAGCCGCGGCCCGCTCAATGTTTCGCGGGGCAATAATAAAAAACAGGTCCGGCCGCCGCCCGGCAAGTTCCTGATACACCCGGCACAGGATTTCCTCCTCCCCGTCATGGGTGCTGCCGGCGATGAGCAGGGGCCGGGCCGCGGCAATGCCCAGGTCCTTTCTGCTCAGATGCCCTGCGCCCATCTTTGGCAGCATCGCATCATACTTGAGATTGCCGAGATTTTTCACCTTGTCTGCCGCAACTCCCAGGCTGACCATTTTTTCCATATCCTCCTGGCGCTGCATGGCAAGAAAGGAAAACGAGCGAAACATGGGCAGAAAGAAAGCTTGAAAAAAAGAGTATTTCCGGTAAGATTTCCGGGAGATGCGGCCGTTGACCAAGAGCGCGGCAATATTTTCAGCGGCAATTTCATGCAGAAAATTCGGCCAGAAATCGGTCTCGACAAGCAGAAAAAGATCAGGCCGCAGAGCCTTGACAAAGCGCCGCACCACCGGATAGACATCAAGGGGGAACGGGATAAACAGATCAACCGGCAGGCCCTTGCTGCTTCTGGCGAACTTCTCCCCGGATGAGGTGGCTGCGGAAAAAAGCAGCACCGCATCCGGGAACTGCACCCTGATGGCCTGCACCAGGGTGACGGCTGAGGAAACCTCGCCCACGGACAGGGCATGAATCCAGATGCGGGGACGACCCGCCGGAATTTTCCCCGCCAGCTCACTCAGCCCCAAACCGAGCCTTGCCGGAATGCGCAACCGGTATTTGGCCCTGCAGACCACCAGCAAAAGAAGAAGGGGCCAAAGAAAGACCAGCCCCAGCAGCTGAATAAGATTATATACCGCCAGCATGGTAAAAGAGGTTCCGCCCTGGTTCCTTTAATTGTAACGTTTTTCCCGCAGCCAACCCGAAACCATCAACCTAAGAAGCCCATACCCATGAACATCATTCTCATCGACCCTGCCGAGGTCAAAAACAACCGGGTGACCCTGCGGGACAGACGCAGCGACCATATCCGCAACGTGCTGGGCGCGGCCTGCGGCGACACCCTGCGCACCGGGCTGATCAACGGCCCCATGGGCACCAGCACCGTGATCGCCATCGCAGGTGATGCGGTGGAACTTGCCACCAGCCACCACGGCCCGCTCCCGGACCGGCCGGCCATTGACCTGATCCTGGCCCTGCCCCGGCCCATCATGCTGAAAAGAATTTTTTCCCAGGCAGCCACCTTCGGCGTGAGAAAAATCTACCTGATCAACGCCAGCCGGGTGGAAAAAAGCTTCTTTTCCGCCTCGCTGCTAGCGGAACACAACTATTACCCGCTGCTGCTGCGCGGACTGGAACAGGCAATTGACACCATGGTCCCTGAGGTGAGCATCCATAAGCGTTTCCGGCCCTTTATCGAGGACTTGCTGCCCCAGGCCATCAGCAACTGCCTGGTGCGCCTTATCGCCCATCCCGGCCCCTTCCCCTTTCTGCCGCAAACCGTTGCCCTGCCCCTTGAGCATCGGGCGGTCATGGCCATCGGCCCGGAGGGGGGCTGGGTCGAATTCGAGATCGACATGTTCCGCGCCGCCGGCTTTCAACCCTTTGCCATGGGCCCCCGCATCCTGCGGGTCGACAGCGCCGTGCCCGCCCTGCTGGCCCAGCTCAACCTGCTGCGCCAGCTCAACCGGCCAACCTCTGCTTAAGCTTATCGATAATCAGAGAAAACTCCTTGACCTTCAGCAGATACAGCAGAATACCGTAGACACTGACTGCCGCTGCTATATACACGAAAACACCGGCAATCTGCAGGAAAATCGACTGATTGAAATAATTCTGCGTAAGCAGGAGCAGCACCTTCAGGCAGGCGGTCATGACAAGGGAGGCGCCAAAGACCTTGACGATCCCCTCAAACAGATAGGCCAACGAATAGCCGGACATCTTTTTATACAGCACGACACTCAGGAAGAGAAAATTACAGATCATGGCGCAGGAGGTGGAAAGCGCGATGGCCCGGTGCTGGAACTGGTCAATGGAGGCGTAGACAAAGATGAGGTTGGCCGCCACGGCAAGAAAACTGGCGATGACCGGGTAGCGGGTGTCATTGAGGGCAAAAAACACCGGCACCATGATTTTCACCGAGGAATAGGCGAACAGCCCCACCGCGTAAAAACGCAGGGCCTCGGCGGTGCGGGCCGTGTCCAAGGCGGTGAAGGCCCCGTACTGGAAGATGATCCTGATGATGGGTTCCGACAGCAGCCACAGGCCGAAACTGGCCGGGATGGTCAGACAGAAGGCCATGGTGAGCGACGAGGCGAAGGTTTCCCGCATCTTGGCATGATCCTTGGCCGCCGCATAACGGGCGATGACCGGCAGCGAGGCGATGGAAATCGCCACCCCGAAAACCCCGATGGGCAGCTGCACCAGCCGGAAGGCGTAATTGAGCCAGGAGACACTGCCCTCCACGCAGGAGGAGGCAAACCGGGTGTTGATGAAAATATTGATCTGGGTGGCGGACAGGCCGATGATCGCAGGCAGCATCAAACGGAGGATGCGCCGCAGGCCCGGATCGGCGAGATCAAACTTGGGCGCAAAGGCAAAACCGGCTTTGTGCAGGGTGGGCAGTTGCCCGGCCAGCTGCAGAAAGCCGCCGATCAGGGTGCCCAGGGCCATGCCCATGATGGCCGGATAGCCGAATTTCGGCAGGACAAAGGCCAGGCCGAGGCCGCCGGCAATGGAGCCCAGGTTGAAAAAGCTGGAGGCCATGGCCGGGATGAAAAAACGGCCCTTGGTGTTAAGCATGCCCATCACCACGGCCGACAGCGAGACAAAGATCAGAAAGGGAAACATGACTACGGTCAGCTGCCGGGTCAGATCCACCTTGCCCGGCACCTGGACGAACTCGGCGTCCACCAGCAGACGCACCAGCGGGTCGGCCAGGAAAATGCCGGCCAGGGTGACCAGGCTCAGCAGCATGGCAAAAAAGACCAGCACATTGTTGGCGAGCTGCCAGGTGGCCTTTTCGCCCTTGTTGGCGTCATAGTCGGAAAAAACCGCGACAAAGGCCGAACTGAGCGCCCCCTCGCCGAAAAGATCGCGCAGCAGATTGGGAATACGGAAGGCCACGACAAAGGCGTCATAGGCAAAGCCTGCGCCGAACATCACGGCAAAAACCTGTTCCCGCACCAGCCCCAGCACCCGGCTGCACATGACGGCAATGGAGACGGTGCCGGCGGAACGGGCGATCCGGCCGGTATCGGTTGACGCTTTTTTCATTTCTTTACCCTGGGCCAGGGAAACAGCCTCGGCAGCTGCCGGCAGTACTCGTCATAGGGCTGGCCGATATCGTGGTGCAGTTTTCTTTCCTCAAGCCATGTGCCGATCAGAAAATAGAGCGTGATGACAATCTTGCTCACCAGCGAAATATCGGTTATCGGCCCGAAGGCCCAGACCAGGGCTATGCCGCCCGAATACCAGGGATGCCGCACCCCTCCCAATTTCTCCGAGGTAAAGACTGCAGTCGGCGGCTTTTGGCCCGCCATGAAGGCCTGCAGCTGCTTCAGGCCCGCAAAAAATGCGAGGTCATAACGCCGCAACCCGGCGTAAAACATATAAAAACCATAAACATAGAGAACGATTTTGAGCCCGAGCCACCAGCCGGGCCAGGCAAACAGTATGACCTGCTTGACGGAAAATTGGTAGACCGCCACCGGCACCAGCGCCGCCAGGCTGATGAGATTAAAAAAAACCCGATACAGACCGGCAACGATCCTGCCGCCGAACAGGGCGCGGCATTTTCCCAGCCACCAGTGGGAAATCAGCAGACTGTGAAAAAAACACCAGGTGCCCCAGATCAGGGCGGTCAGTATCTGCGGGGAAAGTTCTGTCATAATGAATTGTCGGCCAAGTGCTAAGCCGTTGTAACAAAATAATGTCCTCATCCGGCTGGGCAAAACGGTATAAAGAGCCGTAACGAAATGGCCAAGAAGGCAGATCTTATTTCGTAACGGCTCCTAAAACGGACCACTGGAACAAGGCAAAGAGATAAAATTACGATCAATTGCTGGGCCGAATGTACCAGTTAACCGCACAATCTGCAAAAGCAAAAAGGGAAGCCGCGAAAAAACGGCTCCCCTTTCAACATCAAATCAGCAATAACCGAAACGGAACTTCTCTTTAGAAAATCGGCTTCATGGCCTCCATATAGGAACGCAGCTCCTCGCCGATCATCTCAACGCCGGTATAGCGGATTTCCTCATTGGCCATGATCAGGGCGATATTGTCCACCCCGTTATCCTTGAGGGTAAGCCCCCGGCCGATGACATCCGTCTCGATCTTCTTCATGAAATCGGCTAGCAGCGGCAGGGCGCCCTGGGTGAAGAGATAGCAGCCGTACTCAGCGGTGTCGGAGATGACCACGTTCATCTCGTACAATTTTTTACGGGCAATGGTGTTGGCGATCAGCGGCACCTCGTGCAGGGACTCATAGTAGGCGGATTCCTCCTTGATGCCGGCGGAAACCATGGTGTCAAAGGCCAGCTCGACCCCGGCCTTGACCATGGCCACCATGAGAATAGCGTTATCAAAATACTCCTGCTCGGGGATGACGGCATCCGTGCCCACGGATTTTTCAAAAGCGGTCTTCCCTGTCTCGGCCCGCCATTTCAGCAGATTGGCGTCACCCTTGGCCCAGTCCTCCATCATGGTGCGGGAAAAATGGCCGGACATGATGTCGTCCATGTGTTTCTCAAAAAGCGGGGTGAGGATCTCTTTGAGTTCATGCGCCAGGGCGACGGCTATGAGCTTGGCCGGATTGGAGAGGCGGTCCATCATATTGGTGATGCCGCCGTGCTTCAGGGCCTCGGTAATGGTTTCCCAGCCGTACTGGATCAGCTTGGAGGCATAGCCCGCCTCCACACCTTTTTCGATCATCTTGTCATAGCACAGCAGGGACCCAACCTGCAGCATGCCGCAGAGAATGGTCTGCTCGCCCATCAGGTCGGATTTGACCTCGGCGACAAACGACGACTGCAGCACCCCGGCCCGGTCGGCGCCGGTGCCGCAGGCATAGGCCTTGGCTAGCTCCCAGCCCTCGCCCTGCGGATCGTTCTCGCGGTGCACGGCGATCAGGGTCGGCACGCCGAAGCCGCGCTTATACTCCTCCCGCACCTCGGTGCCGGGGGATTTCGGAGCAACCATGATGACGGTCAGGTCCTTGCGGATCTGCATGCCCTCTTCAACGATATTAAAGCCGTGGGAATAGGACAGACACGCCCCCTGCTTCATCAGCGGCATCACCGCCGTGACCACACTGGTATGCTGCTTGTCCGGGGTCAGGTTGATGACCAGATCAGCGGCGGGAATCAGCTCCTGATAGGTGCCGACCACAAAACCGTTGCCCGTGGCGTTCTTCCATGACTGCCGTTTTTCGGTGATGGCCGATTCCCGCAGGGCATAGCAGATGTCCAGGCCGCTGTCCCGCAGGTTGAGGCCCTGGTGCAGGCCCTGGGCGCCGCAGCCGACGATGACGATCTTTTTGCCCTTGAGCGCCTCAACGCCGTTGAACTCCGATTGCTCCATGAACCGGCACTGGCCGAGTTCCTCAAGCTGGATGCGTAATGGTAAGGTATTGAAATAATTGTGCGCCATATTGTTCTCCTTGAAAGTTCATACTTTTTTAACTGAAACCGTAATCATCTCACCTTACCACCGAATTTCGTTGCGTAAAGTGATTTATTCGCTATGCTGCATTGCAGATATTGCAATGATATTTTCCCCAAGAGCGGCGAAAACGAACAAATTATGAACATCCAGGAACTGAAAATCTTCAAGCACCTGGCCGGCACCCTGCATTTCGGCCGCACCAGCCAGGCCTGCCACATCACCCCCTCGGCCCTGACCCGGACCATCCAGCGCCTGGAGGAGGAGGTGGGGAAGAAGCTCTTCATCCGCGACAACCGCTCGGTTTCCCTGACCCAGGCGGGCCAGCGCTTCAGAACCTATGCCGAGGAGACGATCAGAAACTGGCAGCAGCTGGTCAATGACCTGTCCATTGACGAAAAAATCCTGCGGGGCGAGATATCGCTGTACTGCTCAGTCACCGCCGTCTACAGCATCCTGCCGCAGATGCTGAAAAAATACCGCAAACTCTACCCCGAGGTCCATATCACCCTGCAGACCGGCGATCAGGCCAATGCCCTGGAAAAGCTGCACAACAGCGAGGCGGATGTCATTGTTGCCGCCCTGCCGGACAAACTGCCGGCCCAGCTCAAATTCATCACGGTCATTAAAACCCCGCTGCTCTTCATCGGCCCGGCCCATTTCGGCAACAAGCCGGCCGGACAGGACGCGGCCATCGACTGGCACACCGTGCCCATGATCATGGCAGAAAAAGGCTTGGGCCGCCAGCGCCTTGACTCCTGGTTTAAGGAGCAAGGCCTCCAGCCGAATATCTATGCCCAGGTGGCGGGCAACGAGGCCATCATCACCATGGTCAGCCTCGGCTGCGGCATCGGCGTGGTGCCGCAACTGGTACTGGACAAAAGCCCCATGCGGGACCAGGTCGTCACCCTGGGGGTCAACCCTGCCCTGACCCCTTTTGCCGTCAGTGTCTGCACCTTTGAGAAAAACATGGCAAACCCGACAGTGCAGGCCTTCTGGCAGATTGCCGAACGGGAAGTCAGCGGATAAATGAGACAGAGCCCGTCCCTTTTATCCCCAACCGTGACACCTTGCATTTCATTGACCCCGGCAAAATATAATTATGCAGAAAACAACAAGTCAGGTAATAATCATCCTCAGCCATTATCATCCCCCAGTAAACCAATACCAACTTTAATTCTCACAACATGAACAACTGGCTCAGCAACGAAAAAAATCAAAAATTCCTCTCCTGGCTGGCCGGGGGGCTGTTGGTGATCATCCTTGGTATGTGGGCCGCCTCTACCTTCCTTGGCACAAATAACATCCTCAACTGGCTACTCAACGATGAAAACCGCAAACTCATCACCTGGATAGGATGCGGGCTAGGGGTGATCGTCACCGGGCTGTGGGCCGTCTCTATTTACTTTGATCATCCTGATCCGAAAATGGCCAGCCACAGTATTGAAAAAACCAAACAGAAGAAAACAAAACGACGGAAAGAGTAAACTTGCCCAGGTCATCAGTTGCGCAAGAACCCGCCTCACGATTAGCCCCTGCGTCTTGCCCCAGAAAAAAACTTAAAAGCCGGGAAAAATCTCCCGAGGCGCCTCGGGAAAACGAAGTTGCAGCCGCCTGAAGTATTCCGGTTCGCCCAGACAGTCGGGATTGTCCGGTTCGGTGCAGGCCAGCTCGCAGAGCCGCCATACGCCGTTTACCTTGCGGAGCAGGGCGGCGATATCCTCATAGCTGTTTTCGCCGCCGGGGGATTGCGGCCGGATCTGGATCCAGGCCCAGTTATCTTTAACTTGCAGCTGGGTAATGACAAACTTCACGTCAAGCCCGTGCAGGGCCTTCACCTCCTGCCGCAGGGCATCGGCAATGGCCTGGCGCTCATCGCTGCCAACCGGCGGGGTCAAACCCTGCTGGCCTGCAACGGCAAGGGCCGGGAAAAGGGCGGCAGCCATGCACATCGCCGCCCAGACCAGGGCAAACCGCAAAAAACCAACAGCCGACAGCTTTTGCCTGGCCATAGGCTAGTTTTCCACCAGCTCCACCCGCCGGTTTTTGGCCCTGCCCTCCTCGGACCGGTTGGTGGCCTTGGGGCTGGCGGAGGAAACCCCCACCGGCGTCAACCGGGCCCGGTCAATGCCGAAGCCGCTGGTCAGCGCCTGCACCACGGCCGCGGCCCGGCGCTGGGACAGGTCCATATTGTAGACAAAGGATCCCACATTATCGGTGTGGCCGGCAATCAGCAGCTTCAGCTCCGGTTTATTTTTTAAAAGCTGGGCGATCTCCTGCAGGGTGGGTTGGGATTCGGGCTTGACCACCGCCTGATCAAAGTCAAAGTAAATGCCGTACAGGGCAATGCTGCCGCTTACGGCAATCTCCCGTTCCATCTCCTCCGCCTTGACGGTCACCATCTTCTGCTCCCGGGCCTTGGCCTCGATGAGGTCGACGATGGCGATGGTGCGGCCCTTGAACGCCTTGCAGGACGAACCGCCCTTCAGCGTATAGGTGAGCACCGAGACATGGAGGCCGCTGGCGGGAAGCTCCGCTGCGGTATAACGCTGATCATTGATCCGTTCGGTCATGGCACAGTGGCCGTTTGAAAAAACCGGGTCACTGATGCTTTCCTGGGGCATAAGGTACATGGCCAGACTCATCTCTCCCCCGCCGCCTGCGCTGCTCCGGCCCGGATCACCGCCGCATTCCCCGCCGCTGCACTCAAACAGGATATCGCCGCCCTGCTCCTTGATTTCCTGCTGGTAATTGCGCAGCACCTCCAGGGGCGTCCGTTTTTCCGGCAGCAGATACACCAGCCGGGTGCGGGATCCTTCCAGGCTTTTCTTTTCTCCGGGCTCAAAATAATGGTTGTTGTGATTGTCCTTTCTGCCCGGCACCTGGGCAAGTCTGGCGAGCGGCAGCTGAAACGCATCAAAGCTGCGCTGCTCAAAGGAAATAATGAAAGAGCCCTCGTAGCGTTTGAGCCGCGGATCGTCCCGGCTGCCCTCCTTGTCGGCAGTGGGCAGCACCGCATCGGCCAAGGCAGGGGAACTGACGAACAGCAGAATGACAAAGGAAAGGAAAAACCTGTACATGACAAATTACCTCCTCTTGCTCGCTGGTGGTGTCTTCAGGGGTTAAGCCGGTGTAAAAAATAACCTGGCCAGAGAAAGGGGCGGAACGGCACTCTCTTCAGTACCCCCTTGAAGGGCATAGGGAGCCGTAACGAAATTGAAGAAATGGCCATGTTATTGCGTAACGGCTCTAAGCTCTTTTTTAGTGTAATCCTTTATATTCAATTTCATTCTATTTTTTGCAAGGACAAATATCAGTAATAATATTTGCCAAACCGGGACCACAAACCCTCCGAGAGTTCAGCGCTGAGCGGTCCCATAACGGCATTCTGAAACTCGATGCCAAGGGCAGGGAGATCTTCGAGAGGGTTTATTCCCTGTGCTACGCCCCGGCCTTTGAGATGCTGCTGGAGATCTATGATGAGGTGGCCAGCGGCAATGAGATCAGAAGCGTCATCATGGCGGGCCAGCGTTTCAAACGCTTCCCCATGGGCAAGATCGACGGCACCCGCATGTGGCAGGTGGGCAAAAAGGTGCGGGCCGGTCGGGTGGAAAAGGATATCCCGCTGAACCCCTTAACCGCAGGCGTCTACTGCGCCACCATGATGGCCCAGATCGACCTGCTGGTGGAAAAGGGTCACTGCTTAAGCGAGGTGTGCAACGAATCGGTGATCGAGGCGGTGGATTCACTCAATCCCTATATGCATTTCAAGGGGGTGGCCTTCATGGTGGACAACTGCTCCACCACGGCGCGGCTGGGCTCCCGCAAATGGGCTCCCCGTTTTGATTACATCCTGCACCAGATCGGCCTGGTGGCCTATGACGAGGGCGCGCCCACCGATACGGCCAGGGTGGCGGCCTTCAAGAACAACATGATCCATGCCGCCGTGAAAACCTGCGCCACCCTGCGGCCCTCGGTGGACATCTCGCTCTCGGAATAGCCGCAGCCCAGGGAAAGCCGGCCGCTATTTTTTTGTTTCCGCCAATAAAAAAGGTGGGCCTTGCGGTCCACCTTTATCAGCAGTTATGAACTGTTGTTTAGGAGCCATTACGAAATAACATGGCCATTTTTTTAATTACGGCTCCTTATACCCCTCAAGGGGGTACTGAAAAGAGTGTTATTGGGGCGCCTTTCTCTGGCCCTGTTATTTTTTTTTACAACGGCTTAGTGCTCAATCCACTTCTCGAGCTTCTTGATTTCACCCTCGGTCAATACATAGCGCAGAGGCCCACGCTCGCCTTCCAGCAGGGCCATGGATCTCTCTAACAGGGTATGGGTATTGCCGAAAGAATGGGCAAAGCTGCTGCTCTCCACGTCGGAGTAAGCCACGGCAGCCTTGAAATCAACGGCAGCGTCCTCCTCACAGCCAAGCTCGCTTTTTGCCAGCCCTCTGGCCAGAAAGGCCGTGCCGCGTTCAGGGTTCAGCACAATGGCATGATCCAGATCTTCCAGGGCATGCTCATAGTCCCTCTTGTCAATCAAGGCGATACCCCGGTAATAATAGCCCCTTTCATTATCAGGATCCAACGCAATAACCGCGTTGAAATCATCGATGGCCTTATCATAATCTTCACTTCGCAGATAGGCCACCCCTCGGCTCAGATAGGTCCGCGCCGGATCATATCCTTCGTCGTGGGCCCGGGTGAACATGTCAATACTCTCTTGCAGCTGTCCGTCCACGAAGTAATTCTGCGCTTCGCGGAAAAGTTCTGTTGTTGTCATATAACACCTCCTCCCTTCTTACGGTATGAAGGGATCTCTACTCATCACTTGCAAATATTAACCATCCTTACATCTTGTTTAAACAATAACCATTATCATTTAAAACAACCACTAATTCATATTTTTCTCAGATATTTTCGCAGCGGATTTTGCCGGGCCAAATAGAGGCACAGGCAGGATCAATGCTTGCCTTGCGGCCAGCGAAACGGCTTCCGGCAATCAGTGGAGCGGCAGCGTCATGCCCTTGTTGCTGATGCCTTTTTTCAAGACCTCGCGGTTATAGGCGGCAATGACATTACGCCTCTTCAGCATGCCCACCACCCAGCGCTCCTTGTCGCTTTCCACCACGGGAATTTCCTCAATGCCTTTTTTTTGAAAAAGCTCCATGGCGGTGAAGAGGTTGTCGTCAGGGGTGAGGGTAATGACATCACGGGCGCAGATGTTGCCGACACTGGCGTTGGCCCGCAATTCCTCGTCGTGCAGAATGGTCTTCACATCCTGCAGGGAGATAATGCCGACCATCTGGCCGGCGTTGCGGCCCGAGTCAGCCAGCACCGGGAAATAAAAACTGCCCTCCGCCATGCTGAAAATTTTCAGCAGATGGTTGATATTGGCCGATTCGCTGACAAAACCCACATCCTCGGTCATGGCCAGGCCCACCTTGATGGATTTCATGACGGCAATTTCGCGTCCATCATGGATATCGATTCCCTGCCGGGTGAAATCAACCGTATCAATGGAATCCTGGCAGAGCTTTTTTGCGACAACCGTGCCGATGACGCTGGCCAGCATGATCGGGATGATAATCAGATAATTGCCCGTCATCTCAAAGAGCAGAAAAATGGCGGTGAGCGGCGCATGGGTCGCCGCGGCCAGAAACGAACCCATGCCCACCGCGGCATAGGCGCCGCTTAAGGCGATGGTTCCGGCCGGCAGCAGATAGTTGGCCGCGCCGCCGTAGGTGCCGCCCAGCACCGCCCCGATAAACAGCGAGGGGGCAAACACCCCCCCTGCCCCGCCGGAGCCGAGGGTGACGGCGGTGGCAAAAATCTTGAGAAAAACAAGGACCAGCATCACCCAGACAACACCGTGGCCGTGCAAAACATCGCCGATATACTCATAGCCGTTGCCCATGACCTGGGGCATGCCGATGCCGATGGAACCGACGATGAAAGCGCCGATGACCGGCTTGACAAAGATATTGACGGGAACTGCGGCAAACCGGTCCCTGATCCAGTAGAAAATCCGGATATGCAGCACGGCCACGATCCCCACCACCACGCCCATGAGGATGTAGAGGGGGATCTCCACCGGGGCGTTGATAAGCTGATAATCAGGCACGGGAAATGCCGGGCTTTCACCATAAGTGGCCCGGGAGACCACGGTGGCCATGGCCGAGGAGATAACCAGGGCGGAAAAGGAGGACATCTCGTAGGTGCCGAGCAGGACAATTTCCGAGGCAAAAAAGACACCGGCAATGGGGGCGTTGAACATGGCGGCAACACCGCCGGCGCAACCTGCGGCGATATAGACCTTCATGCGGTCGCCGGACACCCGGAAGAACTGACCGACCTGGGAGCCGATGGCGCCGCCCACCTGGGCGATGGGACCCTCCACCCCGGCGGAACCTCCGGTGCCGATGGTGAGGGAGGTGGAAACGGTCTTGAGCACAATGGTGCGGAATTTGATCTTGCCGCCCTCCAGGTTCACCTTGCGCAGAAAGTTGGTGAACCCGTAGCCGTTCACCTCGCCGGGAAAAAAATAGCTGAGCGGGATGAGCAGCACCATGCCGAACATGGGAATCAGCGGCAGCAGCAGCAGACGCAGTCCGCCGTCACCGATCAGCAGTTCATGGCCGGTCTGAAAAATATAATGGTGAACGAGTTCTTCGGTGGACCGGAAAAGTATATTGGCAAACCCTGCCGCAAGTCCGATGGCAGCGGCAATAATAACCATCAGAGCGTTTTCGCCCGGGATTAATCTTTTTAAACGCTTCATTACTGTTTTTGCGGGATGGAGCAGCCTAACAAAGCCGCCTGCTTCAGAAAATAATCATCGGTCATGCCGGCCAGAAAATCGCAGACTATGGCGGCAGGAGGGGTCTCGCCTACATAGTCGGGATCCATCTTATTGATAAATTCGGAGAAAAAGATGCTCTTTTTCTTGGGGGAATGCACATCATCCAGGTAGGCTTGAAAAAGTCGACGGTAACATGTTTTTATCTTTTCCACGTCCTTTTTTATGGCAGGATTCAAATAAATCCGTTCATAATTGAACTTTTTCAACGAACGCAAGGCCTCGGACATTGCCGGGCTGAAGGCAATGGCATCCTGCCCGCTGTTTTTCAACAGATCGGTGACCAGGTTATGGACAATGGTGCCGTTAGTCTCGCCCAGGGTTTCCCGGCAGTCCGCCGGGATATCGCTGCGCCTGATCAGGCCCAGCTCAATGGCGTCTTCAATATCGCGGCCGATATAGCTGATGGTATCGGCAAAACGGACGACGCAGCCTTCCAGGGTCATGGGTGCCAGAGGGGTAGCGGGGTTGCCCGCCTTGCGGCCCATTTTATCGTCAAAATCGGCAAAGGACACATGGCGCTCAGGCCGCAGGCTGCGATCATGCACCTCGCCATCGTGGCAGAGGATACCGTCAAGGGTCTGCAGGGTGAGATTGACCCCCTTGCCTTTTCTCTCGATATGTTCCAGAAAACGGACACTCTGCAGGTTATGCTGAAAAGAGGGCAGACCATGCTCCCGGCATAAGCCGTCAAGGATCTTTTCCCCATCATGACCAAACGGCGGATGGCCGATATCATGGCCCAGGGCGATGGACTCGATGAGATCCTCATTCAACGAGAGCACCCGGCCGATGGTTCTGGCGATTTTCGAGACCAGCTGCACATGGAGAACCCGGTGGGTAATATGGTCGTTTCTGACCATGTAAAAGACCTGGGTTTTATCGATATAGCGGGTATAGGCCCGGGAATGCAGGATGCGGTCCGTATCCACGGCAAAGGCGGGCCGGTGCCCCTCAAGCTGCTCAGGCCTGCGGCGGACGGCCTCCCCGCTCTTGGCGGCATATGGTCCGAGATACTGTTCCTCCCTGGCCGCCAGCCTGGTTTTAATTTCTATGAGAAAGGGATCCTGTTTCATCTGTTTATCCGCAGCCGCCTGCTTGCTTTATGTTCCTGCCCATTGCCGGAGAAGATACACTTCTTATCCTATTTTCTTCAACAGTCAACCGATAATCCGGCGGAAATCCGCAGAACTTGACCCGGCTCGCGATTTTCACAAAAAAAACCCTCTTCATCCTGTTAAAAATATTGTAAAATTCTAACGAATTCATTCAACTGAATATTTCTGGAAAATTTTTCACTATGGAGAACTGTTATGACTGTCAGCGCAGCAGAGTTTAACAAGGCACTGGAAATAGGTCGACCGCCCAATATCGTCAAACTATTCCCCAATTCACGCGGGCTGCTCGTCAGCGGCAAGGTGATTGATCAGGCCCTGTCGCAGAAGGGCAAGGCCATGACCATGGCTGCCAACGGCCGTAATTATTTTGTCATCCGCGGGGCACTGATGGCCGCCCAGAAAGCCAAAGCCGCCATCATCATTGAGATTGCCCGCTCTGAAGGCGGGGCAAAGGCCTACTGCCCGACCAACTACTGGAACATCGCCCGCCAAGTCGATCAGGTGTGCAACGAACTCGCGATCACCATTCCGGTGGCCATCCACGCCGACCATTATGGCATCAAGAGCGAAAAGGACCTCCCCTTTGCCAGGGTGGAGATCCCCACCATTTTCGAGGCCGGCATCACCTCCATTGCCATTGACGCCTCGCACATGCCGGACGACAAGAACCTGCTGGCCAACCTGGAGCTCAATCAATTTATTCCGGCCTGGGCCGGCCTGGAGACCGAGGTGGGGGAAATTAAAGGCAACGAAGGGCTCTCTACCCCGGCTGAGGCCCTGTTCCTCATCCAGGGGCTCAATGCCCACAATATCTTTCCCAACTGGATCGCCCTAAACAACGGCACCACCCATGGCCTTGAGGAGAGCGGCCAGGGCATCCAGGTGGAACTAACCGCGAAAATCCACCAGGTTCTGGCCCCCTATAAGACCTCCGGCGCCCAGCACGGCACCTCCGGCAACAGCTCGGAGCGGCTGCGGGAAATCGCCCAAAAAACCCGCACCACCAAGGCCAACGTCGCCACCGCCCTGCAGATGATTTCCTGGGGGGTTGAGGTCAATGACTATGGCAATGCCATTCTGGACAGTGACGGCAATCTGGTCAAGGTCAAAAATGAAGGGGTCTCTGAGGAGATGTGGCAGGCCATGGTGGATTATGCCAAGGAAAAAGGCTGGAAGGCCGGCGGCTACAAAAGCCTTAATCTGCCCTTTGAAAACAGCCTACTCGGCCAGCCGGCGGCGATCCGCGCCCGGATGTGCAAACGGGTGGAGGATTTTGTCTACAACATGCTGGTCAATGTCTTCAACGCCCAGGATACGGCGGAACTGGCCATCGAGGCCATCCTGCGGAAAGGCTCTTTTGATCCGGGACCAAAGGCCCAGCGCCTTGAAGACCCTGCCGACTGGACCCCGGAAAAGATCATAGCCAGGGCTGCGACGTTTGATACCGACAAAGGCCGGAAGGGGGATTTTGACGATTAAGCCGTGTAAAAAAATAACATGGCCAGAGAAATGCGCCCCAACGACACTCTTTTCAGCACCCCCTTGAGGGGTCTTAGGAGCCGTAACGAAATTAAAAAAATGGCCATGTTTTTTCGTAACGGCTCCTAAGACCCAATCCGTGCAGCAAAAACGGTTCGTCCGGCAATTGCCACAATCCCTCCACCCTGGGAGGGATTATGGCAAAACCAACGCCGCTATTGCGTCTGGAAGCGCCTGTTGAAGTTGATGGAAACAGTGGCAAAATAGCCGCCGCCCAGCTGAACCTTCTCCATGGTGCCGTAGGTGAAATGGTTCAAGTCTTCATAGATTGGCAGCCCTGCAGTGAGCCGTAAAGAGAAGTTGCCGCCCAGGGCGGTCAGGAACTTCCAGTCAGCCACTGCCGCCAGATTGGTCCGGGAGCCGCCGGTATTGCCGACATCAGCGCCGTTTTTCTCATTTTTCCCCTGGAAAAGGGTGTCAAGCTCAAGCCCCAGCAACCAATCATAATTGGGGGTGTAATGCATTGCCAGACCA
>JALNXE010000066.1 GCA_023230525.1 Desulfobulbaceae bacterium
AATTTTTTTGGTTTGTCCGCCATCCCGTTTTCCCCAACCCAGACGGGCACCAAAGGGGTTTCTCAGGGATGTGTGATGTAAAAATCCAACTCTTTTACCACTCTATTCTTTTTTTTGCAAGGGTTAGACCAAGACCCGGATAAAAAACTTGACAGCTTCCGGGTAAGTAAGCAATCATGCAAAATTGCATGAAGCTGACTGAAAGAGTGAACAGTCCTGTCCCGTTCTTTTTATTCCCACGGCCGGTTGAGCAGCCGGTTCCGGTAGAAGGTCCATGAAGTCATCCCTGAAAGAGTTTCACCCCAAAAAAATACTGGTACGCTCCACCAACTGGATCGGCGATGCCATCATGACCACCCCGGCGGTGCGGACGATCCGGCAGAATTTCCCGGAAGCAGAGATCTCCATGCTTGCCCAGCCGTGGATGGCCGATGTCTTTGCCGCCAGCCCCCATGTCGATAACATCATCTTTTATCAAAAAAAAGGTGAGCACCACGGGGTGCCCGGCCTGCTGCGTCTGAGCCGGTTGTTGAAAACCATGCGCTTTGATATGGCCATTCTGCTGCAGAACGCCTTTGAGGCGGCCCTGCTGGCCAAACTGGCCGGCATCCCGGTCCGCGCCGGCTATCAAAGGGATGCGCGTTCGCTGCTGTTGACCCATGGGGTGCCGATTCGCGCGGAAATCCGCCGAAAGCACCAGGTCTTCTATTACCAGGCATTGCTTGCGGATTTAGGCCTGACCTGCGGCAGCAACGAACTCTTCCTGCGGCTGGCGGACCAGGATGTGGAGTTTGCCGGCAAATTCAGGAAAGGTTTAGGCGCCGGGCCGGTCATCGGCATCAATCCCGGAGCGGCATATGGTCCGGCCAAGTGCTGGCCGGCGGAGCGGTACGGACAGCTGGCCGCGGGTCTGCACCGGGAGAGCGGGGCGAAATTCATGGTGTTCGGCACCGCGGCGGACAGGGAGACCATTGATGTCATCTGCGGTTACGGCGAAGGCTTTATCCATGGCCTGGCCGGCAAAACGTCCCTGGGCCAGGCAATGGCCCTGATCGCGAGCTGTGACGCCTTTGTCACCAATGATTCGGGGCTGATGCATGTGGGGGCTGCCCTTAAAACCCCGCTGGTGGCGATTTTCGGCTCCACCGATGCGGTGGCGACCGGCCCGTTCTCGGACCGGGCGGTGGTGGTGCAGAAGGATCTTGACTGCCGGCCCTGTCTGAAGAAAAACTGTAAATCCGATTTCCGCTGCATGCTCGCTATCCCGGTGGCCGAGGTGGCGGGGGCGGTGCGGGGATTACTGGAGAAGCGATGAAACCCGCGGTGTTTCTGGACAGGGACGGCACCATCAATGAGCAGATGGGCTACATCAACCATATCGACCGTTTTCATCTGCTGGAGGGGGTGACTGAGGCCATCCGCCGGCTCAACATTGCCGGCATTCCCGTGGTGGTGGTCACCAACCAGTCAGGCCTGGCCAGGGGCTATTTCCCGGAAAGCCTGCTGGCTGCGGTGCACCAGAAGATGGAGCTGCAGCTGGCTGAGGACAATGCCCATGTTGACGGCATTTATGTCTGCCCCCACCATCCCGAGGCCAGGGAGGCCAGGTTCCGGGTGGACTGCGATTGCCGTAAACCGAAAAACGGTCTTTTTGTCCGGGCCGCCCGGGAGATGGAGCTTGATCTGGCCCGCTCCTATGTGGTGGGAGACCGCTGGTCGGATCTCAAGGCCGCGGCCAGCTGCGGGGCCAAGGGCATCCTGGTGCTCACCGGCTATGGCCGGGGCGACTATGAGTATATCGGCCCGCAGCAGCAGATCCAGCCCCATTATGTGGCCGAGAACCTGCAGGAGGCGGCGGACTGGATCCTGGCGGATCTGGCGGTCAGCCGCGGAAAGTGAGAAGTGAATTCTATCTCCTGTCTTCTGAATTCTGTCTTCTGAATCAGTAATTGCTCAAATCCTGGATGGCATCAACCACTATCCCGGTTCCCACGGCGATCAGCAGGATATCGTTTGCCACGCGCACGAAACGGTGATGCTCCGGCGGCGGCCCGAGCTGGACAATAACCTCGGGCGGCAAATCATAAGAAACAACATCCTGGGGCAGTGGCCGGCCTAAAGCCCACTTCCTGGCCTGACCGGGAGGCATGCAGCCGTTTTTCTTCTTGGCCAGCCCCGGCGGGCAGTGGCCGGAACGAAATTGTTCCGTATAGTAACTGCGGACCGCGGTCCGCTGCCGGTCGCCGAAAAACACGTTTGGCGTCATGCCCTGCCGGTAGTCGCCATGGTCATCATGACTCTCCTGCCTGTCACTCTGTTCGTGTTTATCGCCTTTTTTGCCGCCGCCGGCCCAGGACGGTTTCTCCGCCAGGGCAGGGGTGGCAATGGCCAGGATCCCGGCGAGAGCCAGGGCCAGGATGCGGTTTTTCTGCCGGATGATGCGCTGCATGCTGTTTCTCCCCAAATATGTTGCACTCCTGCCCCCGGCCATGGTCCGCCGGGGCGCTTCTTTCCTCATTACCCTTTCAGAAACAATTATAGCGCCCAGTTGCGGATTTAGAAAATATTTTCGCGGCAGGTGCCGGGAGAAGCACCTGGGTCCGGCAGGGGGCTACTTCTTTTTCTTTTTTGGGGCACCGCGCGGCTGTTTATCGTGCGGCACAACGGGTGAGTCATCTGCCGGGTTGGGCCGGGAAGACACCGCGGGCAGAAACTCCTTGAAGGATTCCCCGTAGATCTCCCAGATGGTCACAAACAGGGCGGCGAGAATCGGCCCAACCATGATGCCGATGATGCCGAACATGGAAATGCCGCCAAGGGTGCCGAAAAGGACAAAGAGGTCGTGCATTTTGGTGTCGTTGCCGACGAGTCGCGGCCGGATGATATTGTCGGCATTGCCGGCAATGAGTCCGCAGACAACGCCGAGGATGACGGCGCCGGTTATGTCCCGCAGCAGAAGCAGGATGATGAGGGCGGGGAGCCAGATGATGGCCGTGCCCACGCTGGGGATGATGGAGAGGACGGCCATGAGGGTGCCCCAGAACACGGGACTCTGGATGCCGGCCAGGGAAAAGCCGATGCCGCAGAGGGTTCCCTGGAGGATGCCGATGATCAGGGTGCCCTTGATGGTCGCCTTGGCCACGGAGGTGAACCGCTGCAGCAGCAGTTGTTCTTCCCGGTCTTCAAGGGGGAGGTAGTAGAGGATTTTGTCCAGCAGCTTATGCCCGTCTATGAGAAAATAAAACATGGTGTAGAGCATGATGAAGGACATCAGGACGGCATTGACCGTCATCTTGGTCATTGAAGAAAACGAATCGATCAGGAAGGTCGAGGCGTTGCCGACCAGGATGCCGAGCTTCTGGATGATCACATCCCGGTAGGGGAGGAGCTGCTCGTAATAGGGGATCCGGTGCTGGTAGTCGGAAAAGGCGGTGGGTTGCGCGAGAAAGGATTGTACCCAGGGGGTGACGGACTGGCTGACGTTGATCGCCTGGGCGACCACCACGCCGATCAGGCCGGAGAACGGGATGAGGACCACACAGACTATCACCAGGATGGTGAGGAGGGAGGCCAGGGTTTGTTTACCCCGGCAGCGCCCAAGGAGCCGCTGATACAGGGGGTTGGTCAGGGCGGTAAAGAGACCGGCCATGAAGATGGACATGAGAAATTGGCTGGTCATGGCAAGAAAGATTGCCGAAATGCCGATGACGCAGAGTATAAGAACTGTTTTTTGCGCTGTTTTAGGCGACATAGAGATTCTAAAGAAGGAAGGTGATGAAGTCCGATGATAACAGGAAATAAGGTTTTCGTGTTGAATTATGACCTGTTATGCGTTAGCGTTCAAGCAATAAATCGTTTTAAGCTTCAAATAAGCCGGCGGTCAATGTTTTGAGCCGGTCTGTCCAGAGCATGTCTTAAACAAATGTCGTTCATGGTGGTAAATCCCAGCGGCCCCTTGCCGCCCCGGCCGCTGCGCCCCGGTCCGGAAGAGATTGCAGCGGGGCTTAAATCGTCCTGTTGGCTTGGCAAGCAAATTTAAATCGTCATTTTTTAGGAAAGAGCTTTATGGATAATTTAATAGACAAACACTGGCATCATCTGCCGGCGGATGAGGTGGTTGATCTGCTGGGAAGCAATCCGGACAAGGGTCTTGACCTGTTTGAGATCAAGCACCGTCTGGAATATTTCGGTCCCAATGCCATCACCGCCAGGAAAGGGAAAGGGCCGTTCCGGCGTTTTTTGCTGCAGTTCCACCAGCCGCTGATCTATATCCTCATCGCCTCAGGCGTCACGACGGCGTTGCTGCAGGAGTGGGTGGATTCCGGGGTCATCTTCGGCGTGGTGATTGTCAACGCCATTATCGGTTTCATCCAGGAGTCAAAGGCGGTCAACGCCCTGGCGGCCCTGGCCAGGACCATGACCACCGAGGCCACGGTACTGCGGCAGGGCGGGAAAAAACGTATTGCGGCGGCCGATTTGGTGGTGGGAGATATTGTTTTTCTGCAGGGCGGTGATAAGGTGCCGGCGGATCTGCGGCTCCTGCAGGTGCGGGAGCTGCAGATCGATGAATCCGCCTTGACCGGCGAGTCCCTGCCGGTTGCCAAAGCAGGTGGCCAGCTCGCCCACGATACCGTACTGGCGGACCGGCGGAACATGTCCTACGCCTCAACCCTGGTAACCTATGGCCAGGGAACGGGCATCGTCACCGCCACCGGTGATCATACCGAAGTGGGGCGCATCTCCCAGCTGATCTCCACCACCGTGGAGCTGGAGACGCCGCTGACCCGCAAGATCGCCCAGTTCAGCAACATTCTGCTGTATGCCATCCTTGCCCTGGCGGCAGTGACCGTGCTGGTGGGCATGGTGCGGGGGGAAACTCTTTTCGACATGTTCATGGCCGCCGTGGCCCTGGCGGTGGGGGCCATTCCCGAGGGGCTGCCGGCGGCGGTCACCATCACCCTGGCCATCGGCGTGTCAAGGATGGCCAGGCGTCACGCCATTATCCGCAAGCTGCCTGCGGTTGAGACCCTGGGGAGCACCACGGTGATCTGTACTGATAAAACCGGCACCCTGACCGAAAACCAGATGACGGTGAAGGAAATAATTGCCGGCGGTATCCGCTACGGGATAACCGGCGCAGGTTACAATCCCACGGCCGGCCGGATTGAACAGGACGGCCGGCTGGTGGACGGCAATGATTTTCCCGCCCTGGCGGAATGTCTGCGGGCCGGTGCCCTGTGCAATGACAGCGTGCTGGTGGAAAGCGAGGGAAACTGGCAGGTGCAGGGCGATCCCACCGAGGGGGCGCTGCTGGTTTCCGCCCTGAAAGGCGGTTATGCCCCGGACCGGTTATTAACGGAAACGCCCCGCATCGACTCCATCCCTTTTGAGTCCGAGTACCAGTACATGGCCACCCTGCAGGAAGCCGGCGGCGGCAGGCCGAGCACCATTTATCTCAAGGGGGCGGTGGAGTCGCTGCTGAAAAAATGCGCCACCCGGCTGGATGCCGGCGGCAATCAGGTTGAGCTGCGCATGGATGAAATCTCGCGGCAGATTGCAGAGCTGACCTCCGGGGGCCAGCGGGTGCTTGCCTTTGCCAGAAAGGAATTGCCGGAAAACGGCAGGGGGATAAGCCATGCAGATGTGGCCTCGGGCCTGACCTTTATCGGCCTGCAGGGGATGATCGATCCGCCCAGGGCCGCCGCGGTGTCCGCCGTGAAAATCTGCCAGGCCGCCGGGGTGCAGGTCAAGATGATCACCGGCGACCACCCGTTGACCGCCGCGGCCATTGCCAGGCAGGTCGGCCTTGACGGCGCGGCCGGCACGGGCAAGGTTCCGGTGCTGACCGGCCGGGAACTGGCGGAATTATCCGATCTGGCCTTGATTGATGCGGCGGAAAAAACAGCGGTGTTCGCCAGGGCTACGCCGGAACAGAAACTCCGGCTGGTGGAAGCGCTGCAGGCCAAGGGACATGTGGTGGCCATGACCGGCGACGGGGTGAACGACGCCCCGGCGCTCAAAAGGGCGGACATCGGCGTGGCCATGGGCATCACCGGCACCGAGGTGGCCAAGGAGGCGGCGGACATGGTGCTCACCGACGATAACTTCAGCTCCATCGAGGCGGCGGTTGAAGAGGGCCGCGGGGTTTTTGACAACCTGACAAAATTCATCGTCTGGACCCTGCCCACCAATCTGGGGGAAGGACTGGTGATCCTGGTCGCCATCTTCCTGGGGGTCACGCTGCCCATTCTGCCCGTGCAGATCCTGTGGATCAACATGACCACCGCGGGGTTTCTCGGTCTGATGCTGGCCTTTGAGCCCAAGGAGCCCGGCATCATGCAGCGTCCGCCCCGGGACCCCGCCACCCCTATCCTCACCCGGACCTTGAATTTCCGCATTTTCCTGGTGGGCGCGCTGCTGCTCATCGGCGCCTTCGGCCTTTTTCAGTGGGAACTGGCGGCAGGCGCCAGCGTCACCCGGGCGCGCACGGTGGCGGTCAATGTCTTTGTGGTCATCGAGCTTTTTTATCTGTTCAACTGCCGTTCGTTGAGCAAGTCCATTTTTCAGCTCGGGCTTTTTTCCAACATGTGGGCCTTTGGCGGCGCTGCAGCCATGCTGCTCCTGCAAATGGTCTACACCTACCTGCCGGTCATGAACCGGCTCTTCCAGAGCGAGCCCATCGGCATGCTCTCCTGGGGCAAGATCATGGCGGCCGGCATGTTGACCTATCTGATTGTCGAGCTGGAGAAAAAATTATGGCTAAGAGGGGCCGGGCGTTAGCCATGCCGGGGCGGCAGCCGGATAAATTTGTCTGGCCGGGGTTTCCCGCCGGTAAGCCATGCCCTGTAATTTTGCCCCTGCGGTTTGCCTGGCCATGACGTTGCGGGTCGGCATACTGGGGATTGACGGCAGCGGCAAGAGTACTCTCGTGGCCGGGCTTGAGCGGGAGCTTGCAACCTCCTGCAGCGTCATGAGCATCGGCCAGCGCGTCACGCTGTGCCCCAGGGGCGGTGAGCGGCTGGATCTCCTCGGCGCTTTGCCGGAGGACGCCCACCCCCTGCGGCACAGCCTGCGCAACATGCAGCGGCACTGGATCATGCAGCGGCTGCCGGGCCTGCTCAAACAATACCAGCCGGATATCTGCCTGGAGGACCGCGACAGTGTCATCGATTTGTGCGCCCTGGTCACCGCCCACCTGCCCGCCCTGCGCCATCTCACCCCTTGCCGGCGGGTGACGATATTTTCAGCCCTGACCCGCCGCCGTCTGGCGGACATGTATCTCTACCTTCGCCTGCCGGCAGCGGTTGCCGATGCGCGTATTCAATGCAAACTGCAACAGACCCGCCGTCTGCGGGCCTTTCATGAGAGACCGCATCTGCTTGAGCGGGTTGCCCGGGAATACCCGCGTTTCCTCCGCTATCTGGCGG
Organism: Desulfobulbaceae bacterium; assembly: GCA_023230525.1. Classification (GTDB taxonomy): domain Bacteria; phylum Desulfobacterota; class Desulfobulbia; order Desulfobulbales; family SURF-16; genus SURF-16. The sequence goes on from JALNXE010000066.1 coordinate 7,428, forward strand.
AAATCGGCGTGCCGGCCGTTGTTTTGCAGGCGGATCAGCCGGCTCAATCTGTCCTCGCAGCCGCCTGCCTGTCTATCCGCCAACATTACGAGCGCAAACAGGTTGCCGCCGGAGACGGATCCGGCACCAGGCGTCGTTAATGAATTCGTAAAAACTGAAAAAAAATTAACCACAGAGAGCACCAAGCCCACAGAGATAACTTGCTGAAAATGAAAATATTTTCTCTGTGATCTCTGTGGGCTCTGTGGTGAAAACAGACTTTTTACGAGATCATCATCGTTAACCGGGCAGACAGGGAGGTTTAGCCGATCTATGAGGGGCTGTTGTCCAGGAGCCATGCGCCGATTTCGCCTAAGGCGGTGGATGCCAGCAGATAGGAAATATTGCCCGCGGCGGCAAGCTCGCGGGTGAGCTGCAGCAGCAGCTGCGGGCTCTGCCCCGCCTCGCCACTTCGGCCGCTGAGGTGGGAGACGTACCCCCACATATGCTCCAGGCCGTTTTGCAGTCTCCCTGCCGGGGGAGCAAGCCGCAGGGTGCGGACAAGAATTTTTGCCAGGGCCCTGAAGCGGATCCCATCATCTTTGCCGGCCAGCCAGGGGCCAATGATTTGGTAAAGCCTTGGGTCGCGGGCCAGCACGGAGTATTTATGCTGGGCCCACAGCTGCCGGGCCGAGGAGGGCAGGGGAATGCGGCCGGGTTGTTTGCCGCGGTACTTCTCCCGCAGAATGGCAAACTGGGCGTGGGGCGGGTTGATAAAGGTTTTCGGCCAGATGGTATCGCCTGGGATCGCCGGCAGCGGGCTGTGATGCTTGTAGCCCCTTAACCGCATCTCCGCCACCAGCAGGTCGTGGCGTTTGGCAAGGGCGGCCAGATGGTCTTTCCAGCGCCTGGTTTCCGGATGGGCCGCATAGCCTTTTCTGTTTCGGGTCAGCACCACGAAGATGGCGTGCAGTTCCCGATGCTCGCCCAGCAGGCTCTGCCGGTTCAGATAGCCCGGATCGATGTCCCAGATACGCATGGCCGCCTCCGGTCAATCGTTGATCGCCGCCTGCATGGCGGCCTGGAGCAAGGGATAGATGAATTTATAGCCTGTCTGGATGGCCTTGTCTGGCCTGATCCGCTGGGAGCCGAGCAGCACGGCGGCAAATTCGCCGAGGCCGGCCCGCAGTACGCAGCCGGGAACCGGCAGGATGGCCGGCCGGTGCAGGGCGGACGCCAGGGCTGCCGTGAATTCCCGGTTGGTCACCGGATTGGGCGCCACGCCGTTTACCGGTCCGTGCACCTCCGGGTTCCGGGCCGCATGGAGCATGATGCCGATCAGATCGTCAATATGGATCCAGGACATATATTGCCTGCCGTTGCCGAGCCGGCCGCCCAGTCCCAGTTTAAAAGGGGTGAGCATCTTGGCCAGCGCCCCGCCGTCCTTGCCCAGCACAACCCCGATCCGTATGGTCACGACGCGCACACCCAGCTCCGCCGCTTTCATGGCCTCTTCCTCCCATCTCCGGCAGACCGTGGCCAGAAAATCGCTGCCGGGCAGGGACGATTCCGTCAGCATCTCCTCGCCCCGGGAGCCGTAATAGCCGATGGCCGAGGAGCAGATCAGGGTGCTGGGCCGCTGCTCCGGCTCAAGCCTGGCCAGGGCGCTTACCAGGCTGCGGGTGCCATCCACCCGGCTGCCCATGATCCGCGCCTTTTTTTCGCTGTCCCACCGGCCGTCGAATACCGGTTCGCCGGCCAGGTGATAAACCGTGTCAACTCCGGCAAAAACAGCAGGATCGATTTCTCCGGCAGGGTCCCACTTCCGCGCTTCCACATGCTTGAGGACCTTTCTGATGCGGTCCGGATCGCGTCCCAGGACCACGGGACTGCCTAGCCTGTTGATAAGGTGTCTGCCGATAAAACCTGTCCCGCCTGTTATGAGGCTTTTCATGGTCGTCTCCCGCATTATTGTTATAATGCCGCCGGATCGGCCAGAGGGGAAAACCGCTCCTCTTCCCCTGGGCCGATCAGTGGTAATTGTTTGTTAATATGAAAATATACAACATATCGTTTCCGGATGGAATCGGCATTGTCGGCTTCCTTGCAGCGTCTGCACAGCTCCCGCACAAGATCGTCGTTTTCCTCCTCCGCAATTTTGGTCAGAGAAAAACGGCTGCCGCGGTAACCGGGGCCTGCTTCCATAAAGAGAAAGGAGGCCTGGGGATTGGTTTGCAGATTGGCGTGGGTTCTGTTGTCGCCCATGATAAAAATCATGGTGCCGTCCGCGGCGATATGGGGCCGGGAGAAGATGGCGGTATTGATCTCACCTTCCCTGCTGGCGGAGGCAAAGACTCCGGTTCCCTTGGTATCGGTAAAATATTTGTCAAGTTTCATAATCTTTTCTCCTGGTTGGCATGTTATCCGGCTTGGCTGATCTTCCGGGCTTATCAGTAAGCTATGCAGTTGTTGCTGTTTTGTCAATGTATTGTATATATTTTGTATTGATTATGGATTGGGATATGGTTATCTTCTGTAAAAAGAGAGATGACCACAGCTCACCCTGTGTGCTGCCGGGGAAGGAAAAGATTACAAGGAGTATCCGTATGGAAAGAGTAGCAGAAAAAAGCCGCGCCACCATCGAGTTCGAGCTCCGCCGGCAAAGCGTAGAGGCCGCCCCTGCCGACTGCCTGTGGGCCGCCCGGGCCGGTATTTTTGGAGAATTGCCCCATGTATAAGATCGGTACCCTGGCTAAAAAGAGCGGATATTCTCCCAACCTGCTGCGCGTCTGGGAAAAACGCTATGGTTTTCTGCAGCCCGGGCGCGGGTCGGGGGGGCAGCGTCTGTATCCGGAGGAGGATCTCCGCCTGTTGCTCGTGATCAGACGCGAACTGGAAAAGGGGAGAAGTATCGGCGAGCTGGCCCTGCTTGGACGGGCGCAACTGCTGCTGACCGCCGGAGCGGCTGCGGGCAGCGATGCAGCCTGGCAGCCGCAGCCTGGCTCCGGCGAGCCGGGGGAGTATGGGGCTTTTGTTGCCCCCCTGGTTGAGGCAGCCGCGGCCCTGGACCTGACGGCTCTTACCCTGGGTCTTGACGCCGCCTTTTCCCGTCTCAGCCCGGATGTGGTGGTGCACCGGGTGATCGCCCCGGCCATGGCAAGAATCGGCGGTGAATGGAGGCAGGGAAGGGTCACGGTGGCCGGTGAGCACCTGGTCAGCAGCCTGATGGAATACCGGCTGCGCAATCTGCTTGAGGCCAGCGGCCCGCGGGTGGGCGCATCTGTGCGACAGGCCCCGGTTATCTGTGCCTGTTTCCCCGGAGAGGAACACCGGCTGGGCCTTTTAAGTGTTGCTTACTGTCTGGCCCGGCAGGGGCTGCCTGTCCTCTATCTCGGCGCTTCGCTTCCCTTTGCGGCGCTTGAGGTGTCGATCAACCAGGCGGGAGCCGGAAGTGTCTGGCTGTCGGTGACCGGTCCGGAGATTCTGCAGAGCAGCCGCCGGCAGTTCATCAATTTAATAAGCGCCTATCCGGCGGTCAGGTTTGTCCTCGGCGGCCAGGCGGTCACCGCTGAGGATGAACAGCTCAGCAACAAGGGGTGCCGGGTGTGCCCGTGCCCCTTCCCGCTGCCGGATGGTATTGTGCCCCTGCTTGGCTGACAGCTGGCTGTTGCGTTGTCCCGCTGGAAGTCGCAGAATTTTCATCATTTATTGATTTTAAATTATTTATGCTTAGTTTATCACTATAAGGTAATAATAATTATCATGATGAAAATTCATGGGGAGGTTATTATGAATGTATATGATTATTGCGAAACAGTTACCAAGGAACTCGGCAACTGGAGAACCAAACTGACGGTGCTTGATCACAAGATCGGCGTTCTCCCTTGCGGCGCCAAAGAGAAGATGGTAGGCAGCATTGAGGAGCTGCACATGGTTATCGCCGAGATGGAAGACAGGCTGTATAACCTGGAACACGCCTGCCCAACCTCCTGGAGCCCGAGCAGTGACGAGCGGGTTGGCCCGGTTGTCATTAATTATGAGGAAGCAGCCGGGGAAAAAGTTGATTATGATTTCGGCGGCTAGAACGCCCGGCAGGCAATAAAAAAGGGAGCAGCGTGGCTGCTCCCTTTTTGTTTGACGGTCATGCATGCCGGGGAGAGGAAGATTTACTGGCAGGCCCCTTCCGGCAGTTGTTTGATGGTCAGCGCGAGATTGGCATTCTCCTCTGGCCGGTAAGTCACCTCGACAGGTTGATTCTTCTCGATGAGTTCAGCGGAAGAATAGCCCTGCAGTGCTGTTTTCTCATTGAACGTAACCGTGATCTTATCTCCCTTTCGCGGTTTGATGGTCAGAGTCTTATCCGCCTGGGAGATTCCGCTGACCTTGCCTTTGACCAGCATACTGCCATCCGCCAGCTGACCACTCTGCCCGGTTGCGGCGCATCCGGCAACAATGAGCGCCACCGCGAACAGCAGCACTGTCAACAGACCCCTCACCTTCCTGATACGTTCATGTAACATGGAACCCTCCTGGAATTTTTGAAAAAAAGCTAAAATCATGATGAAGTAGAAAATTTATTATAGAAATTATCTATGACAAATATAGATATATAACCAGTAATATGTGCTGGTGTCAAGAATTGATGAATTCGACAAAACTGAAAATTAACCACAGAGAGCACAAAGCCCACAGAGCTAACTTGCTGAAAATAAAAATATTTTCTCTGTGATCTCTGTGTGCTCTGTGGTGAAAACAGATTTTTTACGAGATCATCAAGAATTTGAAGGGCATCATTTTTCCTCCAGAACCTTGCGGATCACCTGGGCCAGTTCGTTGGTGAGCAGCGGCTTCATGGCAAACTCCCTGATGCCCGCCTTCCTGGCCTGATCCGGCATCAGGGTATGGCTGAAACCGGTGAGCAGGATGATCGGCAAATCCGGGCGGATGGCAATGAGCTTTCTGGATAATTCGGTGCCGGTCATGTGCGGCATCATCTGGTCCGTGATGACCAGATCAAAACCGTGGGGAGAGGCGGCAAAGAGTTTTAAGGCCTCCCGGCCGCCTGCCGCGGCGGTAACGTCATAGCCGAGAGAAATCAGCTGCTTGCGGCTCAGGGAGATGATTGCTTCCTCATCATCAACAAACAGGATGCGTTCGTTTCCGCCGGGCATCAGCTCGGCATTTGCCTGGGTCTCGGTGGTTTTCGTGGTCTCCAGCACCGGCAGATAGACGGCAAAGGTGCTGCCCCGGCCCAGGGTGCTGTCAACGACGATTGCCCCGTTAAGGCCTTCGACAATGCCATGCACCAGGGCGAGCCCCATGCCCGTCCCTTCCCCTGGCTGCTTGGTGGTGAAATAGGGCTCGAAGATCCGTTCCAGCAGGACCGGGTCCATGCCGCAGCCGGTGTCGTGCACCCCCAGCATGGCATATTCCCCTTCGTGCAGCAGGGGGTTGGTCTTGGCAAGCTCGGCGGTGACCTGAACCTTTTTCAGCTGCACCTTCATGATGCCGCCATGGTCCTGCATGGCATGATAGGCGTTGGTGCAGAGATTCATGACGATCTGGTGCAACTCGGTCGGGTCCGCCATGATGGTTCCGCATTTGGGGTCAATGTCCTCTTTGATCCGGATGAAGGCGGGAATGGAGGCCCGGAGAAGCTTGACCGCCTCCTTGACGATGAGATGGGCATACAACGGATGGCGTTCCTGTTCCGTCTGCCGGCTGAAGGTGAGGATCTGCCGCACCAGATTTTTGGCGCGGTTGCCGGCCAGCAGGATCTGCTCGGCGCATTCCACGGCGTCTTCATTGCCTTGAAGTTGATGTTTGAGCAGATCGCCAAAACCCAGGATCGCCGTCAGGATGTTGTTGAAGTCATGGGCAATGCCGCCGGCCAGGGTGCCGATGGCCTGCATCTTCTGCATCTGGCGGATCTGCTTCTGCAGGATCGCTTTTTCTTTTTCCGCAAGTTTATTGTCAATGCCGATGGCGATCTTGTCGGCCACCGACTCGAAGGTTTTCAGGATGAAATCGGACAGGGGCTTTCTGGAGAACATGGCCATGACCCCGACCAGCCGGTCGCCGACCAGCAGGGGATGGCCGGCAAAGGCCACCATTTTTTCCCTTCTGGCCCATTGCTGATCCTTGATCTGCGGATCGCCGATAACCTGGTTGGTCAGATGGGGGGTGTGGGTGGTGGCAATAAGGGCGATTTTGTAGCCGCTGTTGAGGGCAATGCGGCCATGGGGGCCATCGAGATGCGTATACATCCCGGCGCTTCCTTCAAGTATGAGCATTTTTTCCGCGGCATGGAATATCCAGATGCGGGCAAAGGCGGCGTCAAGCCCCTGCACAAAGGCCTCGCAGCATTTCTGCACCATCTGCCGCAGATCTTTGGCCGTGGTAATGGCCTGGCCGATATCCGATCCCAGGGCCCACATGCTGGCCTGGTTGGCCCGGGTTTTTTCAACCTCCTTGCGCGCGGTGATATCACGGTCAACCCCCCGGTAGCCGCGGAAATTGCCATACCCATCAAAAACCGGCACCCCGCTGCTCTCCAGCACGACCAGATGGCCATCCCGGTGGCGGTTGGTGTTTTCCACCCCGGTAAACGGTTCCCGTGCCGCGGCTATTTCAGCAAACACCTCGGCCACGCGGGCTGACTCCCCTTCCGGCATCAGGGCAAAGGGACTGGTGCCGATGAGTTCCTCCGGCTCATAACCGAGCAGCTCCCTTACCTTGGGGCTTGCATAGGTGAAGTTGCCGGCCTCATCCACTTCCCATATCCAGTCACTGGTATTTTCAATGAGCAGCCGGAACCGTTCCTCGCTTTCCAGCAGTTTTGTTTCCGCCGTCTTGCGGTCGGTAATATCCGTGATGGTGGAGATGGTTCCCTTTTTTTCCCCTGACTGGCTGAGGAGATCGGCTGCAGAAATCAGGGCATGAATGGCTGCCCCTGATTTCTGCCGGATGCGGGCTTCCCGCTGGGAGATGGAAAACAATTTTCCGTTTACCCGTTCTTTCGCTCTGCGATCAGCCTCCCGGTGAATCTGCAGAAAGGAGATATTTTTGCCGACGGCTTCCTGTCTGGCGAAGCCGAGAAGTTTTTCCGCCCCGTTATTCCAGGTGGTGACAATGCCCTCCGGATCGGTGGTGATGACCGCCTCTGCGATCTGGTTGATGATCTGGGCCTGCTTGCGCAGTTCCTCCAGCGGCGAGAGATCACGAATGCCCATGAGCACGCTGAGGGGGGAATCGTTTTCATCGCGGATGATCTTCACCATCACCTGAACAGGGCGTCCGGCAGGGTTGTTCGGGTGGTCGGCCTCCATGATGATCACCGCATCCCGCCTCTCCCTTCTTGCCTGGCAGGCAGGGCAGGGAACAGCTTCCCCCCGGGGATGGATAATGGCACAGATGTCTTTGCCGATTGCCTGCTCCGGGCTTGCACCGATCATGTTATAAAAGGAGCGGTTGGCATGGATGATCCTGTCGTCCAGATCGAGCAGATAAACGGCATCCTCGATGAAATCCATGGCAAATGTCCATTCAGACGCCCTTTTGGCCAGTTCCGATTCCGTTTTTTTGCGTTCCTGGGCTATTCTGCGGGTAATAATGCCGTAGCTGATATCCGAGGCCAGACCCAGCAGCAGTCCCAGTTCCTGGGCGGCAAAGCAGTCCTGTTCAACGGCATAGATGTTTAAGGCGCCGATTGTTTTTCCATTGACGAGCAAGGGCAGGGAAACGGAAGAGGCATAGCCCCGTTTTCGTGCCTCCTCCCGCCAGGGAGCGAAGCGGGCATCAGTCAGAATGTTCTGACAGGCCACGGGGCGGCCCGTGCGGATGGCCGTGCCGGTCGGCCCCTGTCCCAGCTCATCATCCGCCCAGACAATTTTCACCATCTCAAGATAGTTGTCAGCAAAACCCCAGTGCACAAGCGGTTGGACGGTTTTTTCCGCGTCATCCAAAGCGATGCCGACCCAGGCCAGATGATAGCCGCCCTCTTCGACAATGACCCGGCAGATCTGTTGCAGCATTTCCTGCTCAGCCAGGGGGCGGGCCAGAATTTTATTGCATTCGCTGAGGGTTCGCAGGGCGCGGTTTGCCTTCTCCAGTTCTCGGTTGGCCTTGTCGCGGCTGGTGATGTCCCTGGCGGTGCAGGAAGCCTTGATCAGTTGCCCATGGCTGTCAAAAATGGGGATAGCGGTGACCTGGCAGACACGGTCGAGCAGTTTCATTTCCATACTTGTCGTCTGGGGGCTGGGTAACTGTTTGAGGACCTCAAGAGGACAGGTGTCAGGGGGGGTAGCCGTATGGTGAAAGATCCGGCAACACGTTTGGCTGACAATTTCTTTTTCCGGCAGGCCGGTGATTTTCGTTGCAGCGTTGTTGACGGCAAGAATTACGTGGTGCAGATCCACGATCATGACAAGCTCGTCCAGGGAATTGACCGCGGAAAGCCAATCGCCGCCGAAAGGGGAGGTCAGTGATAAGTTGCCGGAATGTTTGCCGTTATGCATGCGATTCCCTGGTGTGCTAAGAAACAGGCGGTGCGCAGCGGATTGAGTGCAGCGTATCTTAACAGAAAATGATAACAGTTTGTAGAGGTTATGTTAGCGGAATTTTTTTTGTCTGCGGGGGAGGCCGGCCGGCCATTCACCGCAGAGGTTTGAGGCGGGGCTATTTTTTGAATTCAAAAACCAGCTCGTTTTTTTTCAGCAGGTCATATTCCCTGCGGGCCAGATCTTCCAAATAGGCCGGATCATTTTTGATCTTGTCGATTTTTTGCTGCAGCAGCCGGTTCTCTTCCTTTAACTGCTCGTTTTCCGCTTTTACCGCCGCAATCTGTTCCTGTAAATGGTAATATGTTACAATCCCGTTGGGCGCAAAAAACAGCCAGGCGATGACTGCGCAGCCGGAGAGGATGCTGAGCAGAATAAGCGTCCGGAGTTCCTTGCTGTTCAACTGTTTAATAATTTTTGCCAGATCCATGGGATTATCTATATATTTTTATGAAAGCCAGATGGTAAACTAAAGCCTGGAAAAGGAAAAGACAATTTTGCATGAAAAGCCGAGGATTTACCTGGTAAGTGCCTGTCTGCTCGGTCTGCGGACCAGATATGACGGCAGATTAAAGCCCTGCGAGGCCTGCCGGTTAATGGTAAAAAACGCTCTCTGGATTCCCGTCTGCCCGGAGCAGCTCGGCGGTCTGCCGACTCCCCGGACCGCGGCGTATATCATTGGCGGCGACGGTTATGATGTCCTGGCGGGCCGGGCCGCCGTGCTCACCCGGGAGGGAGAAGACGTTACCTCCCGTTTTCTGCTGGGCGCCCGCCAGGTTCTGGCAATCGCCATGGCGCAACCGGTCACGGCGGTGCTGCTCAAGTCCCGCAGCCCCTCCTGCGGCCTGACCCCGGGATTCGGCGTCACCGCCGCCCTGCTTGAGCAGAATGGCTTTAGCCTGCAGGAGTATTGATGGCTTCATCGTAGGGGGGGGGCGTGTAGGGGCGTTCGCGAACCGCCCCTACGTCTCCAGGGCACTCACCAGGGATGCCCCTGCAGCCAGAGCCACCCTCACCTATTTCTGATACCAGGTTCCATCCGGCTTCTGCAGCCAGGTGCCGGCAGAGGCCTGCCCGGCAATCTGCAGGGCGCGGCGGGAGCCGACCAGGACCACGTCCACCCCCTGCTGTTGGGCAATGGCGGTATAAACCTGGCGCCGGTCGGCGTTTTCCTCCTTGATCAGGGTCTCCTGGCTTTGGTCGGCTTTTCTGAATTCAAGGTAGCCCTGCCGGTCTTCACCGATAACCCCCTGGGATTTTAAAGCGGCCAGGGCCGGCAGCCTTGCCTTCATGCGGTCTTTGATATCATCGCCCGCCTGGCAGGTGGCGGCAAGCAGAAAGGAAAGAAGCAGCAGCAAGAGGATAACAGACCGGTTGCGGAATTGTTTGTACATGGGAAGATCTCCTTGTTTACGGTTGCGCCTTGTCAATGTCGTCAAAAAAGTTATCAAGCGCCCTGTCAACCTTGATGTTGATATCGATGGTAATGTGAATCGGTTTTATTTCAACCGGGGCAATCTGCACCTCATTGCGGGACTCTATTTCATGTCTTGTGCAGGCGCACAGCAGGAAAAGCGGGGTGATGACAAGCAGTGTTTTTCTGGCAAACATCATAGGACTCCTGTGGGTCGGCTGATGGGAAAATACCCGGCAGGCGGTTCGTTACCGGGCGCGTTGCAAAAGATTTTTGAAGTTTTTATCATAATCGAGAAAGGTGTCCAGGGGAAAGCGAAAATTGACATCCAGCAGAATAGGCTGGGAAATTCCCTGTGCGCCTTCCACATGGGTGCGCTGCAGCCCCCCGGTTGCCGCGTCATAGGTAAAAGGCAGGGGAGAGTCCGGCTTGCCGTCAAGATTTAACTGCAGCACCAGGGTGTCTTGTTCACTGAAGAGATGCACCTTGGCCCAGTTGTAGCGGAAATTGCGCAGTGCTTCCTGGGCAAAATCGAGCTGGCCGAACTGGGGGGAACCCAGGGGGATGGCCTGGGTGAGGAAATCCCCGCCGGCAATGCGGATCACTCCCCCTTCGCCGGGGGTGGAGTAGAGAAAGCTCGGGGCAAAGGTGATTCTGCCAGCAGAGAAACTGACCGGAATGCGGCCGTTGACCGTACCGTCTCCTTCCACATTCTTGATGCCAACCTGTTTCAGGATTTCGGCAAGCTTCAGTTTGTTGCAGTAAAAAATCATCTCCGGCTGCAGATGCTTTTCCGCAAAGCGCAGGGCATAGGTATCGACAGAGCCAGCCGCCCAGTTGAAACTTCCCTTTTCCAGTAAGAACGAATCGGCAGACTCCACCGTGAAATGCAGGGTCCCGCCGTCTATCGTAAGCTCGCCCATGCGGGCCGAGGCAAAATTGAGCTTCTGGTTCGGCGCGCTGCGCAGTTGCGGCAGAAAGGGCAGGGTAAGAGTGGTGTCTATGCCGGAGACGGTGATTTTCCGCTCTGCCAGCCCAAGGCTGCCGTTTTGCAGGGCCAGCCGGCCGTTGCCGGTCAGGCCGTTGTCGGCCAAAAACAGCTGCGCTTCGCCACTGATGAGGCCGGAGATGGTGAGGTCTGTTGCCTGGGGGAAAATCCGGGCCGGGGAGAAGTCGGTCAGTTTGACCGGCGGGATGGAAAGCGCAAGCTCACTTGTCACTGGGTCTCCTGAAATATCAGAGGAGAACGACAGTGCTGCGGCAAGACCAGGCAGCAATGGGGAGTGGAAAGCGGCAGTCAGGTCCAGTTTTTTTTCCTGCAGCCGGATTGTCCCGGCCAGTGCGCCGATTTCCTTTTCCTGCCAGAAGAGTTTGGGCAGGGCAAGTTCACCTTTTTTGTTCTCGCCGGTGAGCGGCCAGCTCAGCGGCACGGTTAGACTGCCGCCTTCCGCCCTGGCGCCTGAAGGGTGGTGGGCAAAGCTTACGTTGGCCACGGTGAGATCACCCTGCACCTGCCATCCTTCCCTGCCCTGGCGGGTGCCTGCCGCCTGCAGGACGATGGTGGGCGCCTCCAGGCTGAAATCCTCATTTTCCGCGGCCAGGGAGCACTGGGCAACCGAGTCAAGGCTGACGGCGTCCGCGGCCACAGAACCCTTGATCGCCAAGGAGGGGGACGGCAGGGACAGGTTGGCTCCCTTGACCGCGGCAACAAGATCAGGCAGAGCGCCGTTAACGGCAAACAGCAGCGGCTGGGCGGCGTCCTGCCTGCTGCCGGAAAAACTAAGGGTGATCGGCGGGGTCTTCTGCTGCGGGAGTTTTTTGGGTGAAAGGCTGAGGCCGGGAAGCCGCAGCGAGAGTTCCTGCAGAGTCAGCTGCCCCTTGACGGCTGAGAGAACAACAGGGGAAAGCCCCACCTCGGCGCTGCCGGAAAAATCCGCCTTGGTGTCCAGCTGCAGATCGGCCGGCAGGTCGATCAGGCCGGCAAATTGCCGGGGGCTCAGGTTGTTGGCGGCAAAGGCAAGGCGGGCCAGCTGCAGGTGCAGATCAAGGCCTGCGGTGATGGTAATTTCCTGCTCGCCGGGGAAAAGCTGCAGACGAACCTGCAGAGGGCCGGCCCCTTTGCCGCCTGCCGCAAGTTCCGCCTCTGCGGCAAAGGGCAGCCGGATCTCCCGGTCCGCCAGGCGGCAGATGAGCGTTGACTGGCGGATGGCCACCCTTTTTACTGCCAGGGGCAGCTGGAAGGGTTCTGCTGCTTCGCCGCTGTCTTTGGCCGGGGAAGAACTGCTGATAAGTTTCTGCAGGCCCGGATCGGCAAAGAAGATTTGGTTATCGTTTAAAGCACAGTGAATCTCCAACCCGCTTACCGACACTTCTTCCAGCTTGCCGGCCAGCAGTGCCGCCGGGTTATAGCGTGCGGTCAGCGCGGCAACGGCAACGGCAGGAGATTCCGCCGGCCCGATGGCAAAGCCTGCGCCGGCCTCGGTCGGTTTGATATACAGATAGCGGGTCTGCAAGCGGTCGATGCCCGCCCTGGCCGCCAGGGCGGGCAGCAGGGAATACTGCAGATAGACGGGCAGCAGGGTGGTGATGAGCGCCCAAAAGATAACCGGCAGCAGGGCAATGCTTATGGTGAGACGGAGTAAAGACCTCGTCCTGGTCGTCATGGCAATAGCAGTTTTCAGGCTGGGATAAATGTTGAAGTGCCTAAAATACTTGAAGTACTTGAAGTGCCTCAAGTTAAAGGAGTCATCCGAGCAGAAGGTACCGCAACTTAACTTTTGGCACTCTCCTCGAACCAAGATCCGCGTATCAATTTAAAATCTGCCTGATCAAGTTGGCAGAATTTCCAGCCATGTTAGTTTATTTTCATGATTTTGAGAACAACAATCCCCATTTCATAGAGCAGGTAGAGCGGCCCGCCCATGAGCAGCATGTTGACCACATCCGGCGTGGGGGTGAGCAGGGCGGCGACGATGCTGATGAAAAGCACGGCGAAGCGGCGGTTCTTTTCAAAGGTTGCCCGGGGGCAGATCCCGGCCCGGGCGAAAAAAATCATGAAAATGGGCAGCTCAAAAATGAAACCGAAGGCCAGGACAAAGATGGTGACAAAGGAGACGAATTTGCCCACGGAGATAACCGACTTCAGCTGCTCTGATTCGAATCCCAGCAGAAATTTCACCCCAAAGGGCAGGGTAACGAAGTAACAGAAAAAGGCGCCGCTGTAAAAGAGCAGGGAGGTGAAAAAAACAAAGGCCGCCACGGCCCTGGCGGACAGGCCGAAGGGTCGGGCCATGGCGCGCCAGAAGCAGAATACGATCCAGGGCATGAGCAGAAAGAGGGTGACGAAAAGGGCCAGTTTGACATGGGCGACAAAGGGTTCGGCCACGCTGAAGAAGGCCAGTTTCTGCTGGAGGTGATTCTGCACCGCGGCAAAGATTGCCGGCGAGAGAAAGTAGAAACCGAAGGTACCCAGGCCGATGCCGCAGCCTAATGACAGAATGGTCTTGCGTATTTCGAGAAGAAAACCTAACAGCCTTTTGCCGGGCGGGGCAGGTTCTTCGGCCGCTGTTGTCATAGTTGCAGAGGCGCTCAAACGTTTAAGCGTTCAAACGTTTGAGCGCTTTCCTCACAGGTTCTGCCTGATAAAATTGATGCCGTTACGGAAAAGCGCCAGGCCCTGCCCCTCTTCCGGCAGTTCTTCCCTGGTCCAGCGCGGATGGTTGGTCCGATGGAGAAAGGCTTCCGGGTGGGGCATCAGGCCGAAGAGCCTGCCGGTGGGATCGCAGATGCCGGCAATGGCGTCCGGTGAACCGTTGGGATTGGCCGGATAGTCCATGGTCGGCAGTTTGCTCTGCGGATCGGTATAACGCAGGACAATCAGTTTTTCATCCTTGAGAAGCTGCAGGGTCGCAGCATCTTTGGCGACAAATTTCCCTTCACCATGACGGACGGGAAAATAGAGGTTGGTCAGCCCGGTGGTGAAAACACAGGGGGAACTACGGTCAACGGCCAGGGTCACCCAGCGGTCTTCAAAGCGGCTGGAATCATTGTGGGTGAGGCTGACCTGCCGGTCGTCGTGCCGGCCCTCAAAGGCCGGCAGCAGACCCATTTTCACCATGAGCTGAAAGCCGTTGCACACCCCCAGGATCAGCTTGCCGCTATCGATGAAACGCAGCAGCTGATCCTGCAGTTTTTCGCCACTGCCCTTGACCACCGCATATTTCATGCGGTGGGCTCCGGCCTGTCCCGCCCCGAGATCGTCGCCGTCAAGGAATCCGCCCGGCAGGTTGAGAAAATGGTAATCGTTTAAGGAGTATTCGCCGTGAATCAGTTCGCTGATATGGACAATGTCGACCTGATCGGCCCCGCCCAGTCTGCAGGCGTGCGCCATTTCCGTCTCGCAGTTTGTTCCAAAGCCGGTCAGCACAATGGCTTTTACCTGTTTTGTCATCAGAGAGTACCCCGTTCATCAAAAAATTGTTCTATCAGCCAGTCTACGGCGCAACGCAATAATGCCAGATCCGTCAGTTCGCGAAAATCCCGGTTATTGTTCCTGAAATTTTCCAGCTGGTACAGTGTGGCCAGATAAAGATCCTGCTGCCCTGCGCTGGGCTTGTATCCCTGCTTCAGTTTCCGGTGGTGCAGGAGCGGCATCAGCATGTCATTGGCCTGATAATAATCAGCCAGTTCCTGCCCGGCAATCCACTGGTCCACCCCCTGCTCATTCGCTTCGGCAAATCCCCGGCAGTGGCTTTCCCGCTGCACAACATAAAAGGCTTGCGGCAAGCCGGACTTGTCCTGCCAGGCGCCGCGGCCCAGCGGATAGGTGCGGCAGGGGGCGGGCCGTCCACCGTAAACCCGGCACCCGCTTGCCGTCACAAAGGGGCAGTTTGCCCGGCCGTCATCCAGCATGCCGAGATACACCCTGGGGAAGACGTCATCATCTTCCCGTTCGATGATGGCGTAATGGTCAAGGAACTCCCGGCTCGAAATGCCCAGTTCCCGGCCCAGGCGCAGCACATCATAGGGTGAAAGGGCCAGTTCCAGATCACGGCAGCATTCGGTGAAGCAGGGCACCCCGGGATGGCAGGCAAAGGTGAAGGTTTCCTTGTCCGCCAGGGGGTGAATGTGCTCCGGCAACTGCAGTTCCGGTTTACTCATGGCTTTTTGCGGGGTGGTCAATTGGTCCCTCTCTCCCAGTGGATGAGCAGCGGGCTGGCCACGAAAATCGAGGAATAGGTGCCCACCAGAATGCCGACCAGCAGGGCAAAGGAGAAATCATGGATTACCGCGCCGCCCAGGAAATAGAGGGGCAGCAGGGCCAGGACCGTGGTCAGCGAGGTGGCAACGGTCCGGCTCATGACCTCGTTGACACTGGCGTTGATGATGGCAGGGAAATCAAGTTGATTCTGCTTGCGCATGTTCTCCCTGACCCGGTCGAAGACGATAACCGTATCATTTAAGGAATAGCCGGCCAGGGTGAGCAGGGCGGTGACGATGAGCAGGGTGATCTCGATGTTGAGCAGCCAGCAGACACCCAGCACGAGGATGACATCATGGAAGGTGGCGATGGCGGCTGCCATGCCGAAGCGGTAATCAAAACGCAGGGCGATATAGAGGATCACGCCGGCCATGGAGATGAGGATGGCCTGCATGGCCTTTTCCTTCAGGGTGTCACTCACCGAGGCGCCGATTTCCGACTGGCTTTCCAGGCTGAAATGGTATTCCGGCAGTTTCTCGTTGAGGAAGGCGGTGATGGTTTCCGTATCCTTGCCCACGATCTGTTCGGATTTCTTGATCTTGACGATCAGCCGGTTTTCGCTGGTCACCGGCTGCAGGTCCACCCCGTGCAGCTCGCTGTCGGCAAAGGTCTTGCGCACCTTTTCCAGATCATAGGGCTGAGAGGCCTGGTACTGCAGCAGCGAGCCGCCGGCAAAGTCGACGCCGATGTTGCCCTGGCCCCGCAGCAGCTGGACCAGGGAGAAGATGCCGAGCAGCACCATGACGGCGGAAAAGGTGTAGGTGATTCTGCGCAGCTTCATGTAGTCAATATTGGGCTTTCTGATGAGGTGCAGAAAGTTGAGGGCCGGCATGATTTTTTTGTAGTACAGGGTGTCATACACCATCTTGGTGCAGAACAGGGTGGTGAAGAGGTTGATGGACACGCCAAGGGAGAGGGTGACGGCAAAACCCTTGATCGGGCCGGTGCCGAAGAGAAAGAGGGCAAAGGCGGTGATCAGGGTGGTGACATGGGAGTCGACAATGGTCCAGAAGGCCTTGTCAAAACCCGCCTCCACCCCGGAGTGCACTGATTTGCCCAGTTCAAATTCTTCCCGCATTCGTTCGAAAATGAGGATGTTCGAGTCCACCGCCATGCCGATGGACAGGATGATACCGGCAATGCCCGGCAGGGTAAGGGTGGCCTGCAGCGCCGCCAGTCCGGCAAAAAGAAAGATGACGTTGAGCACCAGGGCCATGTTGGCGATGAGGCCGGAAAAACGGTAATAAATCAGCATGAACAGG
>JALNXE010000067.1 GCA_023230525.1 Desulfobulbaceae bacterium
CCGGAGAAAAAGTAGGGGATTTCAAAGGCGGCGGTTTCCGGGGCGTCGGAACCATGGGTGGCGTTCTCGCCGATGGAAGAGCCGAACTCCTTGCGCAGGGTGCCGGGGGCGGCCTGGGCCGGATTGGTGGCGCCCATCAGGTCACGCCATTTCTTGATGGCGTCGGGGGCTTCCAGCACCATGACGATGCAGGGGCCGCTGCACATGAAATCGGTCAGTTCACCGAAAAACGGCCGGGCCTTGTGCACATAATAGAAACCCTCGGCTTCGACCCTGCTCAGGTACAGTTTCTTGAGACCGGCGACCTTGAAGCCTTCGGCGTAGATCCGGGCGAGAATTTTACCGGCGTTGCCGGCGGCAAAGGCGTCCGGTTTGATTATGGCAAAGGTTCTTTCCATCATTAACTCCTTATCTGCAGTTTTTTTGTATTCCCAAAAAAGAATCGACTTTTTTAACATCCATCTTGGCAAAAGTCAAGGGATTCGATTTTCGATCCCAGGTTTGCTTGCGAGGTGTGCAGCCCTGGTCCCCTAGGCCTGCCGCATGGTTTAGGGTCTGATAAATTATTTTTAAAATCAGCTCGTTAGCCATTATTCATCCTGCTTGCGCCCCTTGACATCCTGTTGATATGTCCTTAAATTTTCAATTAGAGATAAAACACTGGATGAGGAGGTGACGGTAAATGATTATGAGGGAGCTTGGTTTTATGCGCGGCCTGGATGTAGTCGTTGGGGTGCTGCTGGTAATCGGCGGACTCAATTGGGGCCTTGTCGGCGTATTCGGTTATAACTTCATTGATACCATGTTTACTACGGTGCCGTGGTTAAGCCGGATGATTTATGCAGTGGTCGGATTGAGCGCTTTCTATGAAATTTTCCAATGGAAGGCCATCCAGCGGCGGTGGCACTGCACCTGGGCTCCGACGATGCATCATACGACTGCCTAAGAGAGCAATGGCTGCAGGATAAGAGGCTCAGGCTGAGCAACCAGGATAACAACTGATTGACGCCTTGAGCGAGCAGGGCATGATTCAGAAAACCGGATCATGCCCGTTTTGTTTCTGGATTCCGGTTAAAACCTTCCGGCATGACGGACGTTGCAAAACGTGGTAAGCCGTTGTACAAAAAAATAACATGGCCGGAGAAATGCGCCCCAACGATATTGAAAAAATGAACGTGTTATTTCGTAACGGCTCCTAAACGGCTATTAACAATTCTACTTTCTGAGTTGTGGTGACATGTTGAAATTAAATTGATATCCGCATGGTCCCCGTAGCTTGTTTCCGGAGAATTCAGCAGCCAGAAATCAGGAGCCGGAATAAAACGTAATAAAATCAACCATTCTGTCTCCTGTCTCCTGAATTCCCATGACGGAGATCAGAGCAGCAACTATGTCACAAAAATATCGGTATTTCGATCAAATAGATCAAGTCAGAAAGTTGAGTTAACAATTGCTGAGCCCCTTACGCCTGCGCGGATTTTCCAATCAGACAAACGGGCTACCGCTCCGAATCCGGAGGCGGGAGCCATTGCTGAAGAGATACGAAATGAAGAATGTGCCATTAGCCAAGGTGGTCTGCTGCCTGCTGGTTTTGTTGTTTTTTTGTCTGCTCCGGACGGAAAGGCTGCTGGCCTGGCCGGTGAGCGGCACGGACAGCCAGGGGCTGGCCTATGTCATTGAGCAGCGGCCGCAGCGGGTGGTCTGCCTGGTGCCGGAGATCAGCGAGATCCTCTTTGCCCTCGGCGCCGGTGACGCGCTGGTGGGCATCACCGAGCATACGGTTGCCCCGGCCGCGGCTGCGCGGAAAAAGGTGGTGGGCGGCTTTTTTGCGCCCGGCATCGAGGAGATTGAGGCGCTCAAGCCGGATCTCATCTTTGCGGCTGACCTGCACGGCGCGGTGCGGGACCATTTTCAGGGAAAATGCAGGCTGCTGACCTTAAACGTCACGGGCATCGACGGCGCCATGGCGCGCATCGAACTGCTGGGCCGGATTTTCGGGCGCGAAGAGGCGGCCCGCGGCATTGTGGCGGAAAATCGTGAGCTGCTTGACCTCATTGCCCGCAAGGTGGCAGGCATCCCGGCCGAAAAAAGGCAGCGAACCGTGCGGCTCATGGGCGGCGATAGTCTGATGGTGCCGGGCGATGATTCCTTTCAGAACGATTTTATCCGGGCCGCGGGCGCCATCCCGCCCCGGTTCGGTGAAAACGGCAAGATCATCAGCATCAGCCCGGAAGAGTGGCGGCAATTCGACCCGCAGGTCGTCTACGGCTGCGGAGACGGCAAACCGGCCATCCTGGAGTCAGCCGGGGTGCGGGAGGTGAGCGCCCTGCAGAACGACAGGTACTTTTCCTTTCCTTGCGATTTCACCTGCCGGAGCGGGGTCAATGTCGGCAACTTTGTCGCCTGGCTGGCCGCCCGCATCTACAGCGATGAGTTTGCCGACCCCGGGCGGCAGGTGCGGCCCGATCAGCTGTTTTCCGCAAAGGAGGTGGCCATCGACCTGCCCTATGTGCGCCGGGCCCGGGTGGTGGAGAGCAGCATCCGCGATTTCAAAAACCGCACCCTGCTGGTTGATTTCAAGTCCCCCCAGGCCATCCTCTCCACCCTGGAAGGGCCGCGGTCAGGAGTTGCCTCGGTGGGCAATCACTATTACCCGGCCCCGGCCTGGGGGCTTGGCCATGATGAAGGGGTGGAGGCCATGCGCCGCCGCACCTGCGCCGTCCTGGGCCAGGCCCCGGAGGATACCAGCCTGCTGTTCACCGGCGCGGACATGAAGAATCTGGCGGTCAGCCGGCAGGATTTCAAGGAGATGACGGTGTACGCCCTGGTCACCGCCGGGGTCACCTCCAACGCGGTGCGCATGGGGCATGATACCGGCAATTTCTACGAGCCCGGCACCATTAATGTCCTGCTTCTGACCAACATGCAGCTCTCGCCCCGGGCCATGACCCGGGCCATGATCAGCGTCACCGAAGGGAAAACCGCGGCCCTGGCCGAGCTGGACATCCGCAGCAGCTATTCTCCCAACCTGCCCGCCACCGGCACCGGCACGGACAACATCCTGGTGGTGCAGGGCGAGGGGCAGGCCATTGATAATGCCGGCGGCCATACAAAAATGGGGGAACTCATCGCCCGGGCGGCGTATGAGGGAGTGCTGGAGGCGGTGGCCAGGCAGAACGGCATCACCCGGGAGCGCACCATCCCTGCCCGGCTGGCCGAGCGGCATATCAGCCTGTGGGAGCTGCTGCCCGACGAACTGGAGGGCTGCAATCTCAGCAGGGCGGCGGCCATTGCCGAGGTGGAGAAGCTGCTTGTTGATTCGCGGTATGCCGGGTTCATGGCCGCCGCCCTGGCGGCAAGCGATGCCGAGCAGGCCGGGCTGCTCACCGATTTGCGCGCCTTTGGCGACTGGGGGAGAATGGTCAGCAGCTCCCTTGGCCAAACCGCGGACGATGAGTGGCAGCACCGCTTTGCCGCAGGCGATCTGCCGCCGGTGCTGGCCCTTGCCTTGGAGGCGCTGATCAACGGGGTCTGCGCCGCGGAAGAGAGCCCTGCGGCACCGGATAAAGAGAGACCGGCACTTTTTAGCAATCCGACTTTCTGAGTTGGTAAATTTCTTGAGTTTCCAGTGAGTTGATGAATTCGGCAAAAGTCTATTTTCACCACGGAGCTCACAGAGGTCATAGAGAAAATATTTTTAATTACAATTAGTTATCTCTGTGGGCTCTGTGCTCTCTGTGGTTAATTTTCAGCTGGTAATAATATCTGACATTTTACGATTCCAACGCGTCATGGCAATGCCGAAAGCGGCATTATCAGCAAGGCGCGGTAATGGCGGTTTAGGGGGGACCGGGAAGCGGTGGGCACAATAAACGAAAAAAGCGGCCGCGGCCTGGTGCTGGCGGCCCCAAGCAGCGACAGCGGCAAGACCATGGTGAGCCTGGGACTTGGCGCGGCCCTGGTAAGCCGCGGCCACTCGGTGCAGTATTTCAAGTGCGGGCCTGATTTTATCGACCCCAGCCTGCACCGGCTGGTGAGCGGCCGGGTGTCGCGCAACCTGGATCTGCGGATGTGCGGGCCAGCCTTTGTGCGGGAAAGTTTTGCCCGGCACGGTGATGCGGACTTCGTCATTGTCGAGGGGGTGATGGGTCTCTTTGACGGTGGGGAGGCCAGCACCGCGGCCCTGGCCCGGGTCCTCAATCTGCCGGTGGTGCTGGTGGTGGATGCCGCGGCCTGCGCCGAGAGTATTGCCGCCCTGGTGCACGGCTTTACCAGCTTTGATCCGCGGGTCACGGTCAGCGGGGTCATTTTCAACCGGGTGGGCGGCGAGGGGCATTACCGCCTGTTAAGGCAGAGCGTTGCGGCCCATTGCCGGCCGGAGGTGCTGGGCGCTATCCCGCGCCATGATGGATTTGTCGTGCCCGGCCGCCATCTCGGCCTGCATATGGGGCATGAAGGCGCGCTTTCCCCGGAGCGGCTCGGGGTGCTGGCAGGTATTGTCGGCGACTGTATCGATCTTGATCGCCTGTCCGCCCTGGCCGGAGTCCTGCCGCCATCCCCCGGGCCGGCGGCGGCAATCCGGACAGCCCAGCCGGTGCGGATCGGGGTGGCCAGGGATGCGGCCTTCTGTTTTTACTATGAGGATAATTTTGACCTGCTGCGGGCCGCAGGGGCGGAGCTGGTTTTCTTCAGCCCGCTGGCCGATGCGGAGCTGCCGCCGGATCTGGCCGGTATTTACCTCGGCGGTGGGTATCCGGAGCTTTACGCCGCGGCCCTGGCCGACAACCGCTGCCTGCGGGAGATGATCCGCAGCCGGGCAGCGGCGGGCCTGCCCGTCTATGGCGAGTGCGGCGGCTTTATGTACCTCTGTGAGTCGCTGGTGACGGCCGAGGGTGAAGAGTATCCCATGGCCGGGATTTTTCCGGCCCGGGCCCAGATGAAAAAACGTCTGGTGCGTCTCGGTTACCGCCAGGCCACGGTGGTGAAAAACACCCTTTGGCCGGCGGGGGCCACCCTGGCCGGACATGAATTCCATTATTCGCAGATCGATGCCATGTCCGACCGGATTGACAGGGTTTATCAGCTTGATGACGGCCGGAGGGAAGGCTACTGCTGCAACAATACCCTGGCCGGCTACCTGCATCTCCATCTGGGAGGCAGTCCCGGGGCCGCCGCCCATTTTGTCGATTTCTGCCGGACCAGGGGCCGGGCTCAACTGGCCGCAGATCCCGGCGGTGGGAGATAGCCGGATTGGTGCGCTGCCCGCCGGCCGGTTTGGCCGGCCCCCACGGGCCTGTTAACCGCCCTGGAACCGCTGGAAATACTCCATCCTGAGGGGAGCGCATTGTTCTTTGATCCGCTTTGCGGGCAATGCTGAAAAGCGGTTTCCCGTCATTTCGTTGTTGACATTTCAAATAGCGCCCATTACTTATAGGAATCGTTTATAAAATGTGGTTTTCAGAGGCTGCCGTGCCTCACCACAGCCACTTTCAGCCGGAAGCTGGAAAAGCGTTTCCTCATCTTCATGGGCAACCACATGCACAAAGTAACCCTCATCTGTGCTTTCTGTCTGCTGGCCGTTATTTCTTTTATCAGCGGCTGTGCTGAAGTTCAGGTGCAGCAGCCCTCTCCCGCACAGTCTGTGCAGGGGGCAGCCGCTGAGCTGCCGACTCCCCTGGCGATTTTCCCCTTTGAAAATAACGCGGTAACCCGGCATGAAGAGTATGAGCCGCTGACCGGGGGGCTGGCTGCCATGCTGATAACCGATCTGCGCCACGACGCAACGAACCTCAAGATCATTGAGCGCAACAGGATCAAGGAGCTGCTGCAGGAGATCGACCTGAGCCAGAGCGGCTATGTTGACCAGGCCACGGCCCTGCGTATCGGCAAACTGCTCGGCGCCCGCTCCGTTGCCTTCGGCTCCTTTGTCGTGCTCGGCGAGCAGGTCCGCATCGATGCCAGGCTGGTGAATGTTGAAACCAGTGAAACGCTGCTGGCTGAATCCATAAGCGGCACCTCGGACCAGTTTCTGCAGCTGGAGAAGAACCTGGCCGTTAAGATTGCCGGCGCCTTTCAGGAGCGTCTGGCCTCCGCCCAGCCGTCAGCCTCGGCCAATACCATGAATGCGGCCCTGGCCTTTGCCAAGGGTTTGGAAGCCCTTGACCGGGGCGACCGGCAAGGGGCGGAAAACTATTTTCAAAAAACCATTGAACTGGACCCCGGCTTTACCCGGCAGGTGGACAGCGCCCGGCTTGGCAAATAAGCCGTTGTTTCAACTTTCTGAGTTGTGACAACATGTTGAAATTAAAAATATTTTCAGGTTGCCCGCAGCTTGTTTCCAGAGGATTCAGGAGACAGGAGACAGGAGCCAGAATAAAACGTAATAAAATCAATCATGCTGAATTCTGTCTCCTGTCTTCTGAATGCCCATGATATGAGCAGCATGAACCCGCAACCGACCTGACGAGAAGAATGCTTTATGCCCAAGAAACTCTTTGCCGTTATTGTCTCCCTTGTTTTTATTTCACTCCTCGCTCCTTTGCCAACCCGGGCCGGCCAGGTGGTTACCGAAGATCTCAGAAACTGGGCCAGGGACGCCATTGCCCAGGAGAAATCCCTGGGCTCGGCGGACCTTCCTGACAACACCCTGGCGGTCCTCTATTTCCAGAATCTGACCGGCCGCAGCGAACTCGATCCCTGGCGGAAAGGGCTCACGGTGATGCTGATCACCGACCTGGCCCAGATCAAGGAGCTGCAGGTGCTGGAGCGGGTACGGCTGCAGGCCCTGGTCGAAGAGATCGGCTTCGGGGCCTCCGGCCAGGTGGATAAGGCGAGCGCGCCCCGGATCGGCCGCTTTGCCGGAGCCCGGCATCTGGTGGGCGGTGAGCTCGGTCAGGATGCGGCGCAGTCTCTTGCCGTAGACTCCGACCTGCTTGATGTGCCCCGGGAATCCGTCATGGACCGCTTCGGCTCCAAGGGCATGGTCGAAGAACTCTTCAGGATCGAAAAAGAGCTTCTCTTCGGCATTACCGACTCCCTGGGAATCAAGTTGTCCCCTGAGAAAAAAGCAGCCCTGCAGAAGCCTCTTTCCACCGATTACCGGGCCCTGCTGGCCTTTTTTCAGGCCATTGACTGCAGCGACCGGGGCGAGTATGCCAAGGCGGCGGAGTATTACAAGGAGGCCCTGGAGAAGGACCCCGGGCTGACCCAGGCGGCCGAGGCCCTGCAGGAACTCGCCGATCTCGGGCTTATCCCCCGGAAAACGGGGAATCGCTGGCGGGGCAAGTCCTTTCTCAAGGAACTGCGGGAGCGGGCCTCCTTCACCGACAGCCTGACCCCGGTCTATCCGGTGCGACGGACAAGGAACCCGGCGGAGATCGTCGAACGCGAGAGACTGATAAACCCGGATTTCTGTCCGGACGACCCGCTGAAAACTGCCCCGGGCGCCTGCGGCTGCGGGGTGGCTGATACCGATTCCGACCAGGACGGTATCCTGGACTGCAATGACAGCTGTCCGGCTGATGCCCTGAAGACGTCGCCCGGTGTCTGCGGCTGCGGGGTGGCTGACGTGGACACTGATGGGGATGAGACCCTGGACTGCCTTGACCTCTGCCCCAATGATCCCGATAAAATCGATCCGGGCATCTGCGGCTGCGGGGTGGCGGATACGGAGGGAAATATTTCTGACTCGGATGAAGATGGTATCCCGAATTGTCTCGACCCGTTCCCGTTTGGCGAGTAATCCCGCAAGGACGAAGCCGGTTCACCCTGCGGCTGTTGTGATGAATGCTGATTGATGCAAGTGACGTTTGAAATATTTCATAAGCGAGAAATGATGATGAAACGATGGGCGACGCTGCTGTTTCCCCTGGTCCTCTGCGCAAACGCCGCCGGTGTCTGCGCCAGCGAAATCACCTTTCAGGGCGGTCTGCACTATGACTGGTGGAAAGGCAATAATGACACGGACGGCAATCAGGTGTTCGTGCCGGTGGAGCTGGGCGCTGAAATGGATGATTTCTCCGCCCGGGTGATCACCGCCTTCACGCGAACGGAAAGCGACATCAGCGGGGTGGGCAAGCAGAGTCTTTCCTCGGTGGTTGACACCAAGGTGGACCTCTCCTATCTGCTGGTCGATAAACTGCCGGTCAACTTCCTTTTCGGGCTTGACCTGAACTGCCCCACCGGCAAAAACGACTTTGACAACGACGAAATGCTGGTTATCCGGGACCCGGACCTGGTTTCCATTGTCGATCACGGCGAGGGGTTCAATGTCAATCCCAATATCAGCATGACCAGGGACTGGACGGACTGGGGAGCCGGACTTGGCGCGGGTTATCTGTGGAGAGGCGAATACGACTACAGCTGGGATTACCAGGACTATGATCCGGGGGATATCGCCTATATCACCGCTGAGATCCGTTATTATCTGGCCGAGGACGGGCTGCTGAGGCTCTACGGCGATTACGGGTCGTTTTCCAAGGACACCCTTGACGGCGATGATTTCTACCGGGAGTCGGATTTTTTTCTGCTGGGCGGGGAAACCCGTTATCTGACCCAAAAATGGGAAACCCGGCTGGATATCAAGGGGACCTTCCGGGGGAAAAGCGAGTTTCGCGAGGCGAGCAGCCGATTGAAAACCGAGAGCAGGGAAGGCTATGGCGATGAATACGCGGCTGATCTGCTCTGCCGCTATTTTTTCAGCGACAAGGACAGCCTCGCCCCCTTTGTCCAGCTGCTCTATGTTGATGACAACCAGTATGCTGAATCATCCCCTCTCTACGTGGGGACCAGAACGAAATACACCGCCGGTCTCAGCCTCAAACGGCAGGTGAGCGCCACCGGCAGCCTGGAGCTGATGCTGCGCGTCTTTCATATGGATGATGAAAAGGGCTGGCTGGACACGGACGATGTCACCTACCAGGGCCATTCGCTCGTGTTGCTGTATGCCGGCAGTTTTTAGGCCGCCGGCGGCTTCGCTAAGGGGCATAACCACCCACGGGGCATGAAGACGGGTGCAGCGGCCCCCTGGCCGGCAACAAAAAAAATGTATTTTCCGGCAGACATTCGTTATACTGCTATTGCTGGATAGCACCCGGCTATTTTCCGTCTCTCCTCTTTTAAACAAAGATGGACTCCTAACATCTGAAAATTTACCACGGAGAGCACAAAGCCCACAGAGCTAACGAGCTGTAATAAAAAATATTTCTCTGCGATTTCTGTGTGCTCCGTGGTGAAAAAAGACTTTTTACGAGTTCATCAACAAACGGAGGGTCCATGTCAAAAGGCAGTTCTCTTTACACCCAGGAAAACCGGCTCATTGCCATTGAATCACCCCTTGGCGCGGATGCGTTGCTGCTTGCCGGCTTACGCGGCGTGGAAGGCATCTCCACCCTGTTTGATTTTGAGCTGGAGCTTTTATCCGAGAACCACGGCATCAATTTTGCCGACATTGTCGGGGAGAAGGTCACGCTCTCCATTTACCTGGCCGACGGCAGCCAGCGCTATTTCAACGGCATCATCAGCCGGTTCTGCCATGGCCGCGGCGGCGGGGAGACCGGGACCGATACCCGCTTCTCCTCTTACAACGCCACCATGGTGCCCTGGTTCTGGCTGCTCACCCGCACCTCCGACTCGCGGATTTTTCAGAACAAGAATATCCCGGACATTATCGAACAGGTCTTCTCCGACCAGGGTTTTTCCGACTACAGCCTGCGCCTGCACGGCAGTTATGAACCCAGGGAATATGTGGTGCAATACCGGGAAACGGATTTCAATTTCATCTCCCGGCTGATGGAGGAGGAGGGCATCCATTACTTTTTTGAACACGAGAAGGTCAAGCATGTGCTGGTGCTGGCCGACTCCCCGGCGGAGAATAAACCCTGCCCCCGGCAGGAAGAGGCCAGATATGAGATAAGCGGCAGCGGCAATGAGCAGGAGGATGTGCTGACCCATCTTGAGGTGATGCAGCAGATACGGTCCGGCAAATATAGTTTGAACGATTTCAATTTCAAGACCCCCGGCACGGATCTGGTGGTTTCGGTCAATTCCAGGGTAAAGCTGGGACCAGGGGAAAGAGAAATATATGATTATCCCGGCGAGTATGCCAGGCGCAATGAAGGCGACCGGCTGGCCAACATCCGCATGGAGGAAGAGGAGGCGCGGATCACCACCATCAGGGGCGATGGCCGCTGCCGCTCCTTTACCAGCGGCTGCCGTTTCCGCCTGCAGGATTATTTCCGCGACGACATGAACCAGAAGGAGTTTCTCCTGACCCGCATCATGCACCAGGTCAAGCTGCGGGACTCCTTTGAGGGTTCCGGTGCAGCAGGCTCCCAGACCGGCATGCAGGCCTATACCAATACCTTTGAATGCATTCCCCATGAGGTCCCCTTCCGGCCGCGGCGGCAGACGGCAAAACCCGTGGTGGAAGGGGTGCAGACGGCGATTGTCGTCGGCCCGTCCGGGGAGGAGATCTACACCGATGAGTTTGGCCGGGTCAAGGTGCAGTTTCACTGGGACCGGGAAGGGAAAAAGGACGAGAACAGCTCCTGCTGGATCCGGGTCAGCCAGCTGTGGGCGGGCGCCGGCTGGGGCGCCATGTGGATACCCCGCCTCGGCCATGAGGTGATCATCGATTTCGTGGAAGGTGATCCGGACCGGCCGATCATCACCGGCAGGGTTTATCACGGCAGCAACATGCCGCCCTACAAGCTCCCCGATGAGATGACCAAGAGCACCATCAAGTCCGATTCCTCCAAGGGCGGCGGCGGTTCCAACGAGTTCCGTTTTGAGGACAAGAAAGGCGGGGAGGAGATTTTCCTGCACGGCCAGAAGGACTGGAATATTGTCATTGAAAACAACAAAACCCAGTCGGTGGGCGTGAACGAATCCCTGTCCGTGGGCAACAACCGCACCAAGACGGTGGGCGTCGACCAGAGTGAAACCATCGGCAAAAACAAGACCATCAATGTCGGGGTCAATCATGATGAGCTGATCGGCGCCAATAAGACCATGACCGTGGGCGCCAATCACACGGAAAACATCGGCGCCAACATGGCCCTCACGGTGGGCGGCAATCAGACCGAAACCATCGCCATCAACTGCGCCGAGACCATCGGCGTGGCCAAGGAGTTGACCATCGGCGCCGCTTATCAGGTGACCGTGGGCGCGGCCATGAACGAAACCGTGGGCGCGGTCAAGGCGGTGGAGGTCGGCGCCTCGAGCACCCTGCTGGTGGGTAAGGACATGTCGGTGAAGGTCGCCAAGAATTCCAGCCATAACGCCAAGAAAATCACCATTGAAGCGGATGACGAGATCACCATCAAGACCGGCAAGGCCATGATCAACATGAAGAAAAGCGGCGATATTACCATCCAGGGCGCGAAGATAACCATCAAGGGCTCGGGCAACATTATCATCAAGGGCAGCAAGATACTGGAGAACTGAGATGAAACGCATGAACGCGGAAAATATCCACCATGTTGATTTTTCCAGGCAGATGGACGGGGTGCGCAGCGGCAGGGTGACGGGTATCGAAGACGGTCGGCCGTTGGTGGATTACAGCGGCAACGCCCTGGGGCCGCTGGCCGCCCGGTTTGCCGGTTCTTTGCCGCCGGAGGTGCTGCGCCGGGCGGCGGAGGACGGCAGGGAGGTGCTGCTGGCCTTTGAGAAAAACGACCCTGCCCGGCCGGTGATTATCGATGTTCTCCAGGCCCGCCTCAGTGAGCCGCAGCAGGAAGAAATTTCGTTAACCTCTGACGCGCTGCCCGAACTGACGATTGACGGCAAGAAAATCGCCTTTGAGGCAGAGGAGGAGATTGTGCTGCGCTGCGGCCAGGCCAGTATCACGTTGACCCGCGCCGGCAAGGTCATTATCCGGGGGACGTACGTGCTCAACCGCTCCACCGGCGTCAACCGCATTAAGGGCGGCTCGGTGCAGATTAATTGATTTGCCATCTTCAAGAAATTCATCGCCGGAGAGCCATCCATGTGGGTGCTGGAAAATAATACCCCTTTTGCCGCGGAGCGGACCCTGGCCTGTGACCGAAACGGCGCCGATCTCTGGCTGGTGGCGGTCAAGGGGACCTTTCTGATCACCGGAGGCCACCGCCTTGAGCCGGCCCCGGAGCAGCAGGAGGTTCTGCTGGCTCCCAAACATCGCGGCGACCCCGCTGATACCAGCCTGCTGTACGAAGCGGACCTTGATTACACGAAACCCACCACGGATATTATCCTGCATGGACATGCCTGTGCCCCGGCGGGGCGGGCGAGCCGGCAGGTCGATGTTACCATGCGCATCGGCAGCATGAATAAGACCCTGAGGGTCTTTGGTGACCGGGTCTGGGACAGAGGCATTCTGGACCCCGTGCTCAGCGACCCGCAGCCCTTCCGGCAGCTGCCCATCACCTATGAGCGGGCCTTCGGCGGCATTGATCCGCAGGCCCAGGACGTAAAGGCCCAGGGCTGGGAGCCCCGTAATCCGGTGGGGCGGGGCTTTGCCACGGCCATGGAGCACATCATCGGCCGGCCCGCAGCCAATGTGGAAGACCCCAGGCTGCTGATTTCCTCCTGGCAGGACCGGCCGCCGCCGGCAGGTTTCGGGCCGATCGCCCGCCACTGGTCGCCCCGGGTGGGGCTTGCCGGCACCTATGATGAGCAATGGCAAAAAAAACGGCTGCCCCTGCTGCCCGAGGATTTCAACGAGCGCTTCCTGCAGTGCGCCCCGGCGGATCAGCAGAGCCCCGCCTATCTCACCGGCGGGGAGCCGGTGGAGCTGCTCAATCTGTCCCCGGCCGGGCCGCTGCGTTTTAACCTGCCCCGGGTGGAGCTGGGTTTCACCACCAGGCTGGGGGGCCGCACCATGGAACACGGGGCGAGGCTGCACACGGTGATTCTTGAGCCCGATGTGCCGCGGGTGATGCTGGTCTGGCATACGGCCTTGCCGTGCCACGGCAAAAAACTCTCCCTGCTGTGGTGCCGGGTCGAGCAAAGGGGGATGAGCTGATGGCCTGCATCTGCGGTTTCGGCGCGCGCACCCCGGTGGGGCGGACGGCATTTGCCTCGGCGGCGGCCGTGCGCGCGGCCATCTCCATGTTTAACGACCATCCCTACATGATTGATAAGGCCGGCGAGCCGATGGTGGTGGCCATGGATGCCTTTTTGGCCGAGGAGCTGGCCGGAGCGGGGCGTTTTCTTGAGCTGGGCCTTTCCGCCGCAAAGGAGGCGCTGGGCAGCCTCTGCGGGGAGGAGGGGATAGCCAAACAGTTGCAGATACTGATCGGGCTTCCGGGTCAGCGGCCGGGACTGCCGGAGGATCTGGAGGTCGAAATTCTGGGCGGTTTCCAGGGGCATTTCCCAGGGGCCGGGGTGGAGGTGGTGCAGGGCGATCATGGCGGCGGCCTGATGGCGCTCGAAGAAGGGTGGCGAAGGATTGGCAGCGGGGCCGCCTCGTTCTGCCTGGTGGGCGGGATCGAATCCTACCTGGCGCCCGAGACCCTGGAATGGCTGGACGCGGAGGAGCAGCTGCATTCCGCGGCCAACAGCTGGGGGTTTATCCCCGGCGAAGGGGCGGGATTCTGTCTGCTCTGTTCCGCGCGCACCGCCCACCAGTTTGCCCTGCCGGTGCGGGGTGAAATTCTGGCCGCAGCCACGGCCAGGGAGGCCAACCTGATCAAAACCGACAGCGTCTGCCTGGGCGAGGGCTTGACAGAGGCGGTGCGGCAGGCCGCCGCTGGATTACCGGACGGGGCCAGGATTGCGCAAACGATCTGCGATCTGAACGGGGAGCCCTATCGCGGCAATGAGTGGGGTTATGCCCTGGTCCGGGTTGGGGAACACTTTGCCGACCCGACGGACTTCATGACCCCGGCCGACTGCTGGGGAGATCTCGGGGCCGCCTCTGGTCCGCTCTTTGTCATGCTGGCGCTGGTGGCCGGCCTGAAGGGCTATGCCGGCGGCCCGCATATCATGATTTTTACCGGGGCCGAGACGGGCGAGCGGACGGCGATGCTCGTGCGGGGCGGAAACCAGGAAGGAGGATGAACGGCAATGGGCGTAACGGTGGCCATCAATAAAAACTCTCTTTCTCACAAGGGCGCCAACGGCATAGCCGCCGCCACCGTCCCGGATGTGTGTAAAACCCCGAGTCCGGGCGGGCCGGTGCCGGTTCCTTACCCCAATATTGCCAGGTCGGACAGTCTGGCCAACGGCACCAAGACGGTCAAGGCCGACGGCAACAACATGTGCGCCAACAAGGGATCGGAATACTCCAGCAGCAACGGCGACGAGCCGGGCACGGCAGGAGGGGTGAAGTCGAGCACCAACATGAAGGAGGCGAAGTGGATCACCTACTCCTTTGATGTCAAGCTGGAAGGCAAGAATGCCTGCCGTCTTTCCGACTCAATGACCAATAATCATGCAAACACGGTGAGCCTGTAATGCCCAATGTCGAAGCCCCGGTTCTGGCGAATTTTGAAAAGGCGCTGTGCCAGATCGTCAAGCAATGCGAAAAGGAAGTGAATGAAAAAAAATTCGGGCCTGGCGGCAAGCCCGACAAGGCCTGGTGCAACTCCACCAACAGCGCCACCGGGAAAAAAAATTATCTGGAGATCGGGGATGAGAAAAGTCAATGCTGTGAAAAAAAGGTAAATGAAAGAAAGGCAAAGTCGCAAACGGAATTCAGTAAAACGGTGGCCGCGGAAAAATCAGTGCCGGTGCCCGGCGGGGGCTGGTGCCGGCCGGATGTCATGGTTGGCACCCCGCCCGCCTGTGATGCCGTCTATGACTTTAAATCGAGTTGTCCCCTGACCCCGGCCAGTAAACCCGGCTGGCCGGTCTACGGAAATGCGCCAGGCCAGCGCACCCCTCCCAATCCGCATTATGACGGCAAAACACAGGCTGAAATTTATGCGGATTCCTGTGGCGCCAAACCCAAACTGATCCATCCCAACAGTGAAACCTGTAATACCTAAAGAATGGTGCAAGGAAGGTTATTCATGGCAGATGAAAGAGCGGATATCCAGGTTATCCATGCGGATGGCACGGTCAGTGTCAGGGAGATATTCACGATTGTTTTTTACATTCGTCGGCCGAATCTGGAAATCGTGGACAGCATCGACCAGGCGATTCAGGGCTTTGTTGAGCTGGTTTCACTCCAGGCCCTGACCGGCTACTATAATTACGAAGGGGAGCAGGAGGATTTAACGGCACAATCTCTGCGCGCCTTAATCCATGAAAGGCTGCACGGCCCCTACCGGGCGCCCAATGCGACGATTGAACTCATCGGCAGCGGTATCTATGCCCCGGAGTATTACCTGCGCTATTACGGCAGTGCGCTCACGGTGCCTGGCCTGGAGGACGAAGTCAGCTATCTCAGCTGCTGGATGCCGAGAAGCTTTTACGCTAGCCACAGCGAGCAGTTTTTCGCCTATCTTATGGCCCTTGCCGCGAGCCTGCCGTTTAGCTTCGCCTATGCCAGTCCGGGCCTTGCCGGGGAGGATGCCTTGAAGAAACAGGCCCTGGCCAGACGTTACCCCGGCTTGGATATCGCGGATCCGGGCAGCATCCGGGCCGATCTCGGTTCCAAGGCTGCCGGCAGTTACTGGCTGACCCTGCTGGGGCCGGAGCTCAGCAGCTCTTTGGGCGGCATTGCCGCCTTGCGCGCGCAGCTGTCCGCGGCAATCGCGGTCAAGGATTTAGCCGGCGGGAAATGCCTGATCCAGCTGGGGGAAGAACCCCGGACCGGAGATGTGAACCGGCGGGACCTGCTGCCCCTGCAGCGGGAGCTTGCAAAGTTTATTCATGACAACGGGAAATTACACATCCCGGCCCGGGTTGTTTATTTTGTTGATCAGGATGGCCTGGCGGCCAGGGATGCCATGGAAAAATGGCACATGAGATTTTTAGATT
This sequence comes from Desulfobulbaceae bacterium, assembly GCA_023230525.1. Taxonomy (GTDB): domain Bacteria; phylum Desulfobacterota; class Desulfobulbia; order Desulfobulbales; family SURF-16; genus SURF-16. Next base: position 15,907 of record JALNXE010000067.1, read on the forward strand.
AAGACCAGGGGAATTTGCCTGTGATGCCGCATGATTCAGGAGATACCATTGCCGCTGTCATTTACCAGCACGCCGAAGAGGCAGCCTTTCTCTGGCTGCTGCGGGACGCGGCCGTGCGTAAGCCTCATTACCATCTCCGTGATCTGGCGGCACTGGATAATCGGGTGGAGGCCCATCTGGACGGCCTGCGCATCGCCGGCGATTCGGGTTGGCAGATCTGCCGGGAGGCCCTGGCCCTGCAAGAGGCTGGGGAGGTCTTTACCGCTGCGGTGCTGGCCTTTGCGAGCGGCAGTGAGGAGCGGATAGAACAGGTTTTTGCGGCGGCTGCCGGGAAAGATGAACTTGGCCGCGGTATCATTTCCGCCCTGGGCTGGCTGGAGTGGGGGCAGGCAGAAAAATATGTGCAGGGACTGCTGGAGGTGGGGGCGCCTGCGGCCAGCCGGCTGGGCCTTGCCGCGGCGGCTGCTCACCGCCAGGATCCTGGAACCCCGCTGGCCGCCTGTCTGGTGAGTGACGATTTGTTGCTCAGGTGCCGCGCCCTGCGGGCAGCGGGCGAGTTGGGTAGAGTTGATCTGCTCTTCCATATCACGGGTAATCTGACGGCGGACCATCCTGACCTGCGTTTTCAGGCCGCCTGGTCAACCCTACTGTTGGGCGGGGAAGGGGCCGTGCCGGTGCTGCAGGCTATTGCCGAAAGCGACAGCGAACAAAGCGAGCAGGCCTGCGCCATGGCGGTGCGCGGCCTGCCTCCTGCCGAGGCCCAGGAGTGGCTGAAGAGTCTGGCCGCTGAAAAGCAGCAACAGCGGCTGGCCGTGACCTGCGCAGGAGTCTTAGGTGATCCCGCTGCCATCCCCTGGCTGGTGCAGCTCATGGCGGTCCCTGAGCTGGCCCGGCCGGCGGGCGAGGCCTTCTCCCTGATCACCGGCGTTGATCTGGCCTCTGCGAATCTTGAAGGTAAGTGGCCGGAGGGCTTTAGCGCCGGTCCCACGGAAGAGCCGGAGGATGAGGAGGTGGCCATGGACCCGGACGAGGATCTGCCCTGGCCCGCGCCGGAACCCGTTGCCCGCTGGTGGGAAGCATATCAGGGACACTTCACCAATGGCGTCAGGTATCTGGTGGGGAAACCGCTCAGCCGGGAACACCTGCAGCAGGTCCTGCGCACCGGCTTGCAGCGGCAGCGGGCCGCTGCCGCCATCGAGCTTGCCCTGCTGCAGCCGGGGCAACCCCTGTTTGCGGTGCGGGCCCCCGGTTTTCGGCAGCAGAAACTGCTGGGCGTGAAATAGCGGACAGCCATGCGGATCACCCTGCTGGTTGGAGTCGCCTTTGCCGGTCTGGGGGTGGTTTTTCTCGGCCTGGCCTGGCGGGACTATCGCCGGGAGCAGGGCAGGATGACCATCTCAGCCAAAACCCGGCTGCGCCTGGCCGTCATTTTCCTGGCGGTCGGCCTCGGACTTTTGTTTCTGCCTGGGCTGATCCGGTAGTTCATCCAGTCGAGACGGTGAAGAACTTGTCTTTTTCAACTCCCATTGCCTTGCCCTGTAGGTAACAGAAAGCCCTGGCCGACAAGTTTGCGGATGAGCCGGCAGACCAGCGGGGCGAGCTGGGCCGGCTCGGCCTGAAGCGCCGCCGCCATGTCCGGCAGCAGCTCCTGCAGGGTTTTCCTGCCGTCGCAGTGGATCATCAGGTTGGCCATGAAGGTGTCGGAATTGCCCCGGAAGGCCAGCCCCCTGGCCAGCTGGATGGATGACCCCGTCACCTGCCAGCCCTGCTCCGAGGGGGTAAACTGCTGCTCCAGCCGCAGATCGGGTGAAAACTTCAGCCGGCAGGCGAGCAGCGCCCGGTCCTCATTCACCGTTTCCAGAAAATCCTGCAGTGCAAAACCCCTGGCAATATACTCGCCGCAGGGGCCAAGCATCCTGTCCGGGCTTGCATCGGCCCGGAACCAGTTGGCGCCGCTTGCCCGCCGGCGCATGGTGATCAGCCCCGCGCCGAATGAGGCGATGCCCAGCCGTTCATAGTATTCCAGCCAGTGATGAAAGCGTTGGGAAAACTCCGTCTCCTGGTCGCCGAACTCGGTATGGCGGATCCATTTGGAGGCGTAAGCGGCAGGGGTCAGTGATTCCGAACGCATCACCCAGACATCACAGCCGGTGCCGGCAAACCACTGGGCCAGCTGCTGCTGCCAGTCGCTGCCGCCTTTTTGGGCCCAGTTGCAGAGGATCTGGCAGAAGCCGCCCTCCTCCAGAAAGCCGGGCGCTTCCCGGGCGATCCGGCGGCTGACCGAGTCGGCCTCCATGCCCGCGTCGCGGTAGATGAAGCGCGTTTCCGGGGAGATGACAAAAGGCGGGTTGCTGATGATGAGATCAAATTTCCTCTCCCCCACCGGCCCGAAAAAGTCCCCCTCCAGACAATCGACATTGCTGATACTGTTCAGTCTGGCATTGAAGGCGGCGAGCCGCACGGCCCGGGGATTGAGGTCCACCGCCGCCACCCGGCTGCTGTGCGGAGCGGCGAGAAAGGCATGCACCCCGCAGCCGCAGCCCAGATCAAGGGTCTGGCGGCAGGGCCTGCGGACGGTGAGCTGGCTTAAGGTGATGGTGCTGCCGCCGATGCCCATGACATACCGGCTGCGCTGCGGGGTCTGCAGCATGGCGGGCAGATCAAAGGCCAGGATCAGGTTGCGGAAGGGCAATAACTTCAGCGCGGCAGTCACCCGGCTGCCGTGGCGGCGCACCAGCCCGGCCTGTTGCCAGGAGTCGGTTGCCATGGGGTGGATGGCCCTGGCAAAGATATCGGCCTCCACCGGCATTTCCATGAGAAAGAGGCGGATCAGGGTATGCAGAACCGAGCCGCCGGCGGTCCGGTCAAGCAGCAGGGGATGATCGTTTTCCAGGGAGGGGAGATCGCTGACGCCGATGGCATCGAGAACGCTCTCATCAAGAAAGCCGGCCGCGGCCAGCAGATCGCGCAGGCGGCGGTAATCATCCGGGTCGGTAAAGGCGAATAAGGGGGCGCTGTTGTGGGCCTGGTTCATAATTATCCTCCCTGGGAGAAGTTTTGCAAGTCATTGTGGCGTAGGAGGGGGCCATGCCCCCGACCTTCGGCATTGCGGGACTACTGGTTGTCGCGAGCAAGGCTCGCTCTACGCCGAGCCGCAGCAAGGGTGAGGCGCGCACCCACTGGTTTGGATTTTTTCTATCTCTTGACATGACAGACGGGAGTAAATACGCTATTTTAATGAGAATATACGATTGTTTACTTTACCTAATATAAAATCTATTTTTTGTGAAGCACTAACGTATAAAAGGGGGCTGAAGATGCCTGATCCCATCACCATCAGTGAGTATGATTTTGCCATTGCCGGCGATCTGGAAAAGCGTGCGGTAAAACCCCAGCCGGAAACGCCATTTCGCATCCTGCTCGTGGGTGATTTCAGCGGCAGGACCAGCCGGGGGGAGGGGAACCCCGCCAGACTGCGGCCCGTGGCAATTGACCGGGACAACCTCGATGCCGTGCTGGAGCGCCTGCAGGTGGAGATCGCCCTGCCCCTGGCCGGCAAAAAACAGGGGCCGGTCACCATCGGTTTTGCGGAAATGGATGATTTCCATCCGGACCGCATCTATCAGCGCCTGGAAATTTTTGCGGAGCTGCGGGACATGCGGGAAGCCCTGGATGACCCGGCCGCGCTGGCCATGCTGAGCGATGAACTGCGGGAGCAGCCGCCCGCAACAGAGATGACACAGCTGCCGCCGCTGCCAGCAGCACCGGAGGGCGCCGGGCTGCTGGACCAGATCATTGACCAGACCACCCATTCCTCATCCCGGCAAACATCGCCCCGTTCCGGTTCCCAGCTGGACAGCCTGGTGCGGGAGCTGGTCAGACCCCATCTGGTGGCCAAGGCCCATCCCCGCCAGCAGGAGATGCGTGACGCGGTGGACCGGGCTGCTGGCGAGCTGCTGCGCCTGATAATCGGTCATCCGCATTTTCAGGCAATGGAGGCGGCCTGGCGGGGTCTGGATTTTCTGGTCGCCAGGCTTGAAACCGCTGACAAGCTCGGCGTGTACCTGCTTGATATGAGCAAGGAGGAGCTTGCCGCCGATCTCGCGCGCGACAGTGATCTGCGCAAAAGCGCCATCTTCCGCCTGCTGGTGGAGGAGGCGGTGCAGACCCCTGGCGGGGAGCCGTGGGCAATGGTGGCGGGATGCTACAGTATGGAAAAGACCCTGGCGGATATCGGCCTGCTGGCCCGCCTGGCCCAGGTTGCCGGGGCGGCCGGGGCGCCGTTTATCGCCGCGGCAAACGACCGCATGCTCTGCGGCCGGTCCCTGCACCAGACCCCTGATCCCGATGACTGGCAGCCCGAGGCGGAAGCCGAGGCTGAGGAGGCCTGGCAGCTGCTGCGCCGCCTGCCCGAGTCGCAATACCTGGGGCTGGTGCTGCCCCGCTTTCTGCTGCGGCTGCCTTTTGGGGCGGACACCGAGACGCTTGATTCCATGCCTTTTGAGGAACTGGGCGAAGAGGAGGGCGGCCACGAAAGGTATCTGTGGGGCAATCCCGTTCTCGCCTGCGCCCTGCTCCTGGGCCAGGCCTTCAGCAACCAGGGCTGGCGGATGAGGCCGGGCGAGGTGGACGAGATCGCTCGTCTGCCGCTCCATGTCTATCAACAAGACGGCGAGTCGCGGACCAAACCCTGCGCCGAGGTGGTGTTGACCCAGCGGGCCGCGGAGCTGATCATGGAGAGGGGGTTCATGCCCCTGCTTTCCTTTGTCAACCAGGACCGGGTGCGGCTGGCCCGTTTCCAGTCCATAGCCGAGCCGCCCACCCGGCTCGCCGGACCATGGAGCTGAAGTGATGGCTGATCTGCTGGTCAAACTCTATGAGCTGCCGGATGAGCGGCCGCGGCTGGCGGGGCTGGCCGAGAGCGGCATCATCATCCGCCGGGCCATGGCCTATGAAAAATTCCAGGTGGTTGACTGGGTGCGGGCTCACTTCGGCACGGGCTGGGCCGGGGAATGCGATGTGGCCTTTGCCAATGCACTCATCTCCTGTTTCATCGCCACCGCTGCCGGCAACATTGCCGGCTTTGCCTGCCATGACAGCACCATGAAAAATTTTTTCGGGCCGCTGGGGGTTGCGGAAAATTTCCGGCACCAAGGCATCGGCACGGCCCTGCTGCTGCGCTGCCTGCACGGCATGATGGCCGCCGGCTATGCTTACGGCGTGATCGGCGACGCGGAGGATGCGGATTTTTATGCCAGAACAGTCAATGCCGTGGAGATCCCCGGCTCGTCACCGGGTGTGTACCGGGACAGACTGAAAGGCTGACTTCGGCAAGGCCGGCTGAACAATCTGCTGAACGCCAGGAGGAGGGGTGTGATCATATTGATGCGCTGCGCAACCTGTAACAAAATCGCAAGTACCACCGGCAAGATTTTCTTTCGTGATGAATGCCCCCATTGCCGTGCTGATCTGCACATCTGCCAAAACTGCCTGTATTACGATACCGGCGCGGAAAATGACTGCCGGGAATCAAGCGCCGAGCTGGTGGTCGACAAGGAACGGGCCAACTTCTGCGAGTATTTCCGGCCGGCGGAGAATCAGGCCGCCGCCTCGCCTGCAGCCGACGAGGTGAAGAAGAAACTGGACGCCCTGTTTAAAAAGGGCCGGTAAAGGAGTAGTTATAAGAAGGAGTTGGCCGTTATGGCCACTTTGCACAATGGGGGAGTTGACTGATGAGCGAGATTGCGGAAATTAAACTGGCAGGGGGCGGCGTTCTTTTTGTCGAGACGGAGGATGTGGCAATCCCGCATGTCCCGGCACTGGCGGCAACCGGCCGCAAGCTGCCGGCAGGGGCGGAAGAGGTTGGGGCACGGGAGATGGTCAGGGATACTCTCCAGCTTTTGCATGACACCCTCAAGCCGTTGGCCGAGGCGGTGCATGAGGCGTTTCTCAAGGCGCAACCTGATGAATGGGGCATGGAGCTGAACATCGGCTTTAAGGGAAAGGCGAATCCCATCCCGGTCATTGTCAGCGGGGAAGCCAGTGTGGCCATCAAAATAAAGGCAACCTGGAAGAAGTAGGGGGGAGTCTATGGATGACAGGGCGGTTGCACGGGTTTGGTTTGGTAAGCCGAATGCGGGCGGAACATATCTGGGCACCGCCTTTCTGGTCAGCCCTGACTGTCTGCTGACCGCCTGCCATGTCATTGAAAGCAGGCCAGTGGCGGAGATTTACTTGCAGGGCCAGGCCTGGAGCGGCATCAGAAATTTGAGGGATGCCCTTTGTCATGACAATCCTGATATCGATGTGGCGATTTTATATCTGACGAAAAAAGAAGACAGACCAATTTTTCTGCCTTTAGCTCCTGAGCAAGATGCGGATACTGGAACTGGAGTGGGCGCAAAAGTGATGTTGGCAGGTTTTGGCACCGAATATTCCGATCTGGAAAAAATTGAGGCCACCATCAGCTCTTATGACGGCAACTGTGATCTGACTGTGGCGCACACATCAATTGCCAGAGGCATGAGCGGCGGGCCGGTCCTTGCCAATGGCCGGGTGGTCGGCCTGATCAGGGCCAGGCATCATGACAGCAATAAAACCTATCTGGTCCGGCTGAACAGTTTCAGGGATTTTCTCATGAAGTCCGGCTGCCTGCCGGACCGCCCCCTGGCAAAGGGACCCGCTGCAGTGATTACTCCGGATGAGTTTGTCGGCAGGATACGCGGCAAGATTCAAGCGGAATTACGGCGCAAACCATTAACCGCCCTGGCGGCGATACTGAAAGAAAAAGTATCGGGTGCCGCCGGCCCGGGAAAGGATGCGGAGGCCGCCGCCTGGTTGTGTCAAGGGGACCTGGTGGAGTCTGTTGATCTGCTTCATGCGGCCACCAAAGAATGTCTGGCGAAGCTGGCAGACGATGGTGTGCGGGAAGATGCCCTGCAGGGGATGTGGCAGGGGGCACTTAATATTCTGGGCTGGCTGGTGTTGCTGGCAGTGGATCATGATTGGGTGCGGCAACACGGTTTATCTTTAATCAACGGCAGTGCCGGCGGGTGTTTTAAAGTCCCCTGCAGCACCGGGGCGGGATTGGAAACTTTGGTTGCCAGGGTCGGGGCCAGGGAGCCGGCCCGATTCACCTTTGACCCCGCTGGCACGGAGGTCATCGGTCAGTATCGCATCAGCGGCAGTGCGGTGGAGGCTGGCTGGGACATCGGCAGTTGCGCCTTGGAGATTAAAAAACGCATTTACAAGAGAATTCATAATGTTACTCCGCCGCACCCATTCACCGAGCAGCATACGAAAGAATTAAACGCCATCCTGAAGAGAAAAGGAAGCCGCGGCGAAAATCATTACCTTTCCATCCCGGTCACGGAAGAAAACAACCCTGTTAAAAATCATGCGGTATACCAACTGTTGAGGCACGAATTAACAGGGCTGTGGCTTGTCAGCTTCGGCACCGGCGACGGCGAGGGGGTGCTGCTGCTGTCCGAGGTCGATCTCTTCGCGCTGGTCTATGAATTTCTGCAATTAATCAAGGAATATCAATGAAATTACTGGATGCTGTTATCGATGTCCCTGTCCCTTTGCCCCGGACCGGCACCTGGCCGGAGTCGGTGCATGTCTTTGACGAGCGAAGCATGCATGCCGTTAACGCGGCCATGGCTGCCGGGCGGCCGCTCCTGGTGCGGGGGGAGCCCGGCACCGGCAAGAGC
>JALNXE010000068.1 GCA_023230525.1 Desulfobulbaceae bacterium
CGAGGTACTGCGCCATTTATGCGAGGAATTGAATGCCACCATGACCCGGTTTCCTGGCACATCCATGCGCCTGGTCTACGAATTGGTGTCATGATAAATTCTTCCGAAATCAGGTGGTCTGAATTTATCGTTGCACTGAGCCAGTGGCCGGAAATCTGAAACTCGCCATGATGCCGGGGATGGATGAAAATGGGAAACCCAAAGAAGATGTCCGGATCGAAACCAGGGGCGAGGGTGGGTATTTCCTGACCTCGCCAACACCTGGATATGAGGTTATTGAACATAGCCTCCTTGCCGTCCCAGCTATTTTTCCCGCACAGGTGGAATTGATACACTCCCTGGCGCGAACGTTTGACCAACGGCAGAGAAAGGAGCAGTTGGACAAAACCACACTGCCACCAGCCAAGAAGGTACCCCATGCAGGCCAAGAGTTACCCGGCGGCAGGTTCAACACTGAGAATACCGTCGCAGCCCTGCTGACACGCTATGGCTGGAAGGCATCCAAGAAAGAAACCCTGGGCATGGGCTGGACTCGCCCCGGCAAGGAGGAAGGAACCAGCGGGGTTTTGCTCGACAGCACAGGAAATTTTTACGTCTGGTCAAGCAACGCCTTCCCCCTTGATTCTCAAAAATCATATTCGGCGTTTGCCCTGTTTACGGCTTACGAACACGGCGGTGACTTCGCGGCAGCGGCGCGCAACCTGGCCAATCGAGACCACCAGTCTCTCGCCCCTGATGTTGTCACCGTTAAGCAGGAACACAAAGCTGAGCAGTCCGGCGAATCAAGCAACAAGACCGTGGCGCGGTTGGCGGCGCTGTCACCGATACAATACGACCTCGTGCGGAAGGATGAGGCCAAGATCTTGGGCATAAGGCCTGCGACACTTGACCGGGTAGTAAAGGAGGCCCGCAAAGGTGACAAGGACAACGACCTCCCTTTCATCGAGGTCGACCCGTGGCCAGAGCCCATAGACCCAGCCCGGCTTCTGACCGACATTGCGACGGAGATCAGGCGTTTCATAGTCTGCGACAGAGAGATTTCTCACGCAGTGGCATTATGGGTAGCCATGACCCATGTAATTGATGCCGTACAGATTGCCCCCCTGGCAATCATCACGGCGCCGGAAAAGCGTTGTGGGAAAACGCTACTGCTGACTCTGTTGGGGCGATTAGTGGCACGGGCGATTCAGGCAAGCAGTATCTCGCCGGCAGCATTGTTTCGAACAATTGACGCATGGGGGCCGACGCTACTCATTGACGAAGCCGATGCCTTCATGAAGGACAACGAGGAACTGCGCGGCCTTATCAATTCAGGTCATACTCGTGATTCAGCCTATGTCATTCGTACCGTGGGCGAGTCCTATACCCCAACCAAGTTCAACACCTGGGGAGCCAAAGCGTTATCTGGTATTGGTCACGTTGCCGACACCCTCATGGACCGCGCGGTCATACTGGAACTGCGGCGCAAGATGCCCCATGAGCAGGTAGACCGGATTCGCCACGCTGAGCCAGGCTTGTTTGATGACTTGCGGGCGAAGCTGGCGCGATTCGCCGAGGATTATAGCGATCAAGTTCGGCAGGCCCGGCCTCCGCTACCACCAAGCCTAAATGATCGTGCACAAGATAATTGGGAGCCGTTGCTTGCTATTGCTCAGGTTGCCGGTGGAGATTGGCTGCAGACCGGGACGACGGCGGCCCTGAAGCTGTCAGGCAGCGAGAGTGCAACACAAACAATCGGAACAGAACTGCTGGCGGACATCAAGGAAATTTTTGACAAGAAGGCCGTTGGGCGGATCAGCACGGCGGATCTCATCAAGACATTGTGCGCCGACGATGAAAAACCTTGGGCGACTTACAACCGAGGGTTGCCGATAAAGCCGAGGCAGATTGCCAATAAAATGAAAGGGTATGGCGTAATGAGTAAGACCATTCGCTTTAACTCTGTTGACGTTGCCAAGGGTTACGAAAAGAACCAGTTCGATGAGGCATTTTTACGCTATATCCCCTCTACCCCCTCTGTATGCGTAACACCGTTACAAGCCAATAACCACGAGGTTTTGCCTGTTACGGATAATCCGTTACGTTACGCTTACGTTACGGATGAAAATATCTCGAAACAAGCGCCACCATTGGCTTGTAACGTTGTAACGGCTAGCCCACATCGCCCGGCGAGTGAAATTGTTGAGGTGGAAATATGACCCCTGCGGAAATCATTCAGGCGGCCTTGGGTGATGGGGTGAAGGTTACTTTGTCATCAACAGGAACCATTAAGGCGACTGGGGAACAGCCTGGAGTAAATCGTTGGTGCCCCTTCCTGAGGGAAAACAAAGGCGAGCTTATCCGGTATCTGGCCAGTGGTGTCAACCATCAAACACTTGCAGTGCCGAAACCATGCCAAAATTGCCTGTCCTTGGAGTTGCAGGACATCGCCGGTGTAACGGTGCCGGGATGTGTGATGGCACTACCTGGGTCATCACCCTGGCGCGAAGAATGGCGGATGATTCCATCTGGTTTAATGACTTGCAAACGAAAACAGACAACATACCTGGATCCGATGATGGCCAAATGTTTCACTGAGGGAGAAAAATTTTAATGAAAGAAAAAAATATGCAGCGTGACAAAACAGGGATGATGCAGGAGAAGAGAGACAAGGGCGGCAGATTCATCAAGGGTGTCTCTGGTAATCCCGCTGGGCGCAAGCAAGGATCTCGTAACAGGGCAACGGTGATCGGGCAGGAGCTCATTGACGGTAAGGTGGAGGTTATCGTGAAGAAGGCGATGGCGATGGCCCTTGATGGCGATACACAGATGTTGAGGACATGCCTGGAGCGCCTTATTCCTGTTCGGAAGTCATCACCGATTCAGCAAATAACTCTGCCGGTGATGAAAAGCTTAGATGATCTACCCAAGCTCACGCAGGCTATCCTGACAGCGGCGAGCTCGGGGGAGCTCACGCCTGATGAGGCGGAAGGGTTGATGAAGATCGTGGCGGGGCACGTAAAGGCGGTGGAAATTGGTGAGCTGGAAACAAGGCTGAAAAAACTGGAGGAAAAACAAAAATGAGTATTGAACAAAGATTGTCCAAGCTGGAAGAGAAAAGCGATTCACCTAAATTTTTTTGCGTCTCGGGTTGGTCAAAAGGGGAGGTTGACGCAAAGATAGAGGCGCTTGGGCCATTACCGGAACATGCGCAGGTGGTTATAATTAATAAGCGAATCATCACGGGGAAAGAGGAGCGATCATAGGGGGCGGCGGGAGAAAGACCCGCCTTACCCGATACGCCATTTATTATCTGCGGCGGCAGTGCGCGGAAGTCCCAACCGGCTGAGAGCCTTCCAAGCATCGCGGCAAAGCCTGACGCCACCGGGTGAGGGCTTCCCTTGATCAAACCCGCCGAAGCTCGGAAAACCATCGGAAATATCGAAGGGTTCCCCGTAAACGAGAGCGTTTTCCCTGAAATCTACCAGCCCCAAAACGCCGTTTTCCGAATCAACTCCTTTGCGGTCTGGCCCAACCCATACGAGCCGATCCCCCGCAAATAATCGCCAGAGGTTTGGTCCATCAATCGGTTCTTGCGGATTGTATCCATCGTTAAGACGCTTTTGCATCGACAACACGAAAGGCCCGGACACCTCAAGAGGATGAAGGTCAAACCAATCCGGGAGATCGGAGAGACGGTTCGTGATGGTGACAAAGTTGCCGTCAACAAGCTCCCATATGTCGGCAATTTTATATTCGTCGCCAGGGGGAGAGAATACACCCTGGAACCGCGCCCATAAGATGTAGTCACCAGTCCGACATGCCCAACGTAAGGTCGTATCCGAATTAAAGGAAATCAATGTAGGAGCCCCCCATTTGTCCTTGCGTAATCACGGTAGAGCCCGCCCGCAAAATTGCGGAGGCGGAAAGCATCAGAACAATCTAAATTTTTGATAGCCCTCAATACAGTATTATGTCTCTTGCCGAATTTCTCAGCCACGTCGAGCGAGGTAGTGATAATTTCCCTGCTGGTCATGCGTTTTTTTGAGCACCATTTTTCTTGATAGTATTTATCCGAGTTCTTTTCGGCTGCAACGGGTGGGTGGATATGGTGAATAGCAGGAATAGGCATGATATATTTTCGACATTTTTGTTCACGTACAATGTCTATGATTGCTTAAGGAGCCCGATAACGGGCAGCGTAATCGCCAGAACGATTGCTCCTATAATGACAGAAGATTTCGCCAAGACCGCCCATAGTTTTGGCCCATGATATTTGTCCGCGGCCTTCCAGGTGCCAATCTTGACAGAAAAATCATAAGCAACAAAAACTATAGAAGGGAACCAAAACGCACCGCTCAGCGATGGGGAAGCAGCCAATGAAGAAGTGATCACGCTGACGATCAGGGTCGCAATTGTTTCTATCAATACGCCATACAGCCAGTATGTCTTTGTTAAACCAAAATCCCCAGCGGATAGCTTTTCAATAAAATTCTTTTCTCTTGCGCTTGAGACGCTTGTTGGCGATTTAGGATAATTCACCTCGCCGGTGTCGTCATACCGGGCCACACCGACATTTCCGGGCTGGAAGGCTTGTTCAGCTATAGCTATCTCATGGTCGTCCTGAATATTGTCAGTATCAAACGACATGGCAGCGTGGTGGATGCCCTGTGCCGGATGGTGTTTTTTGCATGTATCTACTACTTTTCCTCGCCCGTCTTGCGTTGTATTGTATCCAAAGCGATAAGTGCCAAGTGTATCAATATAAAATTGTTCTCTGTCGTCCAATTTTTCTTGTGAAGTTTCTTCTAAAATATCAAATCTAAAATATCGCTCTCCTGCTTGTGTCCATTCGTCTTGCAGGCGCGCGTTCTCATGGGTTCTGGATGTTAATTCCCTGTAATGCTCTTTCCATCTTCTCCCAATATTTCTAGATTGCCCGACATAACCTTTATTGTTGATGTTCCAGATGAGATAAAGACCACAATGACCATCGTGCTTATCGAACCATGCTGCTATGTCTGAATGTCTTCTGAATGTTTTGCCGGTAAGCGTAGCGGGAGTTTGCTTTTCTTTTATCCCGCATCCAGATCCACCCTTTGCTCTAATAGTGCCAGTGGGCGGGCGCTGTTTCGCCTGCGTTGATATCATTGCTATAATCTGCGGGGAGTTTTTCTTTCCGGCAATACCAGTGACATGGCATTCGTATTCGCAATCCCTGTCTAAAATAGGGGCTAATCTTGCTGCTATTCCTCTCGGCATATAGCCGATACGATCCATCATCTCAGAATAGACCATTATTGCATTACGGTCATACCTATTCGTTGGCTCTCTTGATAATGTTAGAGGGTCTCCAGAGGATAGATTATCCGACAGGCTTTTTTTACTCCGTATCCCGGCGTAATACATCCCGACGACATTGAATGATTCGTTGTTAAAGTGCCCATTCATCGGTAATTTTTAACCTTCTATACAACCAAGCCAAATAAGTATCACGGCTCGCAAATTTCGGTTCCACTGGCCTCCCTGAATCAACAGGGAGACTATGTACTGCCTACCCTTGCGAGGCTCTAGGCAATTAGAGCATCATGTGACCCGCCTTGAGCGTGCCCAAGTAATCCGCCCAGCCCTGCATCATTTTTCGTCTTTCAGGAAGAAACTCAGCGAAATTATAAGCCGCCCTAACCTTGTTTCTTTCAGCATGAGCAAGTTGTCTTTCGATGGCGTCACGGTTCCAACCTTGCTCATTGAGCAGGGTAGAGGCTATGCTCCTGAAGCCGTGCCCGGTCATTTCATCCTTGGTAAAGCCCATCCGCCGCAGCGCCGCATTTACCGTGTTGTTGCTCATGGGCCGGGCCTTGCTTCTTTCGCTGGGGAAAATATATCTGTCTTGGCCGGTAATGGGTTTGAGCTCAAGAAATAAGTCCACCGCCTGGCTTGACAACGGGACAATGTGCGGGTTCTTCATTTTCATTTTTTCCGCAGGAATCCGCCATTCGGCCCGGTCAAGGTCGATTTCTGACCACTCAGCGTGGCGTAACTCACCTGGCCGGACAAAGAGAAGAGGGGCAAGCTTTAAGGCGCATAGCGTGACAAAGGAGCCTCTGTAGGTATCAATAGCGCGCAGCAGCCCGGCAATATCATTAGGGTTTGTCAGGCTTGCCATATGCCTAGACTTGGGTGGTGTCAGGGCGCCGCGTAGATCGGCAGCCGGGTTGCGATCAGCCCTGCCTGTTGCTATGGCGTACCTGAACACCTGTCCGCATATCTGGTTTACCCTTCGGACTGTCTCAAAATTGCCACGTGCCTCAATCTGGCGCAACATGGAAAGCAGTGAGGGGGCATTGATTTCCTGCATGGACGCAGCGCCAATATGTGGGAAGATGTGATTCTGCAACCTGCCCTCGATGGTCTGCGCATGCCGTTCTTCCCATGCTGTTTTTTGTTTGGCAAGCCACTCCATTGCAATTGCTTTGAAGGTATTGTCGCTCTGGTCTTGGTTTCTCAGTTTTCGGGAAAGGCCAGGGTCGATACCTGCGGCTATCTGTCTTTTGATTGTCTCTTGTTCTTCTCTTGCACGTGCCAGAGACGTTGCCAGGTAGTCGCCAATAGAAAAGGAATTTTCTTTCTTGTTGAATACAACCCGCAGTTTCCACCACCTCCGGCCTGACGGCTCCACCACCAACCATAAACCTCCACCGTCACGTAGCATGTAGGTTTTTTCTTTGGGTTTCGCCGCCTTGATTGTTGTGTCTGAAAGAAGCTTTGTCCCCTGTTTCGGCATATTGGCACCTCTTAACGGGTAAAAAGTGAACGGGCAACAGCCCTACCCGTTAACAGCCAGAAACCGTGCAGGGCGGAGGGAGAACTTTTAATCAGGCGAGATTTTGTCTCTGAAAAAAATCGATAGCAGGCGCATTATAACGGGTAGCGCCTTTTATCTGGAGAACCTTCCTGGTTAAAAATTTTTACTTCTCCCCCTGTATTTCGAACATGCTCAGGACATTAAACGGGTAGAACGAAACGATTGGTCATTCTCTACCCGTTATCCTACCCGTTAAGCGGGTAGATGACAATGGATTTCTTTGGAGTATACTGGAAAGAAAAAACCCGCTTTCCTTTTAGGGTGGCGGGTTTCTGGACTGATCTGGATCTTTTTGGATGTCTATGTGGCGGAGAGAGAGGGATTCGAACCCTCGGTAGAGCTTTTGACCCTACACTCGCTTAGCAGGCGAGCACCATCGGCCTCTCGGTCATCTCTCCGTAATCAGCAACAGCAATAAAAAAATGGCGGAGGAAGTAGGATTCGAACCCACGGAACTTTCGTTCAACGGTTTTCAAGACCGCCGCCTTCAACCACTCGGCCATTCCTCCCCTTTATTAGACCCGCTATTTACCATTTCAAAATTTTCATGTCAATGTTAGAAGTTCCTTTCCTGATCAATGGCGGGAATTTTTCATTCCTGTGTTCTTTGCCGGTTTTTTTATCAGTTACCGGAGGTTGCGGGAAAAAGGCAGGGGATGTTTACAAACCGGAGATTGCCGCCAGGGCATCGTGTAGTTTCTCCACGGGAAAGACGGTAAGCCCGGGGAATTTTTCCTGCGGGGCGTTGGCCTTGGGTATTATTGCCCGGCGAAAACCGTGTTTGGCTGCTTCTTTGAGCCGCTCCTGGCCGTTGGGCACCGGCCTTATTTCTCCGGCAAGACCGATTTCGCCAAATATTATCAGATCGGTTGGCAGCGGTTTATCCTGCAGACTTGAGGTGATTGACAGGAGTATGGCCAGGTCCGCGCCTGTTTCATTGATCTTCACCCCTCCCACCACATTAATGAAGACATCCTGATTATGGGTGATGATGCCGCCGTGGCGATGGAGAACGGCCAGAAGCATGACGAGGCGGTTCTGCTCGATGCCTACGGTGATCCGGCGAGGATTTTCCGCATGGCTCTCATCGACCAGGGCCTGGACCTCAACCAGCAAGGGACGGCTTCCCTCCCAGATAACCATGACAGCGCTGCCCGGCATGGGTTCGGCAAGGCGACTCAGAAAGATAGCCGAGGGGTTGCTGATTTCTTTCAGGCCATTTTCCGTCATGGCAAAGACGCCCAGTTCGTTTACCGCCCCATATCTGTTCTTGACGGCCCGCATGACGCGGTATCTGCTGTCGCTGTTGCCCTCAAAATAACAGACCACGTCGATGATGTGCTCCAGCACCCTGGGTCCGGCAAGGTCTCCTGATTTGGTAACGTGGCCGACAAGAAAAATGGCCAGATCGTTGTGTTTGGCAAAGTGGGTAAGCTGGGCGGCGGACTCGCGGACCTGCGACACGCTGCCCGGAGTGGAGGAGGTGGTGGTGGTATGCATGGTCTGGATCGAATCAATAACCATGACCTGGGGTTGTTGCTGATAGGCGGTGGCGCAGATGTTTTCCACCGCTGTTTCCGCCATGAGCAAGAGGTGCTGGCTGGGCAGTCGGAGTCGTTTGGCCCGCATGGCAATCTGCTGGGGAGATTCTTCGCCGGTGACATACAGCACCTTCATTTCTTCGCTGAGCCGGCAGCAGACCTGCAAAAGACAGGTGCTTTTGCCTACGCCGGGATCACCGCCCACCAGAACCACTGATCCCCTGACCAAGCCGCCGCCAAGCACCCGGTCAAATTCGGACATGCCGGTGCTGATTCTTGGGGTGTTGCTGAGAGTGACCTGGGAAATCGGTTGTACGGGAGCGAGTTCTCCGCTGTATCCAAGGTAGGGGGGGGAGGCCGGGGCCGCCTGTATCTGCTCCTTGATGGTGTTCCATTCCCGGCATTCAGGGCATTGACCGGCCCATTTGTGAAAAGTCGAGCCGCAGCTGTCACAGGCAAAGAGTGTTTTTACTTTGCCTTCTTTCATTTAATTTTCTTAAGTTCTTTTTCTAATTCATTTAACTTTTTTTTGTAATATCTCAGGCATTTTCTGATGTAGCGGCCAAGTTGCCAACTGGAATCAAGCTCGCCCCGTTCGACCGGGGCGTCTTTGCAGGCAAGGAGGTGCAGCGCAGGAGACAGCCGCTTGTTGTTCAGGCAGGCTATTTTGCTTTCGTAATAGAGCTTGTAGGTCTGGATCCGGGCCAGCTCTCTGCTCTTTTCTGTTTTTGTTTGCGCTGTCGGTTCGCTCATATGGTCACCATATCTCACATTATAAATGATGCAAAAAAAAAGCCAACGCTTTATTACCCTTTGCCCAGGGTTTTCCGGGAAGCTGGATAGATTGATCCGCTTTTCCAGTTTTCTGAAAAGAGCTGGCCGGAAAGAAATCGAATAAGGAAGGAAAATTTGGCGTGTCAGCGGTTGGCTGGTTGGCTAGTACGCCGAAATTGTTGACGTTTATCTTTGCTTGTGGTTGGTGGCTTGGAAATTGCTAAATCATATTGACAAGTTTCATGCATGCAATGCAGGGAGGACCGCTATGACACCGCGACAGGCAATCAGGGTATTAATGTTGAGCCCCATATACTTTCGGCTCGATGTTGCTGCAAGAAGAAAACTGGTGTATGAATTTTGTGCTTTGTATGACGGGCTTGCCAGATAACCCGATGCGAATGATCAACCTGTTATGATGCGCTCGGCAAGTCCGATGATGGGCATGAGTACCTTCTGCAGGAAGCCGGTGTAAAAGAGGGCCAGCAGGATAAGGAAACCGAAAGGCTCGAGCCGGGCAAAAAAAACGGCCTGGCGGGGCGGCAGGATGCCCATCAGGACTTTGCTCCCGTCCAGCGGAGGAATAGGCAGCAGATTGAAAACCGCCAAGACGATATTGATCCAGATGCTCGCCCCCACCATCTGAAAGAGCGGGAAGAGAATGACCTTGGGGATAAAGGCCGCAATGAGACTAAGAAGTTCAGCCACCAGGCTGCTGGCAATAGCAGTCATCAGATTTGCCGCTGGCCCTGCCAGCGCGACCCAGATCATATCTTTCAAGGGATTTTTGAAATAACGCGGATTGACCGGTACAGGCTTGGCCCAGCCTATTTTCATGATGATAAAGGCAAGCACGCCTAAAGGGTCCAGGTGTTTGAGCGGGTTTAAGGTCAAGCGCCCCAGATTGCTGGCAGTAGGATCGCCCAGGCGGTAAGCCACCAGTCCATGGCTGTACTCATGGATGGTGAGCGCGAAGAGAAAGGGCGGCGCCAGTATGATGATCTGTTGCATGATGTTCATTTTGTATCCTCATTTCTCCCAGGTGGCAAAGGGTACTCTCTGGCGAGAAATCTGTACTCGTCCTCCCCGGTGTGAAGTTCTCCGTTCAGTTTATTTTCCAGAAGATGATTCAGCATCGTTTGGTATTGCGGTCCTGGCAGGTACCCAAGTTTTTTCAGATCCTCACCGCGCAGATGGGTTTTCATGTGCCGCAGTTGCGTTACATAGAGCGAGACAGCCTGTTTGCCCATTTTGTTCCGGCAAAGCGCCATGACAAAAAGCAGCCCCTCATGGGTTAATCCCTTGAGCAGCCAGTATATTTCGCTGGGGCACAGGTGCGCGCGTCGTTCCAGGATGCGGACGATCCGTTTTGCCTCAATTTTTTCCCTGATCAAAATCTGGGTGTATCTTTCCGGGACCTCGAATTTCCGGCAGAATACGAGCATTGCCCTGGTCTGGATACGGGACATCAGGGCCAGCAGGTAAACAATCCACGGCTGGCAGTTTTCGGCAAGATAGAGGAGTTTGTGCCAGGAAATCGCACGCTGAGCCTCTTCCAGTATTTGGCTCAGCCGCGGATCGAGGATTAAGGAATGGTGCAGAAATTTCAGCAGATCGAACTGGGCCATGCGCTGGATTGCCGGCAGAGGATTATGCTCGGAAAGAATCAGCTGGATTTCGTGGAAATAGCGGCGTCCGAGTTTTTGATCAAACAGGTTCATTTTCACCGCGTTCTTCAACTGTTTTTCCGTTAATTTGCCCAGAATAAAACCCATGCGCTGCTCAAGGCGGATGGCCCGGAAAATCCGGGTCGGATCTTCAACAAAACTTAAATTGTGAATGATGCGGATCTGTCTGTCTTTGAGATCGTTCTGGCAGTTGAAAAAATCGACCAGGATGCCGAATTTGTCCGGATTCAGGTGAATGGCCATGGCATTGATGGTGAAATCGCGGCGGAAGAGATCCAGCTTGATGGAGCTTAACTCAACCGTGGGCATGGCTGCCGGATATTCATAATATTCGAGACGGGCCGTGGCGATATCGATTTTAAAACCATTGGACAGTTTCACCATGGCGGTATTGAATTTGACATGGGTGCGCAGGGAGCCGTCTAATACCTTGGCAAGCTTTTTGGCAAAGGTGATGCCGTCGCCTTCGATAACGATATCAAGATCATAATTTTCAATGTGCAGCAGCAGATCGCGGACAAAGCCTCCCACGGCATAGGCGGTAAAATGGTTCGCCTTGGCCACTTCGCCGATGGTTTGCAGGAGAATAAGCATTTCCCGGTTGAGTGACTGGCTGAGCAGGTTAGTCAGATTTCTGTTGCGCTCTGCCGAGGGCTGACTCTGGGTGGTATTCAGGCTGGGGAGATAGGTCGGGTC
The DNA here is from genome assembly GCA_023230525.1 of Desulfobulbaceae bacterium. Classification (GTDB taxonomy): domain Bacteria; phylum Desulfobacterota; class Desulfobulbia; order Desulfobulbales; family SURF-16; genus SURF-16. Next base: position 11,544 of record JALNXE010000068.1, read on the forward strand.
ATTGACCAGCAGATTGAACAAATCTGTTCTGGTGATGACCCCGACAAGCAATCCCTTTTCCACAATGGGAATGAAGCGTTGCCGGTGCTCTATGATGAGTTCCTGGATATCGCCCAGGGTTGCGGATGGCGGCAGGGTGGCGAATTCCGTGGTCATGAATTCCGTGACCGGCAGATGGCCCAGATTGTGGAAAATAGCCTTACTGGCATCCCGCCGTGAAAAAAGTCCCAGGATTTTGCTGTCCTTTATGATCGGCAGCATGGTTATGCCGTAGCGGATCAGGATGTCGTTCGCCTCTGCGGTCGTCAACTCCGGCCCTGTGGAAATAATGGGTGAGGACATCAGTTCCCAGGCCTTGCTCTCGGGTCGAACATGCTTGTGCAGGAGGCGTATGAGCTTTTCTTCGGCCTCAATCAGGGTCATGTCGTTAATCGTTGCCGCGGCAGCGGAGGCATGCCCGCCGCCATTGAACTCCGTGGCAATCTGGCCGACATTGACCTCGGGGATTCTGCTTCGGGCAATCAGATAAATCCGTTCACCCATGCTGGCCAGGGCAAAGATGACATTGAGGTTTTCCATGCTCATGAACTGGCGGACAATAAGGGAAAATTCATCAACGTACTTTTGGCAGGCAATCCGGGTGACGGTAATGGGTATGGACTGGATTGTATAGGTGGTTGCTGATTTGATCAGTTCATGCAGCAGGGAGATATCGGAACTGGTCAGCTCGTGGATGATATATTGGGAAACAGTGTTAAGCTCGGCCCCGCATCCGAGCAGCCAGGCCATGGCGCGCAGGTCGGCAGGGGTGGTTGTGCTGAAGGTGAAGGAGCCGGTGTCTTCATGTTCCGCCATGGCCAGCAGGGTGGCTTCCTCTTTGCTGATGGTGATGCCTTGTTCCTGAAAGATTTCAACGAAAACGGTAGCGGTTGAGCCGACGGGTCTCACCACTTCCACATCGCCTTTCATATCCCCGGGGGCGTCGGGATGATGGTCGTAAAGGTGGATTTCTATGCCGGGATTTTCCAGGCATTTGGCAAAGCTGCCGATGCGTGATGTCTGTCTGGTATCGACTACGATTAATTTGGTTACTTTTTCCAGATCAATATTTTTCAGCCGCTGGAAATCATAAATCATCAGTGACTGGATAAAAAATTTCCGCAGGTTTTTTTCCTGTGATCCGGAAAAGGCCAGGACAGCCTCGGGGTAGAGTTTTTTGGCGGCCACCATTGAGGCCATGCCGTCGAAATCGGCGTTTAAATGAGTTGTTATGACTTCCATCGACAGTTACGCTCCCATGCAGGCATAATGCTTGATGTTAGCCGGAAAGTAAAGAGGCATGTTGGCGTGACTTCCGTCACTTTTTCCTGCTGCTGCGTGGGTGGAATTGCTGGTGGATGGCCTTGAGCCGGCTGCTGTCCACATGGGTGTATATCTGGGTAGTGGAGATGTCGGCATGGCCGAGCATGAGCTGTACCGATCTGAGGTCTGCACCGCGTGCCAGCAGATGGGTGGCAAAGGAATGGCGCAGCATGTGGGGGCTGATTTTTTTGCTAATGCCGGATTTGTATGTGGTTTCCTGGATAATCTGCCAGAAACGGAGGCGGGTCATCGTGGTGCCCCGGCCGGTAATAAAAAGGGCGCGGCTTTTTTTGGCGCCCAGCAGTTTTGCCCTGCTGTTCTGCAGGTAGAGAAGAAGCTTCTCCTTGGCCTCCTCGCCAAAGGGGATCAGTCTTTCCTTGCTTCCCTTGCCGATCACCCGGACAAAGCCTGCGTTCAGGTTGATCGCCATGAAGGGCAGGTTGACCAGTTCGGAAACCCGCATGCCGGTTGCATACAAAAGATGAAGCATGGCCGTGTTGCGGATGCTGAGAGGCATTTGGTCTCCCTGTCCGGCCAGCAGTTTGTCCACCTCGGCAACAGATAGGTCTTCGGGAAGGGTGCGGCGGCTTTTGGGGATTTCCAGAATGCTGGTCGGGTCGTGCTCGATGATTTTTTCAGCCAGCAGAAAGCGGAAAAAACTTCTGAGGCAGGAAAGGCGCCTGGCATTGCTGCGGTTTGCAATCCCTTTTTTCTTGCTGGCGGAGAAATAGTCTCTTATGAGGGAAGGGCTGGTTTGCGGCAGCGGAGTCTTGCTGCCCGCAAGATATGAAAGAAATGATGCGAGATCGGCCTGGTAGGAGCGGATCGTATTGTCTGAAAGCCTTTTTTCGGCCGCCAGATAATGAAGAAACAGGTCCTGGCAGTGATGCAGTTCCGCAGGAACGACGCTGCCAGAAGACCTGTTCTGATAAAGAGGCGCAGAGGGTGAAGGAGGTTGGAGGATTCCCCGTTTTTTCGTCATCCGAGGAATGCGGGAATTACCCTTCCCGCTCGATGCGGTACATGACCTTGCGGAGTTTTCTTTTTGCTTCCGCTTGTTTCCGCCGTTTTCTCACGCTGGGTTTTTCGTAATGCTCGCGTCGTTTCAGCTCTTTTTTGATACCGTCAAGCTGCAGTTTTTTCTTCAGCTGACGAATGGCGTATTCGATATCTCCTCGTACCTCAACCTCGATCATGGTAACTCCGAAAATTTAATTATGTTAAGTTGTGTAAGGTGGTGCAAAAGGTTAGCTTATTAAATTCCGTAAAAAACAGAAATTTATAATCGATTAGCAGCTAATCTGTCAATTGTTTTTTGTGTATCATCTGGTGGGAAAAATTTTTCCCGGATTGAGAATGTTGTTGGGGTCGAAGAATTTTTTGATGCCCTGCATGACATCAAGGCTTGCCGCGTCAAGTTCCAGAGACAGGTACGCTGCCTTGGTGATGCCGACGCCGTGCTCGCCGGAGAGGGTGCCTCCCAGCTTGATGACCTGCGCAAACAGGGCCTTGGTGGCGATTTCGGCTCCGGCGGCTTCCCGCGGCACATTTTTGTCCAGCATGATATTGACGTGGATGTTGCCGTCTCCTGCGTGGCCGAAGGTGAAAATGGTGAGGCCGTTTTCTGCTGCAAGATTTTCCACAAACAAAACCAGGTCCGGAATTCTGCTGCGGGGTACCACCACGTCTTCACTGATCTTGTGCGGTTTTAAATTAAAGGCGGCAGGTGAGACGGCGCGGCGGGCGGCCCACAGGGCGTCAATTTCATCGGCCTTTTCGGCCTGCATGACCGAGAGCAGATCCTTTTTCGCCGTCAGAAATTCCTGCAGAGCGGCTGCCTGCATGGCAACGGAAGGCGCATCGCCATCCACCTCGAGCAGCAACAGTGCTTCCGTCCCCTTGGCCAGGGCAAACGGCAGCTTTTCTTTGACGATGAGGATCGCGGTGCGATCCATGTATTCCAGGGTGCAGGGGCGATGTTTGGCCAGGATCTCGGCGACGAGGGAGGCAGCCTGCATGATGCTTTTGCACAGGATGAGAAAGGTTTTTTTGGCGCCGGGATGGGGGATGACTCTGACTGTTATTCTGGTGATGATGCCCAGGGTGCCTTCCGAGCCGATAAACAGCCGGGTGAGGTCGTAACCCACCACTCCTTTGGCGGTTCTGACCCCGGTTTGAATAATGCGGCCATCGGGCAGCACAACCTCCAGGCCGAGCACATAATCACGGGTTACGCCGTATTTCACCGCGCTGGGGCCACCGGCGCATTCGGCCACATTGCCTCCCATGGTGCAGAATTTCAGACTGGCCGGGTCAGGGGGATAATAGAGTCCTTTCTTTTCAAGTGTTTTCCTCAGGTCTCCGGTGATGACGCCGGGCTCAACCACCGCCACCTGGTTTGCCTCATCGATTTCCAGGATGCGGTTGAGGCGGTTTAAGGCGATCACCACTCCGCCGGCAACGGGCAAGGCCCCGCCTGTCATGCCGCTGCCGGCTCCCCGCGGCACCACGGGAAACGACGCGGCATTGGCCAGCTGCATGATGGCGCTTATTTCACCGGTGTCTGCGGGAAAGACTACGGCTTCGGGCGGGTATTCCCGGCCGGTGCCGTCGTATGAGTAGCAGAGCAGCTCTTCCGGGGCGGTGGTCAGCTGCTCTTTGCCGACAATGCTTTTCAGCTTACTGATAATTTCACGTTTCATCACCTTGCTAATGTAAAGTGGAAAATGTAATATGCAAGCCGAAACAGGATCACCATTAAAGAAATGAGGATAATTATGACGAATAAATTGCGGGTTGCCCTGCTGGCAGGCGGCAAATCCGGTGAACGTGAGGTATCGCTGGCCGGCGCGCGAGGTGTGCTGGCTGCTCTGGATAAGCAAAAATATGATGTACGGCAGTATGACCCGGCCACTGATCTGGCCAGGCTGGCGGCGGATGCGGCGGATCTCGATGTGGCCTTTATCCTCTTGCACGGCCCCTTGGGCGAGGATGGCTCCATGCAGGGTTTTCTTGATCTGCTGGGTCTGCCCTACCAGGGATCAGGGGTTCTGGGCAGCGCCATGGCCATGAATAAAAACCTGGCGAAAATTCTTTACAAGCAGGCCGGTTTGCGGGTTGCGGACTGGCAGATGGCTTCCCGCCGGGATATCGACAGCCCGGAAAATCTCTCAGCACAGCTGCGCTTTCCTCTGGTTGTGAAGCCCGTGGGCCAGGGATCCAGCCTTGGCATGAGTATCGCTCATGATAATGCGGGGCTTGCCGCCGGTCTCAAGCGGGCCTTTGACTATGACAGCGAGGTCATGGTGGAGGAATTCATCCGCGGCAGGGAAATAACGGCTGGAGTGCTCGGTAATAATGATTTGCAGGCCCTGCCGCTGGTTGAGATCATTCCCGGCAAAGACTATCTGTTTTTCGATTATGAGGCCAAATACAAGGCTGGTGCAACCAGGGAGATCTGTCCCGCTGATTTTCCCGGAGAAATAACCCGCCAGGCCCAGGAGTATGCCTTGTGCGCCCATCGTGCCCTGCGTTTAAGGGGTTGCAGCCGGACGGATATGATCGTGTCGGACGAGGGGGAGGTTTTTGTTATTGAAACCAATACGATCCCCGGTATGACGCCTACCAGTCTCCTGCCTCAGGCTGCCCAGGCGGTTGGCTACAGCTTTTCTCAACTCCTTGACCTGCTGATCGGGCTGGCACTGGAACAGAAATAATATTACTGCGCCTCGCTGAGGGTTTGGCTGTCGATTCGTGAGGGTTTAATAGTGTAGCCCGTCACCAGCATGCCCAGCGGGGTGCAGACGTAATGCCACTCTATGTCTTCACTGGGGTAAACCCACACCCCTTTTGCTGTCGTGCCTTCCGCCTCCGGGCTTTTCGCCCATATCTGGCCGTTTTCTCGGGTAAACATTGCCTGCTCCTCTATGCTGAGTTTTTGTATTTTGTAGAGAGGCAAAAGCAATAAGGGTGCCACTTTGATATCGCATGGCGTTTTTTGGCGGTTGTTTTGCGTCTAACCGGTTGATATGGCAGTGTTTAAGCTGCTTGCTCCCTGGCAGGACGCCACTTTTTGCGGCCTTTGCGGGGGCGAAGCTGCTGGGTGATATGCCCAGCAAAGGTGAGGATTTCGCCAATGGCGCGGGGCGGTTTTGGGGAATTTGGCTGATTGTGAGGGGAAGGTGCAGTCGTCCCTTCAGTGCAGGGATGAAAAAAAGGCGGAGCCGAGGGCTCCGCCTGGGGTAAAGAGGAGGATGAAGGTATTTTTTTTATGCTTTTCTGAACTTGCGGCGTTGCCAAGCGGCCAAGCCGCTGATGCCGGTACCGAAGAGCAGCATGGTTGCCGGTTCGGGCACCGGGGCGGTTGTGCCGCTGCCCATCAGGTTGTCGTTGCCGCAACCCATGGTGAAATGGGCAACAAACTGCTGGGCCGGATCAAGAAAAGAGAGGTCAACGCCCGCGGCATAGTGGATGCCGCCGAAAAGTCCAACTGCCGCATCGCTAAGCGCTGCTGGGTAGTCAATCATGCCGCTGCCGACCAGGGTTCCGCCTGATACATAGCGCCACGGATCGGAGGTTGGGTCGGTCAGGTTGTCCGGAATCTCATTTTGAGGATAATAGGAGGTCTCGGTCTTCACTACTTTCCCCGTGTCAACAAGTTTGTAAACATCATAGGTGAGGTTGATGAAATTCAGATCCAGGACATATTCATAACCGAAGTTGCTGGCGACAATAGTGTTACCTGTCGTGGGGCTGAAGCTGCTCGGAGCCTGGGAGGCGCCGTAAAGTCCGTTAGTGTCAATAAAAATGTCGCCGGAGGTAAACGTGGGATAGTCTGTGACGCCGGTTTTGAAGTTGTAGCCACCGACCATGGTCAGTGAATTGCCTTTTTGATAAAAGGCCTCCAGGTCCCATACCTGGCTGTTTACCATTCCCGGTTCCGTTTCCCGATCTTCTCCGCCTGTGCCTGAGCCGGTGTAGCCGGAGCCGTCATAGATGGTTATGTTGTTGTCGTAACTCAAGGCAAAGGCATTCCCTGTCAGCAGCAGTGCGGCAGTGAGGCCCAAAGCCATGGTGGTGGCGTATCTTCTCATTTTTATCTCCTGATCCTCAGTTACCTGGTTGTGAAACATAGTTGTATCGTTTTCTTTCAGAGACCCTCATTGTCTCATTAACAGGTTAACAAAAGCATTATTCGTGCCAATTAGTATTAGTGAGACATTTTGCCGCATTATCGATGGGTTGCCGGTTTTCTTCGATGTGGGGTTCCGGTAAAAGTCTGTGAGGTTTCCAATTTTGCGAATCTTGGATTCCGGGAAGTCGGAAAGGGGGCAAGCTGCTGGGGAATAACAAGAGGGCGTTCCCGGTTACCTTTTTTTATATCGGCAAGCGGGAACGCGGTGCTGTTTCAATGTAATCAGGCGAAGCGATTTGTAAAATAGGGGGCAAGCACTGCCGGGAGTTTGATGGTGCCGTCTTCCTGCTGATAATTCTCATAAATTGCGGCCAGGGTGCGGCCTACAGCCAGGCCGCTGCCGTTCAGCGTGTGCAGGAGCGCGCTTTTTTTCTCACTCTTGGGGCGGTAGCGGATGCCGCCTCTTCTGGCCTGAAAATCGAGAAAATTGCTGCAGGATGAGATTTCCCGGTACCTGTTCTGGGCCGGCATCCACACCTCGATGTCATAGGTCTTGGTGGCGGAAAAGCCGACATCGCCCGTGCAGAGCACCACCACTCTGTAAGGGAGCTGTAAGAGCTGCAGAACTTCTTCGGCATCGGCAAGCAGGGATTCGAGCTCGGCCTCGGAGGTCTCGGGGGTGGTGAATTTGACCAGTTCCACCTTGTCGAACTGGTGCTGGCGGATGAGGCCCTTGGTATCTTTGCCGTAGGACCCGGCTTCCGAGCGGAAGCAGGGGGTATAGGCGCAGTATTTGACGGGCAGATCATCAGCGGCCAGGGTTTCGTCCCGATGGATATTGGTGACCGGTACCTCGGCCGTGGGGATCAGATAGAGATCCCAGCCCTTGGCATTAAAAAGGTCTTCCTCGAATTTCGGCAGCTGGCCGGTGGCGGTCAGGCTGGCGCTGTTGACCAGAAATGGCGGCAGAACCTCCTGGTAGCCGTGCTTCTGGGTATGAAGATCCAGCATGAAGTTGATCAGGGCGCGCTCAAGCCGGGAGGCAAAGCCTTTCAGCAGGGCGAAACGTGCCCCCGATATTTTGGCAGCCCGTTTGAAATCAAGGGTGCCGTCCGCTTCGCCGAGTTCCCAGTGGGCCTTGGGCTGAAAGGGAAAACGGGTGGGCTCTCCCCATTTTTTCACCTCAACGTTGTCGCTGTCATCCTTGCCGACCGGGAGCGAGTCATGGCAGAGGTTGGGGATTTCCAGGACGATCTTCTGCAGATCCTCCTCAATGACTGACAGGCTCTCCTCAATCTGCTTGATCCGGTCATTCACCCGGCGCATCTCGGCAATAAGCGTTTCCGCGTCGGCCTGCCTCTTTTTCAGGTCGGCGATCTCCTGGGAGACGGTTTTGCGGCGGTTGCGCAGATCCTCAACCTCGGAGAGAAATTCCCGGCGCCGGCGGTCAATGTCGGCAAATTCATCAATGCGGCTGTTGGTAATGCCGCGAAGCTTTATTTTTTCTTTAACCAGGTCGATATTTTCCCGGATGAAACGGAGTTCCAGCATGTTCTCTTATCCTTTTTTGCTGCTTTTCTTGATGGCCATGGCGGCAAAATCCCGAAAAAGCCGGAGGGCCTTGATGCGGTCATTGTTAAGTTTGGGCCTGCCTGCCTTGCGATCCATATAAAGCAGGGCGATGGCCTTGTTATTGACAACGATGGGGAAAAGGTAAATGGTTCTGCCTTTGACCAGGTAATGGATGTTGTCGGGAAAAGCTCCCGGTGCATCAGCCACTACGGCAATGTCCTTGCATTGTTTCATGGCCCGCGGAATGACCTGGTCCACATTGGCCAGCGGCTGTTCAAAATTGGCAATATCCGCGGCGTCTATGTCCCCCAGGCCGAAGCGCCCGGATAAAACGATTTTTGTTGTCTGAATACTCATTACACAGAGGATTACCCGGTCAAACCCTACTCCCCGGTATATGGCTTCCAGCAGGTTGGCATAGAACTCATTGAGTTGAAAGGGCCCCATCAGCGTCTCGGTCATTTCTTTGATAAAGTCGTTGATGGATTTGTCGCTGGACGGTAATTCGTCCAGTTCCTCAATGTCCTGTTCGGTTTTTTTGGCCTTTTTGGCTGATTCTTTCTGTTCGGCAGAGGCTGGCTCGCGTCTGGCGGCCTTTTCCAGCCTGCTGTGAATTTTCAGCTTCGACAGGCCGTAACGGATGGAGTCGGAGATGTCCTGGGATGCCTCCACGCCTTTGTTGAGTAGTTCCAGGGCCTGTTCCTGATTGATGGAAATGACTTCACCGTAGTGGTTCAGCAGTTCGCTGGTGTCTTCTTCGTTGCAAACCAGATCGACAAAACGGTTGCTGAAATCGGCGAGATTCTGCAGGTATCCTTCGGTGTCATGCCCGGATCTTGGTTTGGCCGGGTTGGTTTCCATGGAGATAACGACCTTCTGGGAGAGATTCCAGTATTTGGCAATCTCCTGGCCCAGTTCGGCAAAGGTGATGTCTTCGAGAAGTTCCCTGGTCGCGCGTTCTTCAGGAAGGCCCAGGGCGACATTGCGTTCTATTTTTTTATAGATCTCCGGCATGTATATAAAGGTAATGATCCTGCCGAGATTATGGAGCAGGCCGCAGATGAAGGCCTCTTCCGGCAGCACATTGAGCTTTTTTTCGCCGGCAATGTCCTGGCAGTGCAGGGCGCTGAGAAAGGAGCGGGTCATCAGTTTGCTGATTCCCTCCTTTTCCACCCCGGACTTGATGAAATCTTCAAAAATCGCGATGGCCGTGGCCAGATCGCGTACCGCATCAAAACCGAGAATGGTGACCGCCCTGGAGATGGAGCTGACCGATTGGCCCAGGGAGTAGTAGGCGGAATTGACCACCTGCAAGACTTTGTTGGTCAGGGAGTAGTCTTTCAGGATAACCCGCGACAGGTCGTTGGCGGCGCTGCGGCTGCTGTGCGCCAGGGAGATGAGTTCCTGCACATGATGCGACATGGCAGGCAATTCGCTCATGTTGATCTTGGCAAAAATTTCAGCTAATTTTCCAGATGGTTTGCCTTTCGTTTCTGTCATTATGTATGATGATTTACCGGTTAAATAATTATACCCTGCCCCGATAACATGGTATTATACGGGAAATAAAAAAGAATTGCCATATTATAGGTTCAACATTCTCTGCCGGTAAACCATTCTTCCGGCAAGCCGGAGCAAACCTTCCGGCCAATGCTGCCCATACCTTGCAGATGTCAGGTGGGCGTTTGTCCGCAGAGATCCGGCGGGCCAGGAAGGGGCGCAGCCCGCAGCCCACGGCAATGGGCAACCGCACTATTCTCGCCCGAACAAAGGTTAAGGGAAAATACAGCAAGTCCGGCAGTTTTTTAACAGCCTGCCAAGGGGCAATAGTATATGCAATTTTCCAGCACGCAAAGAGGACAATGAGCGATTCACCCAAAGCGTTTTTTAAACTTGTTGCCGGTGGAGAAGAACATACCTGGACGCTGGCCGGGAAGAGCACATACCGCGTGGGGCGCGGTGAGGGGAGTGATATTCTCCTGCCCTATCCCTGGGTGTCCCGCCAGCATGCCATGATCCAGGTGGAGTCGAATTTCAGTCACAATATCGTTGATCTCGGCAGCGCAAACGGCACCTTTGTCAATGGCCGGCGAGTCTATACCCCCACCAGATTAAGCTCCAATGATCATGTCAAAATAGGAAAGTCGGAATTGGTTTTTCAGCAGGAAAACCTGGTTGCCGTGCAGTCAGGCGATGAGACGGGCACAACCGGCGATGAAACGGTCGCCTTTCTGCAGAAGAACCAGGTAACCATTCTTGTTTGCGATATCCGTCAATTTACCCCCCTGTCAGAAGAGGTTGGCGCTGGCCCTGTTTCGCAATTCCTGGCCCTGTGGACTAAGAAGGTGGCCGGGGTTGTGCAGAAAAACGGTGGCCAGGTGGACAAGTTCATCGGTGATGCGGTGCTTGCCGTGTGGCCCGAGGGCGCTGATTTCGCCGCCGTGGCCATGGCATTGCTCTCCGCCCTGGAAATCAGTATCCTGACGCGCAAACTCGGCCTGAGTGTGCCGGGTATCAGCCGGGAATTGCAGATCGGGGCCGCCTTGAACAGCGGTGAAGCAGTGATGGGCAATATCGGGGTGGACGGACAACGGGATTTCACCATTGTCGGGGATGTGGTCAATGTGGCCTTCCGGTTGCAGGAGATCACCTCCCGGCAGAAAATAGAGGTGATTCTCGGGGAAAAAACCTATGGGCAGCTCAGGGACGCCTCGTCCTATTTTACCCCCCAGACGTATACGGTCAGAGGAAAGACGGAATCCGTGCAGACCTATAGCGCATCGTTTGAAAATCTCCGGCAATATCTGTACAAATGGAAATCTTTGCTGAAAAAATAAGCTCGGGAAATGACATTTGCCAAATTGTGTGACATAGTTGGGAAAGGGAACGGTGGATCCGGAAGATATCCGACGCCTGGGAAGTCGACGGTTTTTACTGTTGCGGGGAAAGCGGATAGGGATGTCAAATTTTAATTTCGGCGCAGCGGCTGGCAGAGGAGTATATTATGGCGGTATGGGCAATTAAGCTTCATGACAAGGTTGTTAAGCAGTTTGCCATTGAGGATGGCGAACGACTGGTAATCGGCAGAAGTTCTGAAGCGGACGTGGTGGTTGATAATACGGCTATTTCCCGCAAGCATACTGCTATTGAAAGAAGAAACGGGGTCTATTTCCTGGAGGATCTCGGCAGCCTGAACGGGACCATGGTCAATGGCAAGAAGATCGATTCCTGTGTGCAGCTTTTTGACGGTGATGCCATCGAAATCGGTAAATTCCTGCTGCTGCCTGCCGAGGCATTGAAGGATGCCAAATTCGCCTCCCAGAGTGCGCCGCTGGATTATGGCGATGAAACGGTTTTCGTCAACCGTGGCACTCGCTCGGCCTCTGCCCCGAAGGCCAAGGAGAAAGGCAAAGCCCTCCATCACCTGACCGTGATCAGCGGCAATGGCAGCCCGGCGGAGGTGCCGCTGCTTGGCCGCAGCAGCGTCAAGATCGGCAAGGACATCAACTGTGATCTGCGGGTGTCCGGCTGGTTTGTGGCCCAGGCCCAGTGTTACGTCATCAACCGTGATAAAAAGTTTTATCTCGTC
>JALNXE010000069.1 GCA_023230525.1 Desulfobulbaceae bacterium
CTTTTGTCCTCGGGCAGCAGGGAGGAGGGATAGGCGGACCGCAGATCCCGGTCGGTGATCATGCCGATCAGGCGCTGCTCTTCATCCACCACCGGCAGGTGGCGGAACTTACGGGTATTCATCATTTCACGGACCTCAGGCAACAGGGTGCCCGGCGAAACAGTCAGCGCCGGTGAGGTCATATGACGCGCTATATACATTGTTTACTCCTTTATCTACTCCACTTCTGACTCGATCCATCTTCCCGGCAAAGCAGTAATTTTATTCCCCGCTTGGAATTGAGGAGCCAGAAGAATAGAAAATGATTGATTTATTACGTTTTATTCCGGCTTTTAGTCTCCTGGCTCCTGCGTTCCCGGCAAACAGGGCGGCGATAACTTAAAAAACATTATCTGCTTTCTGTAAGTTACAGTCACCCGGCAAGTTGAATTTATTTGCACTTGGCCAGGCCAAGGAGATAACGTTCCACGCTGGCGGCCAGGGCTTCGAGATGATACCCGCCTTCCAGTATGGACAGGAGCTTCCCCTGGCAATACCTGTCGGCCAGGGCAGCCATCCTCTCCCCGATCACGCCGTAAAGTTCCGTGCTGTAGGACAGTCCTGACATGTCATCAAGCACATGCCCGTCAAATCCGGCGGAAACGATGATCCTCTCCGGCTGGAACAACTCCAGGGCGGGCTCCACGAATTTACTTAAGGCGCGGAGAAACATGCTGTCGTCGGCGCCGGGCGGCAGAGGGATATTGAGGGTGGTGCCGACGCCTGGACCCAGTCCTTTTTCCTCGGCATAGCCTGTGCCCGGAAAACTGAAGGTGGGATGTTCATGGATGCTGATATAAAAAACATCCGGGTCCTCCTCAAAGGCATCCTGGATGCCGTTGCCGTGATGGGCGTCCCAGTCGATGACGGCTATTTTCCGCCGGCCGTAACGCCTTTGCCAGTAACGGGCGGCAACAACCGCATTATTGACGAAACAGAAACCCAGGGCCATGGCCCGTTCCGCATGGTGGCCCGGCGGCCGTATGCAGCTGAAAACCAGGTCGCTGCCCTGCTCCTCCAGCCAATCAATGCCGGTCAGACAGCCCCCGACCGCCAGCAGAATCGCCTCATAGGATTCAAAGCAGATCTGATTGTCATGATGATCAATATAGGTCTGCCCTTTCAGCGCCGTTTCTTCCAGGCGGAAAAGATAGGGCTCCGCATGATAGACGAGGATATCCTCCCGCAGCGCTTTCCTGGCGATTTTTTCAGTGATGTACGGGAAAAGAGGGCTGGCCTTGAGCTGCCGGTCAATGAGACGCAGCCGCTCAGGGCATTCGGGATGGTCTCCGCCGCCTGTGTCATGTGCCAGGTAATGCGGATGATTGATTATGGTCAGAGGTCTGTAGGGCGTCATGTACAACGGGGTAAGAAAATTTTCCAACCTATTTAGGTATCAATACCTACACCACAAACTGATTTAGCTGCAAATGCCGTTTTTGTCAACTACAACAATACGCGGTTGACAAAAAACCTTTGCCTCGCCCTCATGGGCGTCACTGCTGCGCGGCTCAGTCTCCCGGCAAACCGGTCAAACGTTTAAACGCTTCAACGCTTCAACGAATTTCAGCCTCGTCACGGCATTAAATGCACAGGATCGATTGACAACTGAAATCTGGCACGATAAGGTACAGGCCGATTTCGAGCCAGCACCGCCTTCCCGCTTTTTCCGGGAGTAACCGGCGCCTGGCTCTCTGCCGACAATGAACCAAGACTGCCCGAAGAGCACCACAGGGTCGTTTCCGGTCAACGGATAACCGATGCAACACGCTGCTCATGAGGGCGAAAGGGAAAATACATTACAAAAAAATAACTCGACACGTCGAGAAATGCTGAAGCAGGAGCAAAATGGTCATGAATCGAAACAGACAGACAGGCAGGACGAACTTTCTTTTCATCCATGTCAATGAATGGTCCACCATCGACTCTCCGGATACCATTCCCATCTCCCAGTCCTATGCGTTGGCCACTCTCAGGAAGCACGGCTACAGCGGCGCCATCCTTGGTGATTACAAGGGCAGCCCTCTGCCGCCACAACTCTTCCGTGACACCCTTACCGCGGAAAAACCGGATGTGCTCGGTTTTTCGGTTTACGAGGAAAACATCAACCGGGTGCTGGTCTGGGCCCGTTATGCCAAACAGCTCCGTCCCGGGATGCTGGTGATCCTGGGCGGCCCCCAGATCACCTTCATGCCGTGCGAGGCCCTGGCGCAGATGAAGGATGTTGACATCCTCTGCCGAGGGGAAGGAGAAACCGTCCTGCCCGCCCTTGGCCGGGCGCTGGAGGCGGGCAGAGCTCTCTCCGAGGTGCCGGGCATCTGTTACCTGGAGCAGGGAAAGGCGGTGGACACCCCGCAGCCGGACGTGGTGGAAGACCTTGACAGCCTGCCTTCCCCCTACCTGGAAGGGATCATTGATACTTCCGCCAAGAGCCGGGTAATTCTCCTTACCTCCCGGGGCTGCACCTCGCCCTGCACCTTCTGTTACACCACCCGGGCCAGCAACAAAAAGGTCCGGTTTCATTCCCTGGACCGGGTCATTGCCGAGATTAAGTATCTGCAGGCCAGGGGCATAAGCGACTTCTGGTTTGCCGATCCCAACTTCGCCTTTTCCCGCAGCCGGCTCGTTGCGCTCCTGCGGAGAATCATTGCCGAATGCCCGCCCATCACCTTCTGGTGCCAGACCAGATACAATCTCATGGATGATGAACTGCTCGAGCTGCTCAAAAAAGCCGGGGCCCATACCATCGCCTTCGGACTGGAATCGGCTGACCACGAGGTGCTGAGCAGAATCAAGAAGGGCCTGGATCCGGAAAAACTCGCCACCGTCATTGCCGAGGTCCAGCAGGCCGGCATCAACGTGGAGCTCTTCACCCTTTTCGGCCTGCCCGGAGAATCGTTCTCCCAGGCCCAGCAAACCCTGGACTTTGTCAAGGCCAGCCAGGTGCCCATCAACGGTAACTCCATTTCCCAGCAGCTGCATCTCTTCTTCGGCATCCCCATCCTTGACGACCATGGGGCCCATGGCGTCAAGCCGCTGGCCAGGACCAAACCCGCCTATCAGAGCATCTGCCGCGATTTCGCCACAGAGGCCATGAGCGAGGAGGAAATCCGCTGGATGAGCATGCTGTGGCGGCTCAACCGCCAGGATTTCCAGGAAAACGTCGCCACTGCTACCAACCTCTTTGAGGTGGCGGGCTTTATCACCGCAAACTTTCAGCCGCTGTCCTGCCGGCCGGAGGCCCTGCTCATGCTGGCGCAGATTTATCTGTGCCTGGAGGAATTTCCTGCCGCCCACCAGTGCCTGATCCGGCTCAGGGAAAAATTCCCCCATGATCCCCGGGTCAAGCAGTTCCTGGCCGGGCCGTTTACCGGTTTTCGCTTCAAACGCCGGGGCATTGCCGAGCCAGGCTACAGGGTGATATACGACTGCAAGGGTATCGTCAACGGCCAGGTGGTCCCGGCCACCGAGGCCTACTATCAGGACGCCGTGCTGGGCAGCGGCAAACTGCTGGCCGATTTCGAGGCCGGGCTGCAGGGCATGAAGGCGGGCCGGGTGAGCCAGTTTCCGGTCAGCTTTCCGGCTGATTACGGCCACCGTGAACTCGCCGGCCGGACCGTCCTGTTCCAGGTCTTTCTCCATCAGGTGATGGAGCCTGCCAATATGGCGCATCTGGACGCACTGCTGGATAACCCGCCGCAGAATATTTACCGCTTCAATGATCTCGAGGGTCTGCGCAAGCAGAATGAAAACCTGTATTACCTGGTGCTGAAGGACTCCCTGCCCCAGAAGCTCATGCAGGAGATGACCGATTTTCTCAGCCTGATCAATTTCTACCTGAAACTGGGCTTCCGGCACCAGGCGGAACCCCTGCTTGACCTGCTGCCCCGGGACCAATCCACCCTTGAACATGCGGGCCGGATACTGCTGGCCAGCAACTGGCCGGATAAGGCGTATGAGATCCTCAGCTCCATTGCCGGCAGCAGTTCGGAAGCGGACATCCACTGCGCCAAGGCCCTGATCAAGATGAAACGCTATGACGAGGCGGAAAAAATTGTCGGCTCCCCCTCTCATGCCCAGGATATCCAGGCCCTGGATCTGCGGGTGGGGCTTGCCTCACTCAGGCAGCAGCCCCTGGATGTCTACCTGGCCAGAATGGACGACCTGCTTGACCGGCAGATCAGCTACATGCAGGCCGGGATGGCCGGATAAAAGAGGTGCCCCCCGGCAGAGCGGGAGTTCCGGGCGGGCAAATAATGGAAAGCTGGTTTAGAAATCCTCGAAATCATTGTCGCGTTCGGCAATATCTTTTTTTAATTCCAGTTTTTTTGGCGCAGCAAGGACCTTCCCCCGTTTCCGTCCGGCCTGGGCCGGCGGGGCAGATTGTTTCGCTGCAAATTTTGCCCCCGGGGCCGGGGCAACGGACTCACTGCCCCGGTCACCCCCTTTAAATAAGCGCAGCAGCTGCCGCACCACCCGCTTCATCTTGCCGGACTGCAGTTCCATCTGTTCCGAGGTCGCGGCGCATTGCTCCGCATTGGCCGCATTCTGCTGGATAACCTTGTCCATTTCCGTCACGGCAGAGTTGATCTGATCAATCCCCTTAGCCTGCTCACCGGAGGCTGAGGCGATTTCAGCCACCAGCTGGCTGACCTTGCCGACACTGGTGGACACCTCGGCAAACGAGCTGTTTGTTTCGCTGACAAGATTTTTGCCATCCTTCACCTTGCGCACCGTTGTCTCAATAAGCCCGGCGGTGTCCCTTGCTGCATTGGCGGCTCGCAGGGCGAGATTGCGCACCTCGTCGGCCACCACGGCAAACCCCGCGCCGGCCTCCCCGGCCCGGGCGGCCTCCACGGCCGCATTGAGAGCCAGCAGGTTTGTCTGGAAGGCAATCTCGTCAATGGTTTTAATGATTTTCGAGGTTTCCGCGCTGGCTTTGGAAATTTCCTCCATGGAACCACTCAGTTTGCCCATGGAATCATTGGCCTTGCCCACCAGCTGGCTTGCCTCCCGGGTAAAACTGTCGGCCTGATGCGCATTATCCGCGTTTCGCCTGGTCATGGAGGACATTTCTTCCAGGGATGCCGAGGTCTCCTCGATGGATGCCGCCTGCTCCGAAGCCCCCTCTGCCATGGCGAGGCTGGCGGCATTTAATTGCCTGGAAGAAACGCTTATCTGCTCGGCACTGGCATTGAGGCTGTTGATTTCCAGCACAACCGGCTTCACCACGGAGCGGCTGACAAACAGATAGACCATGCCGATCAGGATAAATACGGCAAACATGAACAGTGAAACGACGACCGCCGCATCAATTTTTGCCTGATCCACCATCTGCTGCAGAGGAATATAGACATTCAACGACCCCAGCAGGATATGCCGGTTCATATCGGCCTGATCATTTTCCACCTTGGCAATATGGCATTCGGCACAGCCGATGAACACATCGCTCCACAGGGGAATGGCCACCCGCAGAAAGCCGTTCTCAATCTTTTCGACTTTGCTCTCGCCATTCAACAGAGCTCTTCCCGCTTCCGTTTCAAAGGGGATCTGTATTTTCGTATTGTCGCCGCCCAGCGGGGCGAATTGGAAAAGCTGCTTATCGCCAATCAGCCTCACCCGCGGCTTATCCGCGCCATGGTCATGAATAACAGCCTGATCCACGGCAAAAATCGTCCGGTTCCAATCATCCAGGATCTTTTTCCTTTCCTCAGGATTGCCTTGGGTCCGCTGAAAGTCTTCATGGAATTTGGTGGTGGAAACCATGAACATCTGCACGGTTCTGGCCAGCAGATCATCGGCATTAGCCCGGGCGTCATCATGGGCGCTATTGATGTTGCGCTGGTACATGAAAACCGCAAAGAAACAGGCTGAGACAACTCCGATGAGAATCATCATCCCGGAAATTTTCAATCTGAGCGACATGTTATTCATGATGTAATATCTCCATTGCAGGGTGTCCGCTGCCGGCCCTTGAATTGCCCGCCATTCTATCCATTATTAATAGCACTATATAATTTTTTAAAATTCATTATCAACAAATATATTCAACCATTTAAAATTGTTAGGAAATGATACTGGGGACCGGTCTCCCGGCCAGTGTTTATTTAAGAAAAATAATCGATGCTTGCTAAAAATCTGGCAATTGCCGGCAATGCCGATTATTTTGCATACCCGCCAGACGGGTTCCCTCTCAATTCGGCAGCTGCTGCCGTCTCTGCGACTGGATGCCGATATTATTTTATACAACTGGTTAGGGGCTCAGGTGTTATAACAGCCCTTTATCCGTGCCGTCATGCCGGCCTGGTTCCAGCAGGAAAGAATTTCTGACTATTGCGACGAATCCATGGAAAATGTCACCTTTTACCTCATGCACGGACTGTTACTTGCCGGGACGGCCATTCTGGCCATCGCCCTCTTCCCGGTCTGGAAACTGACCAGGGAGCTGCCCGCCGGCTCCCCCCGCGCACTGTGGAATGTCCTGACCCTGCTGATCCTCTTTTTTATCGCCGGTTACATTACTTACGCCTTTGTCAACTGGAGGAGCTGCAGCTCTTTTTCCGAGCTTCTCGTGCCCGGCGTGTTTCTGGGAGGCGCTCTTTTTGTGCTGCTGGTCTGCTCCCTGTCTTTTAAAACGGTCACTGACCTCCAGCGGATCAATATCCTTGAGCAGGAAAACATCTCCGACCCCCTGATGGCCATTTTTAACCGCCGCTATCTGGATCGGCGCCTCAAGGAAGAGTTTCTGCGCTCGCAAAGATATGATCTGCCCCTGGCCATCCTGCTGCTGGATATTGACCGGTTTAAAACGGTCAATGACACCTGCGGACACCAGACCGGGGACCTTGTGTTAAAAAAACTCGCGCAGCTTATCTTAGCAACCGTAAGGGATATTGACATTGTGGCGCGCTTTGGCGGGGAGGAAGTGTTGGTCATCATGCCGAACACCACCGCGGCCCACGCGGCTGTTCTGGCTGAACGTTTACGCCACAGAATTGCCATCGAGGAAATGGCCACCCAGGATGAGGAAACCTGCCATCCAGCCATCAAAATAACCGTGAGCATCGGGGTGGCGGGCTTCAACCATGGCCGGACGACCTCTGTTGACCTCCATACCCTGATCAAAAATGCCGACAAAGCCCTCTATCAGGCAAAAAATGATGGCCGCGACAGGATTGTGGTCATCGGCCCGGACAGCGCGGCCGGCTGATCAGCAACAGGGGAAAACCCGAGGGTTTACTTGCCCGCGCTGCCCGCGCCCGCGCCACCAGCCTGGTGTCCGGGACTCCATTGCCCTGACTTGCCGTCATACTGATAATTCATCTCCAGCGTAAATTTCTGCCGTCTGTTCTCTTCCAGGCATTGCATCTTGAAGATGAGCAGGTTTCCTTCCTGTCTGACAAAGGTGATTTGCGGTTCCGACAGTTTTGACTGGGCGGCTGAGGGGAAAAAACCCTTGAAAATCGTTTCATATCTGCTGAGCAGGTAGGCAATTTTCTGCTGGATATCAGCCAGAAACTGATACCTGCTGATTCTTTCCGCAGCTGACTTCCTGGCTGCGGCAAATTCTTTCTCAGCCCCAACCCCCCGATTGCGGTCAATGGCGCTGATGCTCGCCTGCAGCGCCTTGACGGCCTGGCCGTATTTCTCCTCAACCAGATATGCCGCCGCCACGGCCTCGCCACGATTGACCATGGCACTGAGAATTTTCCGCTCAATGGTTGCCCGGCTGATCTCCCGGGCTCCGCCCGCTGCCCCGGCCGCGGCCAGCAGCCCCTCGCTTTTTTCCAGATTGGCGATGGCGGCATCCCACTGCCCCCCGCTGAAATCTTTCAGTCCCGCCTCATAAAAGGAATTGAATCTGGCCACGTCACGCTGCCCTGTGATTTTCTTCACATCCCGGGCCGGTTCTCCTTCCTGGTTATCGATCATCTTCAAGGCGTTCTCATAGCTGTCTGCCGCCTGGGACCATTGTTTGCCGGCAAAGAATTGATCGCCATGTTCGACTGCGGCAGAAAAAGCCATTTCGGCGGTGAGGGTTCGGATCTCCCTGCTGGTGGCCTCCCACTGTTCATCCTTGGGCATGCCGGCCAGAATCTTCTGCGCCTCCTGGTAATGGCCTTGCGCCTGCTCCCATTTCTGCTCGGAGCGAAACAGATTGCCCTCAGCCAGCTGTCCCTGCAGCCGGCTCTTTTGCGCCAGCTGCTCGATCTCGGCAAGCGGCAGGGGAGCAAGATCGCCAAGGCCTTCTGTCTTTTCCGCAGCCATGGCGTAGCTCTCGCCGGCCTTCTGCCACTTGCCGGCATCCGCCAGCGACCGCGCCTCGGCGAGCAATCCGGTCACGGCCTTGACATCCTGCTGTTGCCGGCTCGTGATGTAGCGGCCGTTCACCAATATCTTGCCCTGCAGCCCCTCTTGAAATTCCCGGGAATCGGTCAGCTTGCCGACTTCCTGCCGCAGGGCCTGTTTTTCCTCTTTTTTGAGAAAACGTACCTTGTCCAGCAGGTCCTGGACTGCCTTCACCTGCGTCTGGGCCTCGGAGAACCTGTTTTGACTGATCAGCGGAGCCACCCCGGCCCACTTCTGCACCGCCCCGGCATAATTGCGCTGGTCAAGCACCAGCAGGGCGCCGGCACCGGCAGCAAGCAGCAGAACCGCGCACAGCAAAGCCAGCAGCGGTTTCCTCATTTTCCGGCCAGTGGATTTCCCGGCCGCACCTCCCAGTTTTTCGCCTCGTGCTTCCCTTTTTTCCCGGCCTTGCCCGGCTGCCGGGGCAATTACGGGTGGCGCCTGCCCGGCGCGGTCCGGCTCCGCTAATGCGGCGGGAAGGCCATCCTGGCCAGCCATAGGCGTCACAACTGCCGGTTGCGCCTCCTCCGGTGCCTGAACGCTGAAATCGGCCCGGTCAAGGGGCAGCAAATCGCTATGAGCCGTGGCCCAGTCCAGCGCTTGCCGATTAAAAACATCTTCCCGGCTGTAGGCTTGATAGGAAATCAGCCTGCCGATATGCACAATAAGATCCGCCAGGGAGTGGGAGGAATTCCAGAAATCCCCGACACAGACGGCGTCAGGGTCAAAATCAGGATGAAAAATTGCGGTAAGCGGTTTACAATTCGGCGGAAAATGGGGATAACCAAAGGGGAGCACAATACTCACCCGATGGCTGTCAACAATGACCGCCCGGCCGTCAGTCACCTGGCTTATGCCTTTGACCTGATAGGTGATCTCATAACTGTCCGGCGGATTTCCGCTGGTTGCAGTTATCCTGATATAAGGAGAGGCGGAAAATCTTCTCTTTATTTCATCATATTCATTGGTGAGCTGGCTGTTGGATACGGGCATGGCGGATAAAATCTCAAAAAGAAAAAATCTGTTGTTTAGGAGCCGTTATGAAATAACATGGCCATGTTATTTTTTTTACAACGGCTTAGCTGTTGGCCGCAGCCGGGTTATGGCGGGACAATTGTTTCTTGGCAACCATGCCCTCGACTTTACTCCTAAGAATAGCTAAAGTTAAAGACTTGAACAAGAATTAACTGAATGGGTTAAGCTGAAAGAAGGACAGCGTTTGCGTTTTCGGCTATGGACGCAAGTGTGAAGACCCGGCCAACTCACAACAGCAAAGGGAACGAACCATGAGCTCTTTTAGGTCCATCTTCCAGATCGTGGAGAATAAAAAATGCCCGCTTTATGAGCTGGATGACCGCCTGGAATTGACGGACAAGGCCCTGCTGCCTCCCCAGGCTAAACCCGTCTGCCTTATCCTGGCCAGGGAGATGACCGAACTGTTATTTGCCCTTCTTTCCCAGGATAAAGCCGGGCAGGACCCGGAAAAACTCTTCAGCTGCTCCGGCTGCTCCGGCCTTATCAAGTTCAGAATGAATTACAACACCATCGCCACGGAAGACGAAGCAGCCTCCTCTCTGTCGGAGATTCTGGGCACGGAAATCAATGTGCCGCGCAGACTGGTTGACGGACTGGGTAATATCGGTCTCTTTCAGGTCATTGAGAAAAAAAATCTGGCCAGGATTCTTCCCTGCTTCACCTACAGGAAATTCACCCCGGGATCGGATATATTCCGCAAGGGCGAGGAAGGGGGCAATGTTGTCATCATTTTATCCGGCAAGGTGGCTGTGCTGGACGGGGATCAGCGGATAGCCGTGCTTGGCAGGGGGGAGGTGCTGGGAGAAATGAGCCAGCTCACCTCCCAGGCGGTCTGCGCCACGGTGAGAACCGTTGATCCCACCGAAGTGCTCTCCATCACCGGTCAGGAAATGAAAAACCTGCTGAACAAGAATCCCTCTCTCTATATCTATTTCCTGCGCCTTCTCTCGGACCGTCTCACCAAAAGCAATGCCGCCCGTCTCCAGGAGGTCGCCTATGCCATGAGCGGTTCCCTGGCTGAAATGCCGCAGGTGGAATTATTCCAGCTCTTTCACATGAACGGTAAAACAGGGGTGCTGAGCATTGACCTGCCGGATGGAGAGGCGCACATTTCCTTCAGGGAGGGGTGCATCATCAACGCCAGCTATGCCGGAGAGAAAAACCAGGAGGCCATTTACCACATTATTGCCGAAAGAAAGGGGGGCCGCTTCAAATTCAGTGCCGGTCTCTCACCCCAGGAAATGAAGGCGGCGGAGATCGGCGAATTCATGAAACTGTTGATGGACGGCATCCGCAGGATTGATGAGGAAAACAGTCCGGACGAAGAAGAGGAAGAGGACTAACAGCCTGGCCGCAGATACCCATCCACAGAGGAACTGATCGGCCGCAAGGTGGCGGAGTTGAGAAACCCGGGGCAGGGCAACCGCCCCGTCCCGGGTAATCTTCATGAATTAATGCTGGCTGGGTGCAGGGGCCTGGGCCGGCTGCTCCTCAGTCAGGGGTTCGCTGTCGGGTGAAGGAACATCCACTGGCTGTCCCTCTTCCGCGGGCGGTGCAACCTCAGCGGGGGCCTGGGCCTCTGGGGCGGCAGGAGCCTGGTGTTCTACTGCCGGAGCGGTCTTTTCGGCAGGTGGTGTTGCAACTTCAGCTTTTTCTTTTTTCTGATCACAGGCGCACATACCGGTGGCCAATAAGGACATAAGGACAAAAGCAACAGTCTTTTTCATCAGTTTCATTGAATTCTTCCTCAATTATTGGTTGTTGATAAAGGGGTTACCGTATCTCTGACAGGATGGATATTAACCGCTTGCCTATTCCTCTCACGCTGCAAAGGGACTTTTTTCTCCCTCGCCAGGATATTTTTTTGCAATATTACCTCCCCTTTTATAACCAGTAAAGGGAAATAACTGCAGGCAGCACAATAAAATCACTTGCTTTTTTTCGTGTCTGCCGGGTGGCGACACATCTGCCCGCCGGCATTTCCTTCACCGGGGTTGCCGCCAGCATGCACCGCGGGGAAAAAACGGAGCGGCGGCAAAGGTATTATCCCTCCTGCCCGGAAGACCAGCCGGCCAGGGCATACACATCCTCTGCAATCTGCCGGGGCAGCCGGCAGGCAACCGCCCTGCAAAGGCCTGGGCCGCCTCCGCTGGAAAGCGCGAAACGTTCGTCATTCGGGCACTCTGTTTAGTCCCCGCTTGACGGGGGTGTTATCAGCCGGAATCCAGGCCATCAGCGGGACGCCAACTCCCTAAGATTCTTTCAGCCCCTTCATGATCTTTTCCAGTTCGGCGCCGTCGACAATTTCCTGCCGAATGAGAATGGAGGCCAGCTGTTCCACCTTTTCCCAGTGCTTTTCAATCAGCGCCTCGGCCTTGATACTCGCCTCTTTCATCCAGTAGCTGATCCGCTCCGCCACCTTGGCCAGGTATATCTGTTTACTGACATTCTGGGAAAGGGTATCGGTGTGCACATAGCCGATCTCCTCATCCATGCCCAGACTGGCAACCGCGGCATAGGCCTGATGGGTGGCGACCTCCAGATCGTTTGCCGCGCCGGTGTCGATCCCCTTGCTGCCGAACTTCCTGATGCTGGCCGTGCGCCCGCCGAGCAGCACACAGATGTTGTCAAAGACCTCATCCTTGGAGATGTTGCCCGGGAAATCCTCCATGCTGTAGGAGATGAATCCCATGGATTTCAGCCGCGGCGCGATGGTCACCTGCTCAATCTTGATGTCCGGCAGCAGCAGATGGGACAGCACCGCGTGCCCGGCCTCATGGTAGGCGGTGATCTTCAGATCCTGTTCAAGATTTCTGATGCGCTTCTTCTCCAGCTTATAGCCATACTTGATGATGTTGATCTCCTCAATGAGGATATCTTCGGTGATGCTGTCCAGGTCATTGCGGATGGCATAGAGAGAGGCCTCCTTGCCGATCCGCTGCAGATCGTAGCCGCTCATGCCCGATATATACCGGATCACCCGCTCCACGTTGATCTTGCCGTCATTGGGTTTCTCCAGAATCTTTTCGATGAAAAAACGCCTGGCGTCCCGGTCAAGCTCGGGCACCTCGACAAAGATATCGATTCGGTTGGGGGCAATGATGCGGGGATTGACATCGGCCTTGTTCTGGGCCGTGGCAATGGTGAAGACGGAATCCTCGGGATCGCCGGACAGGGCGTCAAGCTCCAGAATCAGCTGCTCATCCGGCATGGAGGTGTAGACCCCCTCAATCAGCCCTTTGACGTCAATGCCGTCAAGAAAGACGATGCTCGGGGTGAATTCCCTGGCCTTGAGATAGGCATTGCGGATGTAGCCCGGATCAAACAGGTCGCTTCTGGACACATAGACAAACGGCCGTTCCGTCTCCCGGGCAAAGGCCTTGGCCAGCATGGTCTTGCCCACGCCGGAAGGCCCGTAGAGCAGCATGCCTTTGGGCATGTCGATGCCGAATTTTCCCAGCAGTGCCGGCTCTCTGAGAATTTTGACGATCTGTTTAAGATTCTTCTTGGTGCTCTTGTTGCCGGCTATATCCTTAAAGCCCATGGTGGAAAATTCCACCATGGGCAGCAGTTCCCGAAAAAATTCACTGGCCGGCGGCAGCCTTTTCAGTTCCGCCTTGTGAATGACGCAGGTCAGCTTCTGGCCGCGCAGGGTCTCTTTCCAGGAGATATCCACCGTTTCATTTTTCTTGTAAAGCCTGGTCAGCAAGGTCTCTTTATCCTGGTAGATTTTCTCCAGAAAGGCATCGGCCTGCTTGGAAATCCGGCAGACGATAGAGTCGGGATATTTCCTCTGGTCCCGGACAAAGCTGGTGATCCGGCCGAGGACGAGATCCGGCAGTTTCTGTTTCAACCGGTTGACGCTGATATCGGGAGAAAATGACAGGGTCAGCAGGGCGGCGATGCGGTCAAAGTCTTGATATTCCACCTTCATGCCGCTGACATCGGCAAACTGCCGGGAATGGGCGTTCAATGATTCACCGCCGATGCGCACCAGGGTATCCAGGCTCAGGGAATTGAACAGGATGATGAAATTACGGGCCATGGCGGCCAGCAGTTTGGGGGCAATGGCGCTCTGCACCGTGTCATAGACCGCCTTTTTTTCCTTGGCAAGGGCCTCCATGACCAGGGCCTGGGCGCGCAGCTTATTTTCCTTGAATGCCTCCTGGTACTTTCTTTCCTTGAAAAAACCGCAGCCCAGGCTGGAGGTAAAAATGACGATGACGCCGCTGCAGTCGATGCCGCTCTCCTCCTCACTGCGGGTAAGCAGATTAAACAGCCCCAGTTGCAGCTGATTGTCCGCTTTTTCAATGGCATCAAAGAGAATGATGGACTGGGGATGATCCTTGATAAACCCGGTCAGCTCCCCCTCCTGGACCCCGTCCGAGGTCACCCGCTGGCCGAGCAGCTGCGCCCCGCTTTCAGGATCAGTGAACTGCTCCATGTCAAACTGCTTGAAAGCCGCATACTCCGCCAGATGGGAAGTCAGGGACCGGGCCAGGCTCTTCTTGCCCACCGAGGCAGGGCCCAGGAAGGTGAAAATCACCTTGGGGGTGGAGCCCAGCGGTTTGTAAGCCATATGGATGAAGGCATCCACCACCTCGTCTATCGCCTTGTCCTGGTCGAAGATGATCCGCTTCAGGCTGTCCCGCAGCCTGTCGAACATGACAAAGATGTTCTGATCAGTTTCCTGTGCCATGCAGGCTCCTGTTTATTTTATCAAAGAAGAGAAAAAGCTTCATGGGCGGAAAATCAGGCCGGACTGCTGACGATTTGATCCAGGGACCATCACAGGGAGCTGACAAACCTTAATCCGGCGCGATAGCCTTTGTCATCCTTGCACGACCACATGACCACGCCCTTATTGGGAATTTTATTTTTAAAGCTTGTCGCGATACTTACCAGCTGTCCGAGGACAAGTTCATGACTGGTCAAGACAGCCATCCCCGTTTCGCTGATATTCAACAGGGTAGCCTCCACGGTTTCCATTCGCACATTGCGGATCGTCAGTGCCATCGGAGAATTTTCGGCAAATTTTTCCGCAGAAATTCGCTGGGCAAGCCTGCCGTCTGACATATTATCGTTCAAATTGCTCGTCATTTCCGTTCCCTCATAAAAATTTTCGCTTTACTCCATTTTTCTCAATTCAAGCCCTCAACCCGGCATACGCACAACAATTCTTTCTGCAAACCCTGGCCGCAACTCCTTCCCGGCCAGACCGTTCCCTGTTCTTTTCGCTTGCCCGCAGCCCGGTACCGTCCTCATCAGCGCCGGGCTGCGCTCAGTATCAACTACACCATAGATGTCTGCTTTTCAAGTGAATTATCGTGTGAATTTAGCATGATGTAGGGGAAAAAACGTCTTTCTTTACAACCGGCGGGTGACCGGTCCGGGGAAAATTCCACCCGTGAAAAATTACTTGACTCAATAAATTGTCAGGGTGTTAAAATAACCGCAGAGCCTGTCGGCAAACAAACACTCAGACATGCTCCCGGCGCCAGGCAATCAGCGGCCAACCCCGCTGCTGCGCGGCACCGGGAACTTTTTCTTTTCCTTATCCACCCCAAAACTCCCAAGGAGGACAGCTCATGCTCAGCAAAAAACTTCAGGATGCCTTCAACGAACAGATGAAGAATGAATTTTATTCTGCCTATCTCTACATGGCCATGGCCGGCTATTTCCAGTCAGAGGATCTGCCCGGTTTCGCCTCCTGGATGCGGGTGCAGGCCCTGGAGGAGATGACCCACGGCGAAAGATTCTTCAACTTCACCTGCAACACCGGCGGCCGCACCAATCTGCTGCCCATCGAGGGCCCGCCCAATGATTTCAAATCAGCCATTGAGGTCTTTGACCAGGGCCTGGCCCATGAAAAATTTGTCACGTCACGCATCGGCAATCTCATGGACATGGCGATCCAGGAAAGGGATCATGCGGCCCAGATCGTTCTGCAGTGGTTTGTCACCGAACAGGTGGAGGAAGAGGCCAGTTTTTCCCTGATCCTCAAGAAACTGAAACGGGTGGAAGGCGACGGCAGGGGCCTGCTGCTGCTTGATCAGGAACTCGGCCAGCGGGTCTTTGTCCCCCCGGCCCAGCCGGTTTGAGGCGCGGTAAGACGGTGGTGATGGCAATGCGCATTTCCGCTTCTCCTGCAAAATCGACCTGGCCGCCCGGGAAAACAGCAGGCATAATCGCCCTGGCCTTTCTCCTGCCGCTGCTTGCCTGCCTGAGGGTTTGCGCCGCTGATATTACGAAAATAGCCTACGGCCGTTTTGGCGAGGTCACCGTCTACCGGCAGGTCCGGGATCCCAGGAATGTCGTCCTTTTTGTCTCCGGCGACGGCGGTTGGAACTCCGGCGTGATCGACATGGCGCAATCCCTGGTTGCTCTTGACTCGGTGGTGATTGGCATTGACATTGTCCATTACCTCCGCGAGCTTGCCGGGTCAGGGGAAAGCTGCACTTACAGCGCGGCTGATTTCGAGAACCTCAGCCATTTTATCCAGAAAAAAATCGGCCTGCCCCGCTATATTCCCCCGGTGCTGGTCGGCTATTCCTCCGGGGCAACGCTGGTTTACGCCGTGCTGGTCCAGGCCCCGGCAGGCACCTACCAAGGGGCCCTCAGCCTGGGCTTCTGCCCCGATCTGCCCGTCAACAAACCCTTCTGCCCCGGCTCCGCCGACCTGCAATGCGAGCCGGGGCAGAAGGGCAAAGGTTACATTCTGCTGCCCGCCCGGCAACTCAAAGCCAGATGGATTACCCTGCAGGGGGATATCGATCAGGTGTGCGACCCGGCGACAACGGAAAAATTCGTCAGCCGGATCAGCACCGCCTCCATCGTCAAGCTGCCCAAGGTTGGCCATGGCTTTGCCGTGCAGAAGAACTGGCTGCCCCAGTTCAAACAGGCCTTTGCCGAACTGCATGATGACCAGGGTGAGGCCCGGGAGCCACCAGGGCTGCGGCCGGACATCTCCGATCTGCCTGTCCATGAGGTTCCTGCGGCCGGCGGGCCGGGCTCTACAATGGCGGTCATCTACACCGGAGACGGGGGCTGGGCCGGCATAGACCGGGAACTGGCCCGGGCCCTGTCCGCGGCGGGCCTGTCCGTGGTAGGTCTTGACACGCTGCAATATTTCTGGACCCCCCGCACCCCGGAAAATGCGGCACGGGACTTGGAGCGGCTGCTTACGTATTACCAGGACACCTGGCACTATGACAACGTCGTACTCATCGGTTATTCCCTGGGCGCCGAGGTCCTGCCTTTTCTGGCCGACCGGCTGGCAGCCCCGTGGCGCCACAAAATCCGCCTGATCGGCCTTCTCAGTCCCGGCGACGCGGCAAGCTTTGAATTTCATCTGAGCGACTGGCTGGGCGGAGAAAACAGCAGCGAGGCAAAACCGGTCAAACCGGAAATCGAAAAGCTGTATGGTGACCACCTCATCTGCTTTTACGGCAGTGATGAAAAAGATGCCCTATGCCGGAAACTGGACGGCACCAGGGTAAAAATCATCGCCCTGCCGGGCGGGCATCACTTCGGCGGCAAATATGACCTCATTGCCGGCCACCTGCTGCGCGCCCTGGAAGAACAGGAAAAGCTTGTCCGGGAAACGATGCCATGAAGCGGACCGGGAATCCTTACTTAGCCAGCACCCCCTTGCTGCCGCCGCTGATCAGCGAGGTGAGATTGGCAACAATAACCGGCAGATGCAGGCCGGCTGGAAATACCAGATAGCGGGGTTCCCAGACCGGGTCGAATTTGTCCTTGTATTCGCGCAGTCCCCGGAAATTATAAAAATGTTCACCGTGGCGGTAAACAAAGGCGCCGATATTGCTCCACAGGGGGGAGATGCGCCGGTACTCCAGCCCGGCCAGGGGAGCCATGCCCAGCCTGAACCACTGGTAACCCTGCTCCCTGCCCCGCAGCATGATCTCGATAAAGAGAAAATCCATGATGCCCTGGGGCGCTTCGGGCAGATAGCGCATCAGATCAATGGACAGCTCGTGCAGTTCCGCGCCGGGCCAGAGATTGGCAAAGGCGAGCATTCTGCCCTCCTTGCGCACGAAAGCCACCGGAAAATGGGACAGGTAGCTTTCCGCGAAAAAACCCAGGGAAAACCCTTTTTCCTGGGTTTTTTTATTGGCCAGCCAGGCCTCGGATACGGCTTTCAGCTCAGGCAGCAATGGCCCGACCCCTTCCGCGGGCACGACCTCGAAAACATACCCCTCCTTGGTGAGCCGGTTGTGGATATAGCGCAGGGTTCGCTTGCGGCTGCCGGCCAGGGTGAAATCCGCCAGGGGCACCCTGCCCTCCTCGCCGATTTTTATGGCGCTCAGGCCGAGATCGATATATCTGGCCAGATGGGACTTGCCCACCTCATAGAAAACCGGCCAGCCGCCATAGGTGTCACAGAGACTTCTGAACCGCCAGACCAGTTCATCCGCCTCCTGCTCCGGCCCGATGGGATTGCCCATGACGATCCAGCTCCTGCCCTTGACCGCATACATGAGGAAGGCCTCCCTGCTGTCGCTGAACAGAAAGGATTTGTCCCCCAGCAGGGCCAGACTGGCGTTGGTATTGGTTGCCCGCCGGCAGAGCACGGCAACCTGTGCCAGCTCTGCGGCGCTGGGCGCGGCAGGCGGCGGCTGATAGGGGCGGAACAGGCGGACCGCGGCAAAGGCCAGCATGACCGCCACCGCCCCCACCGTGGCCCGCAGAAACCTGGGGGCATCGCCGTGCAGGGCGAAACTCCACCACAGTTCATTGGCATAGCGGTCGTGGCGATAGACAAAAAAACCGAGCCAGATGCTGCCGCACAGGACAATAAACATCGCGGCCAGCCAGCCGGGTGAAAAAGGCTCGGCAAAAAAGGAGGTGCGCCGGTAAAACTGGGACCTGCTGCTGTACAGGGCAAAAAGCATGGCCGACAGCCAGGCGGCCTCCTCGTAATCAAGCCCCTTGAGCAGCGAGAACAGGATGCCGGCAGCGAGCAGGATCAGGGAAAGGAAATAGGCCATATCCAGACGCCGGCGCAGGCCAGCTGCCAGAATCAGCAGTCCCATGCCGGCCACGCTGCCGAAAAAATGGGACAGCTCCACCACCGGCAGGGGGACGATTTCCCCCAGCCAGGCAAGACGGGAGCCCGCGGCCGGCATGGTGCCGGAAAAAAGCAGCACCGCGCCGGCGGCAAAGGTGGCCAGGGCCATGATCTGCGGCACCAGCAGGGAGGTGACCCGGGTCAGGCCCGTGGCCAGCCGGACAAGTCCGCTCCTGCGCCGCTGCAGCTCCATGCCTCCCAGCAGCAGGGCCGCGATACCCAGGGGCAGCAGATAGTAAATCCCCCGGAACACCAGCAGGGCCGCGATCACCGGCGGGCCGGCGGCAAAAGGCGCCAGCACCAGCGCCATCAGGGACTCAAAAACCCCCAGCCCGCCGGGTACATTGCTGAGCAGTCCGGCAATCAGCGCCAGCAGATAGAGACCGACAAAAACGGCGAACGGCGGTTGACCGGAGGGCGGCAGCAGCACATACAGGGCGGCGCAGACAAACAGCAGATCCACCACGGCCACCGCGATCTGGCCCAGGGCCAGGGCCGGCCGCGGCAGAAACACCTCCACCCCCTTGATCAGCAGCGGTTTTTTGCTGGTGCAGCAGGCCAGCAGATAGGCCCCAACCATGGCCAGAAACAGGAGGCCCACCGGCAGAAGCGAGAAACGGTCCGGCAGATGCAGCTCAGGAGGCAGGAACAGGGGTTCCAGCACAAAGGCCCAGCCGCCGAGCCACAGAAAGCCGAGCCAGAATGCCACCAGACAGAAACCCATGATCCGGCCCACCTCCTCGCCGGAAAGTCCCCAGCCGCCATACAGGCGGTAACGCACGGTACCGCTGGCGATGACGGCCAGACTCCCGGTATTGTTGGCAAAGGCGTAGCTGAGAAAAGAGGTGAGCAGGATTTTGCCGTAGGACAGCGGCTTGCCGATGTAACGGCAGGCGAGCAGGTCATAGATGCTGAGCGCCAGATAGCTCAGGCAGGAAAAGGCCAGGCAGAGCAAAAGCTGCGGCGCGCCCATGATGTGGAAGGCATTGCTGATCTCGGCTGCATGATAGTGCCGCACGATGCGGTGCAGCATCATGATGGCCAGCAGAAAAAGGATCAGCGCCACCAGCGGGGCGATAACCGTGCTCATTTTCCGCGCACTGCGGGCGGAAATACCCTGCTCCTTCTGCTTATCTGCTGCCACGGTGCACCTGCCTGCTGCCTTGCGCCACATTTCCTCCCCTGTCCTGCAGTAACGCCTTCATTTTCAAGAAGAAAAACGCATTTAATTATTTCCTGCCGTCATTTCTGTGATATACTTAACCCGTGAGCCTGTCAAGTCAGGCATCATGAAAACAAGCGGATTAGCCGACAGATCAGAGGCCGCTGCTCCCCGTCAATTCGGCAAACATCACTACATAAAGCTCTTTTTATCCGGCTGATGCAATGGAACAAAAATGTTGCCATGCTGACCAGCAAGGCTGGCAGAGTTACTTTCTTCCCTTCCTGAAATGGTGGCCCCGGGTCACCGCCAGAAGCTTCCGCGCTGATTTCATCGCCGGCATCACCGGCGCCATCGTTGCCCTGCCCCAGGGAGTGGCCTTTGCCACCATCGCCGGCATGCCGCCGGAATACGGTTTATACGCCGGCATGGTGCCGGCCATTGTGGCCGCGCTTTTCGGCTCATCCTGGCTGCTGGTTTCCGGCCCGACCACCGCGGCCTCCATCGTTCTTTTTTCCTCGCTGAGCATCCATGCGGCGCCGGGCAGCCCGGAGTACGTGCAGCTTGCCCTGACGCTCACCATGATGGTGGGGCTGATCCAGTTTATCATGGGCCTGGCCCGGTTCGGCACCCTGGTCAACTTTATTTCCCATTCCGTGGTGGTGGGCTTCACCGCCGGGGCGGCCATCCTCATCGCCTCCAGCCAGTTCAAACATTTCCTGGGACTCATCCTGCCCCGGGCCAGACATTTCCATGAAACGGTCTACGGAGTGGTCAGCCACTGGAACGAAATCAACCTCTATGTGGCCGCCGTGGGGGTGATCACCCTGATCTCCGGCCTGCTGGTCAGACGTTTATGGCCGCGATTCCCCTACATGATCGTCTCCATGCTGGTGGGCAGCCTTGCCGCCCTGTTCATGACCCGCACCCTGGGGCCCGAGGTCACCCAGATCGCCTCGGTGGGCGCCCTGCCATCAACCCTGCCGCCGCTGTCGGCCCCGCATTTCACCCTGGCCAATATCAAGATGCTGGCCCCGGCAGCTGTGGCCACCACCCTGTTCGCCCTGACCGAGGCCGTGTCCATCGCCCGCTCCCTGGCCGACCGCACCGGGCAAAACCTGGACTGCAACCAGGAATTCATCGGCCAAGGGCTGTCAAATATCGTCGGCAGCTTTTTCTCGGGCTATGTGGCCACCGGGTCATTCAACCGCAGCGGACTGAACTACCAGGCCGGGGCCAAAACCCCCCTGGCCGCCATCTTTGCCGGCGGCCTGCTTATTGTGCTGGTCATCCTGGTCGCCCCCCTGGCCGCCTATCTGCCCAACGCGGCCATGGCCGGTATTCTCTTTCTGGTGGCCTGGGGGCTGATCGATTTCCGCCATATCGCCAAGATCCTCAAAACCAGCCGGGTGGAAAGCGTCATCATGGGCATCACCTTTTCCGCCACCCTGTTTCTGGAACTGGAGTTCGCCATCCTGTTGGGGGTCATCCTCTCCCTGGTCATGTACCTGAACCGCACCTCCCATCCGCGCATTCTCTCGCGGGTGCCGGACCCCCGCCATGATGAACGGCCTTTCGTCACCGATCCGGTGCTGCCGGAGTGTCCGCAGCTGAAAATCGTGCGCATCGACGGCTCCCTCTATTTCGGGGCGGTGAATCATGTCCGGGAACGGCTGCAGGAAATGCAGTGCGAGAATCCGGAACAGAAACATCTGCTGGTGGTGGCAAGCGGCATCAATTTCCTCGATATGGGGGGAGCGGAATTTCTTGCTCATCTGGCCAGGGAGAAAGAGGAAGCAGGGGGCAGACTGTACCTCTACGACATCAAGGAGGGGATCTGCACCCATTTCAGACTGACCGGTTATCTGTTTGACATCGGCACGGATTATATCTACGAATCCAAGGCAGAGGCCATTGCCGAGATTTTCGCCAAACTGGACAAAGAGATCTGCGTCCGCTGCACCAAACGGATTTTTCTCGAATGCCGCACCGTGCCGAAAATCCTCGACTAGACGCCTCCCGGCCCATCAGCCCACCGGCGCCAGATAGAGCACACTCTCCTCTACCCCGTCAAGCCCCAGCAGCTCACTGAGTTCATCATCATAGAGCGCCGCCACCGGACAGCCTTGCCGGCCCAGGGCACCGGCCGCCAGCAGCAGATTCTGGCAGATGTGCCCGGCATCCATACAGATATAGCGCAGGCCCCGCTGACCGTATTTGGCCATATTGCGCCGCAGCATTGCCGACCAGATAAAAACCGCGGTGGCCTGGCCGATAAAGGACTGATCCAAAGCAGCCCTGGCCACCAGGGGACCTGCGGCCTGATCGGTGAGACGCTCCAGCTGGAAGTTTCTGACGTTGAAATGAAAAAGCCCCGGCGCCAGGCCCTGGATGCGCTCAGCCGCCACATAGGTTTCAATGGGATACAGGGCGCCGGCCGAGGGTGCGGTGCGCAGCAGGAAAGGCCCGGCCTGGGCGGTTACCCCCTGGCAGGCCCAGAGCAGCAGCGCCAGGTCCTCAAGACTCATGGGGCTGCCGGAGAAGCTGCGCCGGGATCTCCGCTGCTGCAGCAGCTGCCAGAGATCAGCCGTAGGCCTGGCCTGGGCCAACGGCAGCTCAATCTTTGCCGCGGCCGGATATTCCTTGAAGGCCGGGGCCGGGGCGATGGCCGGTCTTTCTCTCTCCCTGATATTTTTTCTTGTAAACTTAGTGTCATGCAGATAAAGATATCCCAGGGTTTTGCGTAAATCAGGCATGGCTGTTTTCCTTATTTTATATGACCGGGGCGGGCGGGGGAAAATTTTCTGTCCGCCATTGTACCACGATCCGCTCCGCCCCAAAAGACTGAGATTCCAAAAACAGGAGGGGTTCACCTTAGATGTCCGAATTGAAAGACCCGAGAGTTCTCTTTGCCGCGGAACGGACCCTGCTGTCATGGAACAGGACAAGCTCCTCGCTCATGGCCTTTGGTTTCGTCATCGAACGCTTCGGCCTGTTTCTGCAGATTGCCGCGGGCGAGAGCCTCAAGACATTCCAGCGGCATTTTTCCTTCTCAGTGGGCATTGCCTTTGTGCTGCTCGCCTCCTTTACGGCCATTTACTCGGTTTTTCAGCATATCAGGATACTCAGATCACTCAATCCCGCCGAACTGCCGCCCGGCTACAACCCCCATATCGGCATCATTACCAACGGCGTGCTGGGCACCCTGGGTCTGGTATTGACGGCATATCTGTTCCGGGAGTTCCTGTAGTTTTATCACCTTCAGGGCCGCAATCTCCACCGGCGGCATTTCAGTAATTATTCAACTTTCGAGTTGTGGTAACATGGTGAAATTCAATTGATCCCCTCATGGTCACCGCAGCTTGTTTCCAGAGAATTCAGCAGCCAGAAATCAGGAGCCAGAATAAAACGTAATAAAATCAACCATTCTGAATTCTGTCTCCTGTCTCC
>JALNXE010000070.1 GCA_023230525.1 Desulfobulbaceae bacterium
TCGGAGATCTCGGCCGCCGCCTTCTGGCTCCGTTCCGCCAGTTTGCGCACCTCGGACGCCACCACCGCAAAGCCCTTGCCGTGCTCCCCGGCCCGGGCCGCCTCAATGGCGGCGTTCAAGGCCAGCAGATTGGTCTGCCGGGCAATCTCCTCGATGATCGAGATCTTGCCGGCGATCTCCTTCATGGCGCCCACCGTCTGATTCACCGCCTTGCCGCCCTCCTGGGCGTCGCTGGCCGACTTGAGGGCGATCTTCTCAGTCTGCAGGGCGTTATCGGCGTTCTGCCTGATGTTGGACGACATCTGCTCCATGGAAGATGAGGCCTCCTCGGCCGCGGCCGCCTGTTCGGTGGCCCCCTGGGACATCTCCTGGGAGCTGGAGGAAAGTTCCTGGCTGCCGGCCGCCACGTTGTCGGCCGATGACTGCACCTCAAAGACAACCTCTTTCAGTTTGCTGATCATGGCGACAAAGGCATTGCCCATTACATCATTACCGGAGGCCGGATTGACCGTGACGGTCAGATCCCCCGCGGCAATCTGCTCGGAACAGCCGGCCAGCCCTTTCAACTGCACCACCATCTTTTTCATGGCCAGCATGAGCTGATCCTGAGCGGAGCGTTCTTTCACCTCAACGGCCAGGTCCCCCAATGCCAGTTGTTCCGCCACGTTGGCAACCGTCTCCAGCGCGACAATCAGGGTGTTCAAATTGTTTTTGATCTCATTAAAGTCGCCATTATACTTCTCGGTAATCGGCGGCGGGATCTCGCCCTTGCTGATCCGGTCTACATATTTGGCGGCCACGTTCAGCGGCCCGGTGACTGCGTCCAGGGTCTGGTTGACGCCGGAGATAATCTTCTGGTATTCGCCCTGGTGCCTGGCTGCATCGGCGCGGATGGCAAGCTGCCCTGCTACCGCGGCTTCCACCAGCATATTCACCTCCTTGATCAACGCTTTGATGGCCGCCACCATTGTGGCCATTGCCCGTTGCAGCTGTCCGGTCTCGTCATGGGCCGTGTCATCGAGAACCACATTCATATCGCCGCCGGCTATCTTTCCCGCAGCGGTTATGCAGGCGCTTAATGGCCTGGTGATCGCCCTGGTGATGACCAGCGAGAGCCCCAAACCAATAAGAAAGGCACCTGTGGCCAGGGCGGCGACAAGCTTGATGGCGTTGCTGACCATGTCGCTTGCCTCCTTGCCCGCCTCATTGACCTGCTCGGTCTGAAACTTGACCAAAGCTTCAATGTTGTCCAGATACTGTCCCTGCGCCTCGCTCAATTTCCCCATCAGTAATTGCACGGCTTCGTCACGGTTGCCGGCCTTTATGAGATCAAAATACTTTGTCTGATGTTCACGGTAAGGGCCGATGCCTTCTTCAACGGCAGCCAGCAATTTTTTCTCTTCTTCACCCCGGATCGTATCCTGCAACAGCTTCACATTGCTGTTCGCAAGGTTCTTGGCTTCCGCAATACGTTCATATTGTTTTTCAATTACCTTGGGATCGGAGCTGAGCACAATATTACGGGTTGACCGGGCCGCCAGATTAATGGCAGAGGTGATATTATTCGCCTGTACCGTCTTGGGAAAACGATCGCTAACCACCTTGGCGAACATTTCCTCCAGGCCGCGCAATTGTTTATACGAGACACCGGCCATAATCCCCATCAGTATGAGAAGGGTGCCAAAACCTATCCCCAGCCGCAGCCCGATTCGCATGTTTTTAAACATCAGTTTTCTCCTCGATAAAAAGTTAACCGGCAACAGCCTGTAATACCACCATCGAGCCTCTTCTCACTGTGCTCGCCTGGATGGCACATTTTCCTTCGTCCGCCGGCAGAGTGCGGATGCCCTGCTCGATCCCGGCTCGCCAGCCTTTCCCCGCGGGCTTCAACCTGAAAATCTACGGAAGACTCACCTCTTCCACCGATCTGACCAGTTGGGGGATATCGAGAATGAGGGCCACGCTGCCGTCGCCGAGTATCGTGGCGCCGGACATGGAATCCACATGCTTAAAGGCCCGGCCCAGGGATTTGATCACCGTCTGGTGCTCGCCGATCACCCGGTCAACGACGAAGCCGACCCGCGTGCCGTTCACCTCGGTGATGACCACCTGCTCGATGTCCGGCACCGTGCCGGCAATAGCAAATTTCTGCCGCAGCGGAATATAGGGGACGAGATGGCCGCGTACCGTGGCCATGTTCCGGCCATGGGCGGCCGCCACGTCGGCCCGGGTCAGCTCGATGCACTCATCCACCAGGGAAAGGGGGATGAGAAAGCGGTCTTCGCCGATCTGCACCAGCAGGCTCTCGATGATCGCCATGGTCAGCGGGATCCTGATGCTGATCACCGTGCCCTGGCCGGGACGGCTGTTGATGGTGATGCTGCCGCGCAGGGCGTCAATGGCCCGTTTCACCACATCCATCCCCACCCCGCGCCCGGAAACACTGGTCACCTTGCTGGCGGTGGAAAAACCGGGGGCGAAAATCAGGTTGTAAATCTCCTGGTCCGGGAGTTCGGCGTTGGGGGCGACCAGGCCCTTTTCCACCGCCTTGGCCAGGATCGCCTCCCGGCCCAGGCCGGCGCCGTCGTCTTCGATGGTCAGCATGACACTGTCGCCGGAATGGACTGCCGCCAGCCGCACCGTCCCCTGCCTGGGCTTGCCGGCCGCCTCCCGCACCTCGGGCTTTTCAATGCCATGATCAATGCAGTTACGGATGAGATGAACCATGGGGTCATTCAGCCGCTCGATGACCGTCTTGTCGAGCTCGGTCTCGGCGCCCTCGGTGGTCATCTCGATCTCCTTGCCCAGCTCACCGGAGAGGTCGCGCACCAGGCGCTTGAATTTGTTGAAGGTGGTGCCGATGGGCAGCATGCGGATATTCAAGGCATTGTCCCGCAGTTCGGCGGTCAGCCGCTCCACCTCTTCGGCGATGCTGATGAGTTCCGCATCCTCCCGCCGGGCTGCGGTCTGGGTCATGCGGGCCTGGATGGTCACCAGTTCCCCCACCAGATTGACCAGCACATCGAGCTTTTCCGCCGGCACCCGGATGCTGGCCCCGGCCTCCTGGGCCCTGGCTCTCTCCTCCTTTTGCCGGCGCTCCTGCCGCACCTCTTTTACCTGCTGCTGCTCCAGCAGGGCGGAATGGACCTGGGTCGGGGTCACCATGCCTTTTTCCACCAGCATCTCCCCCAGCCTTTTCTGGTTGGCGAGGGCAGAGTCGATATCGCTGGCGGCGATATCGCCCCGCTCCACCAGGATCTCGCCGAGCTTCTTGTATGCCTCGTCGCCGCCCTCGGCGTTACCATCCCCGTCAAGGGTGTCGATTCTGATCTCGCAATCATCCTCCACGAAGATGAATACATCCTTGATGGCGTCAAGACCCGCGGCCGTGGTCAGGATAATATCCCAGAAGATATAACAGGACTCCGGATCCAGCTCCCCGAGTACCGGCACATCGCCCATCTGGGCAACAATCCGGCAGTCGCCCAATTGCCGCAATTCGTTCAGCAGGGCGACCGGATTGGTGCCGTTGGCAAAGACATTCAGGGCTGGTTTGAAGCGAATGCGATAGGTGGCGGAATTTTCGTCCCCGGGCGGCTCGGACGGGGACGGCTGCGGCATGGCTGTCTCCGCCGGAGGGGCCGCCGCCTGATCCTCGTTCAGCAACTCCTTGAAGCCTGCGACCAGCTGCCCGGTGACCGCGGCATCCACCGCCCCCTCCTGTCCTGCGCCGTCGAGCATGACCTTGATCTGATCACGGGCTGCCAGCGTCAGGTTGATCATCTTCCGGCTGACAATAAGCTTGCCGCTCCGTACCCGATCAAAGGCGGTCTCCACCTGATGGGTGAAGGCGGCAATATCATCAAAACCAAACATGGCCCCGGACCCTTTGATGGTATGCATGACCCGGAAAACCCGGCCGAT
The DNA here is from genome assembly GCA_023230525.1 of Desulfobulbaceae bacterium. Taxonomy (GTDB): domain Bacteria; phylum Desulfobacterota; class Desulfobulbia; order Desulfobulbales; family SURF-16; genus SURF-16. The sequence goes on from JALNXE010000070.1 coordinate 3,925, forward strand.
CAGCTCCGGGTCATCAGGTCTGTCCTCCAGTTCAAGCAGGGAATTTTCCAGCTCCGCCAGGAGTTCGTAGGCCTCTTCCTTGAATGTGTCCGCGTATTGATTGTCCATCATCCCAGCACCTTTTTCACCACTGCCAATAATTGTTCGGGTTTGAACGGTTTGACAATCCAGCCGGTGGCCCCGGCTGCCTTGCCTTCCTGTTTTTTCGTATCCTGCGATTCGGTAGTCAGCATGATGATGGGGATAAATTTACAGGCAGGCAGCGCCCGGGCCCCCTTGATCAGACCGATGCCGTCCAGATTGGGCATATTGAGATCGGTGATCAGCATGTCCACCTTCCGCCCCCCAAGCTGCTGCAGGGCGTCCCGGCCGTCCACCGCCTGCACCACCTCGTAGCCGCTCTGCTTGAGGGTAAAAGCCACCATCTGCCGGATGCTGGCCGAATCATCGGCCGTCATGATCACCTTAGACATCATTGCCCTCCCCCCGCCCAGATACAGGTATGCTCCGTGTCCTGAATACAGCCGCTATGCCGGTCAAAACCTGCGCCATGGGCCGCTGCCGCGATAACCTCATTGCCGGTTTTCATGACGGAAAAACGCTTGTTGCCGGCAATCGCGCTGCGATGGGCGGAACAGATGAACTGCAGGCCGATCAGATCAATCTCCGTCACCTCTGCCAGATCAAGCTGCAGGGTTTCGGCAGAGTCCATGGCCTCCAGGAGCGCGGCCTTGATCTCGGCCCCGTGCTGGATGGTCATGCTGCCCGCGATGGCAACCAGCCGGGTCCCGGGCTGGTCCGCCGGAATGTGCTGATGCACTGCAAACTCCTCCATATTCTTATCCTCTCATGTTAGTTAGCCTATTAGACTGTAGTCTGTTAGGCTAAAATCCGTTCACAAAAATGGTTGAAATCATGGGGTCTCATCTGGCAATTTTCCATCACTGACAGACTAAACCCCTACAGACTATCGGCCTGAGCAGTTACGAAATCAAAATAACTCCACATTATCGCCGAGATCATCGCTGCCACCCTGGGGAGCTTCTGCAGCGGCCTCCTGGGGCGGCCCAAGCAACGGCTGCGCGCCTGAAGGCAACGGCTCATCCGGCCGGCCATTGAGCACCGCGGCATGGATATGCCGTTCGCTGTGCATGGTATAACGGCTGTCGGCAGCCCGGAGCTTTTCCGTTTCCAGCGCCCATTTATCCGCCGGCAGCAGGGCCTTGGCCTCCCCGGTAATGGCGGCCAGCATGGTCTCCGCCTCCCCGATGACTGCCGCCACCCTCTGATGCACGCTCATTCCGCTGACCACCCCTTCAATATCAGCGGACAATTCCTGCACCATGGCATTGGCGCGGGCAAGCTCCTGCGCCACCTCTCCCTTCATTTGCTGCAGCGAGGCGAGCATCCCCTCCACCTCCTGCCGCATCTCCCCGACCCTGGCCTCCATGGCGGCCGCCTCAGCGCCGACCGTCTGGCACAGGTCATCGGTAAGGGCTTTGATTTCGAGCAGGATGCCGGTTACGCCTTCCGCCTGCTCCCTGGCCTCCACGGAAAGACGGCTGATGGCCTCGGCCAGCACCCCGAGGCCGCCGCCTCTGCCGCCCAACCCATCCGCCTGAATGAGAAAATTCAAGGCAATGAGCTTGATGGCGTAGACAATATTTTCAATATCATCGACAAAGTGAAAAATTTCGCCCATCATACCGGCCGCTGCGGTCATGACCTCGGACAGCTTGCGGCTGGTGGCCGCAGCGGCAGAAAGCATGGTGACGACCTCCGTCAGGTCATTGCCCATCTCCGTAAAAAAGGAAGACCCGGCCTGGTCGGTCACGCCAACCAGCTCCACGGTGTCACTGGACATCCCGCCCTCCTTGGCCGCGATTTCCCGTAAACTGGCGATAATGCTCTCCACCGCGTTCCGCAGTTCCGCGGAGGCATGGCGGAGCTGGGCGGCCTGAATCTCACATAACATTCCGGTCTCCACCGCCAGCTGGTCCCGGTCATCCGGCTTCTCATGCTGCAACAGCCCGGGGCCTGGCTGACGACCGGCCAGTTCATCAAGAGATTCAGCCACATGCTCGATCTGCTGCCGCACCGTGTCATGAGCCTGCAGAGCAACCACCACCTGTCCCAGGTTCTCCGTCACCACCGCCGAAGAGAGGGAAATGGCCCCAGCCGACGATGAACAACGATCCACGATACTCGTCAGCGTCTGCAAACTCAGGCGGGTTTTGCCCAGAACCGCCTGGATACTGCCCTGCTTCTCGGCGCCCATGTTCACCACCTCGGCCAGGGCGTTGCGGATGTCTGCCGCCAGTTGATCTTTCTGGAGAAGAATGGCATCGGCTTTACCGATAACCTCATCGGACAATCTGGAAACATCTTTAGTCAGAGATTCAAAACCCGCCGAATTTTCACCCAGCCGGGAGCTTTCAATCTTTGTATAAACCCCCAGCATCTGCAAACTTTTGTTCATGCGGGCAAAACCGGTAAGGGGGGTGGTAATCCGGTCAAGACTTTGCAGGATCGTTTCCAGCGACTGCCGCCCTGACTCATTGCGGGCATCGGCAAGATGGCTTTCCAGGTCATTGAGGATGGCGGCAAGCCCGTTCATGGAGGCAGAACCCTTTTCCCCGCCCAACCGGTTGACCAGACTGCTGACGATGGCGGTTATCTCTCCGGCCCGTTGATAAAAATCCTGCAATCTTTCGCCGATGGCCAGAAACTCATCCTCAGTGGAGGCGGAGACACTGCCGAGCCGCGAGGAAACGAGCCGGAGCTGGGCAACCCAGGCTTCACGCCCCGAAGCTGTCTGGCTGGCAGGATCCGGCGGCACGAGGGCCATTCCTGGCCCAAGCCGCGCTTTCAACGCGCAAGACAGACTGCGCCAGGAAAAATCGCCCATGAATACTCCTATGTGATGGAACTGCTCGGTATTTACTTGTTAATATAGAATGCTGATGACGTGAAACAAGCCGCCGTCAGCCGCGTTTGATTACAACTATCTGGTCATTTCGACGTACCTTCGTACGCCTCATTTCTGGAGATCTGCGCGCTCGTGCATCAGCAGATTTTCAACCCGGAAGGGTGTGAATAATTCAGGCTTTCGTCATTTCGATTTTTTGGGGGAATCTACCAACAAGTAGATAAGGCGTGGTTTGGAATTCTTCTTTTTGAAGTTCGCATTTTTTTGAGGAAGCAAAGTTCACGGGTAACTGTTTCAAGCGCGTGAGTTATCCGCTTCACTATCTGGCATATCAGCCAGTTGCAATCCCCGCTCGTCCGGAGAACCAACCTGGAACCTGCTTTTGCGCCACGGTAAATCCACCTATATCAGACTGTCTGCGATTGTTATATCATTTTTTATTGTGGAAAGTATTAAAAAAATGCCGGAAAATTTTCTGGGCAAAAAAAATTCACATGTTCACGATGCATTAGCGCCGAGGACGCGCCCTTGCTGGCGGCCACGGTCACCGGCGCAGCAGATTGGCCAGAATCAAGCCGAAAAAATAGCCGGTCAGATCCGAGTGGTACTGCCAGCCCAAATGGGAAAAACAGGAGGCGCAGAGGGAAAAACGCCAGGTGCAGCCGGTAAACCAGGTGCACTCAGTGGTGGGCGGCCCCTGGTTGATGCAGCCGGGAGCCTGGGAAAAACAGCCGATTTCATAAACCTTGCCAAGGGGATTGGTAAACACATGGCGGTGGCTGCCGTTTACCGCAATCATCCGGGCCGCGGTGGTGATTTTTGCCCGGCAGAAGCGGCAGCGGAAAAATTCCCCTTGGCCGCCGCCAGCGGTCTTTTCTTCGCTTTTCCCCTCAATCCTGCCATCAAGGCGGAATTGCCCGGATCCCCGGAAAAACAAACCGGCATCAAGACTGAGCCCTGGTAAAAAAATAACATGTTCAGAGAAATGCGCAAAACGGCATAAGGAGCCGTAGCCAAATTGAAAAAATGGCCATGTTATTTCGTAACGGCTCCTAACTTCTCCGACGAATCCTCTCGGCACAGAACCCCTTCCCGACATGGCAATCCCCTCAGTTTCCGCCAGAAAACGGCCACTGCTGCTCATGACGCTCGACAACATAACAGAACCGGTCCCAGGAGAATTCCCTGCCGCTGACCGGGCAGCGCAGTGTCACCTTTTTCTCGTCAACATCGGCCACCAGCCAGTCCCCGCGGCGTTTGCCGTCAACGATGTGAATCTTCTCCCCTTTATGAAAAGGATACTGCTTAAAAAGCGTTACCTGATCAGCCATGGATTCTCCCCGCTGGTTATGGAAAAACAACCCGCGACTCCGTTTCTCCTCATCAATTGTATTATGACAGAATACCTTGATAAAGTGAAAAATCTGCTGCGGCCATTGACACAAAAGGATTGTTAACTCCCCTCAGGCCGCAAGCCCCTTTTAACATAATATGCACCATCCTTCTTTTTTTCACCTTGTTATGGCACCGGAAAAAATTATATAAAATGGTAATGAGGATGTTGACCTATTACCACCTGTTCATCTTCACAACATATTCAGGAGCCGGTACGAAATAACCTGTACAATTCCGAGTGTTCCGTTTTCAGAATGACTCGGGTATTTTCCACAACGGCTTATGGGGAGCAAAAATGATTATTAACTGGGCATATTTCAGAAAAGGGTGCGCATCCTGCCAGAAGGCCCAGGAATCTCTCGGGCGCACGAAGGTGCAAATCAAAAAAGAGGTAAACGCTCGACAGGAGCCCCTGGAGGCACAAAAAACCTGGGACCTGCTGGCTGACAGTAATAAGATACTGATCGCCTCAGGTAAGAAAATCAGGGAATATTCGCCAGGGCCTGACAAAAAAGAGGAAATTCTAAAAATTGTTCTCGGCCGCAGCGGCACTCTGCGGGCGCCGACCCTGAAAATCGGCAATACATTTTATATCGGATACAGCAACGAAATGTATGATGAGTTGGTTGGCAAAGGCTGACATTTTTCATGCTAGCCAAAGTTTTCACCAGCAGTGTCCTCGGCGTTGAAGCTCTGCCGGTTGAGGTCGAAGTTGACATTGTTTTCGGCCTGCCCGCTTTTTCCACCGTTGGCCTTGCCGAAGGTGCGGTGCGGGAAAGCAAGGACAGGGTCAAGGCGGCCATAAAAAACAGCGGCTACGAATTCCCGGACAAAAAAATCACGGTCAATCTGGCCCCGGCTGACATCAAAAAAGGTGGAACCGGTTTTGATCTGCCCATCGCCCTGGGCATCCTTGCCACTGAAGCAATTGTCACCTCCGAACAACTGCAGAATTTCGCCGTGGTTGGCGAGCTGGCCCTTGACGGCCTGGTCCGCCCGGTGCCCGGTATCCTGCCCATGGTTCTTGCCGCCCGCGCCGCCGGACTGCGCGGCATCATCGTTCCCTGGGACAACGCCGCTGAGGCGGCTGTGGTAAGCGGTATTGACGTCATCGCCATCAGCTACCTGCATCAGGCGGTTGATTTCCTGTCAGACAGAAAGGTTATCGCCCCCACGACCGTTGACCTTGACCTGCTGCTTGCCGGTCAGAGAGTTTATGATATTGATTTTTCCGAGGTCAAGGGACAGGAGCATGTCAAGCGGGCCTTGGAGGTTGCGGCAGCCGGAGACCATAATGTACTGATGACGGGTCCGCCTGGCTCGGGCAAAACCATGCTGGCCCGGCGGCTGCCCACCATCCTGCCGGATCTCACCTTTGAAGAGGCCCTGGAAACCACCAAGATTTACAGCGTCTGCGGCCTGCTTCCCGACCGGTGCAGCCTGATGACGCAAAGACCGTTCCGCGCCCCCCATCACACCATTTCCGATGCCGGCCTGATCGGCGGCGGCAACATCCCGCGGCCCGGCGAGGTTTCCCTGGCCCATAACGGTGTTCTATTTCTCGATGAGCTGCCGGAGTTCAAAAAAAACGTGCTGGAGGTGCTCAGGCAGCCCCTTGAAGACGGTCAGGTCACCATTGCCAGGGCATCAAGCACACTCACCTTCCCGGCCCGTTTCGTTTTAGTGGCTGCCCTTAATCCCTGTCCTTGCGGCCACAAGGGGGACATCAACCACAGCTGCACCTGCACGCCCCTGCAGATCAAACGCTACGAGGAAAGACTATCCGGCCCCCTGCTGGACAGAATTGACATCCATCTGCAGGTGCCGGCCGTGCCTTTTCAGCAGGTGGCCTCTACCACGGAGGGCGAAAATTCCCGGACCATCAAGGACCGGGTCATCCGGGCGCGGGAGATCCAGAAACAACGATTTCATGGGAGAAAAGGAATTTACAGCAACAGCCAGATGAACAGTCGTGATCTGAAAAAATTCTGCAGTCTGGATAAAATCTCTCTCGACCTGCTGGAACGGGGCATGGCCCAGCTCGGCCTTTCCGCCAGGGCCTATCACCGCATATTAAAAATCGCCCGCACCATTGCCGATCTTGCCGGAAAAAAGGATATCGCCTCCGACCATATCGCCGAGGCGATACAATACCGCCGCCTGGACAGGAGCCGATTGCCGTGACAGCAACCTGCCAGGCTGCCTACAAAAAATCCCGGCCTTATTTCCCCCAACACTATTTTTTTTAACAAATCAGCGGGATGGGCTTTGCTTCTCAGCGCGCGATGTGTTAAAAATTTAAATGAAAATTCATTGAGCCTGTCATAATTTTTCGAGGGAGCGACATGAACAAAAGACATGAGGAACAGAGAAAGAGCACCCGCATCCCCGTTCAGTTTGATGTAACGATCCTGCACGAAGAGGATTATCTCATTTCGTTTACCCGGGACATCTCGGCAGATGGCATGTTTATCACCACCCCCACTCCCTTGCCAAAGGGTGAGAAAATAACCATTGGTTTTACAATAGGCGCGGGAAAAGCAATTTCGGTAAAGGCAAAAATTATCTGGATAAACATGGAGGGTCCGGAGATTGACCGCGGCATGGGAGTGAAATTCATCAATGTCTCGCCGAAAATGAAAAAAAATATCCTGCTGCTGGTCAACCGCATCGCCATATTACCGGATGACGCCCCGGTGAATTAAAGCAGCCGGCAAACCAAGGCTGACACCTTTCCATCCTGGCCGGCAAAAGAGAATCCATCCTCGGCCCGCGGCAGAAAATTTCATCGCCTCATCCTCCGCCGGTCATCCCACCCCTTGCATATTTTTCCAACCCATCCGGCAACCCGTATGCGGGTGACGGAACATAAACGATTTTCCACCTGATTTGCCGCTTCTGTTGAACCGGCACGGCACCCCCCTCACCTTCACTTCCGGATCCAATCAGCTGAAGAAAAGATGAATCTTTTCGGGGGGAATCGGCAGAGAAACAATGGCCGGCAAGACGATAAAAAGCGAGGAGCAAATATAAAATTTCTGCTGCAAAACCCTCTAGGATTTTCGCCGTTCCGGCTGATTGCGGCGCTCACTAGGGTTGGAAAGGGAGACGATAACCCCGCTTCGCACGCTTTTTCTTCTGTCCTGTCTGTTTTTTCGCCTCTCTTTACGTCCTGCTTTTTTATAAGAAGGACTTTTTTCCGGATCCTTTTTCACAACCGGGGTCTTGCCGATAATAATATCCATGATTGTTCTCCTTGACTGATCGAATAACTTAAAGAGCCGTTCCGAATAACTTCTTCATTATTTAACCATTTCGTTACCGCTCCTTGTGCCGTCTCTGGCATCCAGACGACGATATAATCTTAGCTCTTTTTATCGGCAAGGCAAAGAAAAAAATTACCTTCTATTTTTCAAAATGCATATTTTTTTTGGCATCCCCCTTGCAGTTCAGCGCAATCCTGCCCATGGTATGCCCGCAGGTGCCGGGTCAGCAGAAAATTATCCCGGCAAAAACCTCTTTTTTTTTGTACCATATTTGCTCTTCCTGTCATATTATTTATGCAATAATCAGCAGACAAATGTCATGTCCGGCCCTTGCTGACAACAAAGGGCCGTAACACCATTATCCAAAACCCTATCAATACCAGCAAAGAGGTGCCAGCATGGCAAGAGTTGCCGTCATTATCGGTGATATGTTTGAGGATTCGGAATACACCGAACCGGCCGCGGCCCTGCGCCTGGCCGGCCACGAGGTGATCCTGGTGGGATTACAGGCAGGGCAGACGGTGCACGGCAAAAAGGAGCGCACCCCCGTGACCATTGATCTGGCCGTGCAGGATGCCCGGACGGCGGATTTCGACGCCCTGCTCATACCGGGAGGTTATTCGCCGGACAAACTGCGGGCCGAACCCCAGGCGGTGGAATTCGTCCGGCAGTTCATGCAGGACAACAAACCGGTGTTTTCCATCTGCCACGGCCCCCAGCTGCTCATAAGCGCCAGATCGCTTAAGGGGCGGCGGTTGACCGGCTGGAAATCAATCCGGCAGGACATCATCTATGCCGGCGCAAATTTTATCGATGAAGAGATGGTAGAAGACGGCAACCTGATCACCAGCCGCAGCCCCAAGGATCTGCCGGCCTTTATCAGGGCCTGCCTGGCAAAGCTAGCCAGTTAGCGGTAGCGGAAAGTCTTTTCCCTGCGCCTATTCCATGGCCTGGAATTTTTTCATGAATCTGCGGTCGATATAATCCTTGATGAGAAAGGCGAGCCGGCCGTCAAGCTCCAGCCTTCTCTTGCGCAGAATGCCGGTGCCGTCCCCCATGTTGAAGATGAGCAGGTAATCGCCGCCCGGCGAAAAGGGCTGAAGATGCCCCCCTTCCAGGGCGGCCAGCAGGTTATGAAGCAGCACGGGATTTTGGCGGACCGCGTAAACCCCTACCTTATCAAGGGGCTGTTCCAGGAAATAAATGCAGTCGCCGCCGCCGAAAATCTCAGGGAATCCGGGGCACTGCAGATACCTGTTCACCAGCAGACCGCCGTCAGGGCCAACAGGCAGGCCGGACTCCTGGAAAATGGCGGACGGTTTCACCCCCAGGGAGAGAAAAATAAAATCCGCCTCATGCTGTTCGCCCGATTCCAGGGTGAGTCTGCCGGTAGCCACCTCCTTGACATAACCCTGCTCCAGGATGTGAATGCCGCGGCCCTGCAAGGAACGAAGCGCCTTGCGGCGGACGGATTCCGGAAAACGGGCCATGAGCTTTCTGCCGGCAAAGATATGGATATCGGCCGGATGCCGGCCATGATCACGCAGAAGCCGCCAGACGTTGCCGGCCACCTCCACGGCAGAGGGGCCGCCGCCGATGACGGCCACGGAAAACCTTCCCCGACCTGCCAGCTCGAGCAGCCTGGCCTGGGCCGCCATGAGCCGTTCAATGGGTTTTACCGCAAAAATTCCCTCCATCCCACCCCTGACAGCGGTCTGCGGCACATGGCTGCCGGCGTTGCAGGACAGGACATCGTAGGCAATCGTCGAACCGTCTTCCAGCACCACCTTCCGCTGCGCCGCTTCAATGCGCACCACCCTGCCGAGCACAAACCTTCCCCCCTGTTTTTCCACCACATGCCGGGTGGCGAAACGGATATCCTCCGGCTGGTAAAACCCGCCGAGCATGCCCGGCCCCATGCCGGAATAATAATGAAAGTCCGAGGGCTGAATCACGGTCACCTGATGGCCCTTTCCCAGGAAACCGCCAAGATTCGCCAAGGTCATCATATGGGCGTGACCGCCCCCCACCAGCACAAGCCGTTTCCCCATTTTATCTCCGCAGGATATTGATGGTTTCGCAAATCCGGCGGCCTGCCGGAAGAGTCAGGTTTACTATAGGCAATGATCAGGCAGGGGTCAACTGGTTCGTGGGGATCAGAGCCGGGATCACTTCACCAGCTTTGGATAGCGGGGCGCAACCGGTTTGCGGCCGCAGACCTGCTGGTATTTTTCCGCAGGATAGCCCAGGGCGATGACCGCAAAAACCGATTCCCCGGCAGGGATGGCAAGCCGGCCTTTAATAGCCGGGTCGTGCCTGATGGCCTCCACGGCAAACCCGATGAGACAGCTGCCGAGCCCCATGGCATGGGCTGCCAGCAGGATATTCTGGGTGGCCAGCAGGGCATCTTCGGCCGGACAGCCGGCTTCATCCCTGCCCCCGACCAGCATCAGCGCTGTTGCCCCGTGGAACAGGCGATCCCGGCCCTGCTCTTGCCATTCACGCAGGCCCCGGGCAATGGTCGGATAATAGCTGCGGTAGTAGCTGCCCAGGCGGTCTCCGGCAAAAAGCCTTGATGCCAGCCGCAGCAGGGGATTTGCCGCCAGGCTGTTCAGCTTCCTGAAAAATGCCGCCACATGGTTGCCGAAGCTGACCACCGCTTCCCGTTGGTCGAGAATGGTAAATGTCCAGCCCTGGCTGTTGGTGCCGGAAGGGGCGGTGGTGCCGATTCGGACCAGGTCTGCCAACACCTCCCGGCTCACCTGCTGCCCGGTAAAGTTCCGGCAGGAACGCCGGGAACGCATCAGCCGAACCAGGCCGGCCAGATCATAATCGCCCCAGGGCAGCCAGTGCAGATCCTCTTTGAAGGTGGCAAAATCCATGGCAGCGGCGATAACCGGGACGATAACCGCCCCCACCGGGCAGACTGCCTGGCAATGGCCGCAGCTTAGGCACTCGGTCCCGCATATGGCCGCCTTATCACCAACCAGACAGATCGTCCGGTCAGGGCAGACGGCAACACACAGACCGCAGCCGATGCATTTGCCACTGTCTATCCGCGTGGCAACCGGGCCACTCATTACTTTTGCCGCAACCTCTTGCCCAGGGCAAAGGCCTCGCCGATCATCGGCCCCACCCCATGATATTTTCGGCCGCCAGGAGAGAAAATCATTGGTTGGAGTAAAGCGATATCGGGAATATCATTTTCACCCAGGATCTCCTCATCGGCTTTGACATCGATAATTTCGCCGATAAACTGGGTATGCAGGCCGATTTCCACGATCTGTTTCAGTTTACACTCCAGCACCAGCTGAAATTCGGCAATATACGGCGCATCAACCACGTCGCTTTTTACAGCGGTAAGCCCCACGGCAGCCAATTTGTCGACACTCCTGCCCGAGGACAGGCCGAAATAATCAACTTCAGCGGCGTATTTTACAACTCCCACATTGACGGTAAACGCCTCGCGGGCAATGATGCAGCCATGGGTGTAGGTCGCCTCCCGTAAGGAAACGGCAATACAGGGAGGCGCGGAACAACAGATCCCTCCCCAGGCGGCGGTCATCACATTGGCCTTGCCGTTCTGATCATAGCTGCCGATCACCCACACCGGAGTCGGATACACCAAGGTATTGGGGCCTAATGATTTTTTCATTTTCTCCTCACTTTCCCTGCTTGCAATTAACTTGCTTTCAGTAAAAATTCCGAATATATATTTAAGGTTTTACATTTGACTGTCTCGTATTTATGCCCCTTGCGGGTGAAAACACTCTCGACAGCCGTGCAGTGCATGATATATCCCTGATTTATCGTCACGAAAATTCGGTCTCAGAACTTTTACCCTCAAGGGGTATAAATACGAAGCCGGCACATTTCACCATTATTAAGCATGAAATTCGCGATCTGTCTATTTAATTACTTCCCCTATGGCGGCCTGGAACGGAATTTCCTGAAAATCAGCCGGGAATGCCTGACCCGGGGCCATACGCTGGATGTATTTACCATGCGCTGGGAGGGTGAAAAACCGGACGGAATCAGCGTCAGCGAGCTTGCTCCGCAAGGCTTGAGCAATCACCGGCAGGCCGCGGTCTTTGCCGCCGAGGTGGCAAACCGTCTGGCCGGACAGCACCATGATCTGGTCCTGGGCTTTAACCGCATGCCCGGCCTTGATCTCTACTATGCCGCTGATGTCTGCTATGTTGCCAGAATAAAGCGGCAGCGCTCCTTTCTGGCCAAGCTGACTCCCCGCTACCGCACCCTTGCCGCCTTTGAGCGGGCCGTGTTTGCCCCGGAGTCGCCCACCCATATTATCATGCTGTCGGAACAGGAAAAAGGTATTTATCAATCGACCTATGGCACTCCGGACCACCGGTTTCATGTTGTCCCCCCCGGAGTGGACAAGAAACATATCCGGTCCTTTATCAACCCGGTAAACAGGGAGAAAATCCGGGTGCAGCTGGGACTTGCCCAAGAGGACAACCTGCTGCTCATGATCGGCTCCCACTTCCACACCAAGGGGGTGGACCGCTCGATCATCGCCCTGGCAGCTCTGCCCCCGGCATTGAAAGGTACAACCTATCTCTTTATTATCGGCAAAGGCAAGGAAAAATCCTATCTGCGACTTGCCGAAAAACTGGGCATTAGCGGGCATGTCCGTTTTCTGGGCACCAGGGAGGACGTGCCATTATTTCTGGCCGGTGCGGATTTCCTTCTCCAGCCTTCCCGCACGGAAAATACCGGCAATGCCATTGTTGAGGCCCTGGTGGCAGGCGTGCCGGTCATGGCAACGGAGACCTGCGGTTATGCCGTGCATGTTGAGCGGGCCGGAGCCGGCGGCATCTTAGCCTCCGCCCCCTTCCGTCAGGACAATATGAATACCATGCTGCGGGAAATGCTCCTCTCCGCGGAGAGAAAACGCTGGCAGCAGCAGGCCCATGCCTATGCAGATTCCACGGACCTCTACAATCGCTTCCAGGTTATCGTTGATCTCATTGAAGCCACCGCAGCCCAGAAAAGGGAACTGGCGCAAGGGTCATGACTTTTTCCTGCAACTATGCGGAGCCTGTTTCTGTTCGCAGGCATGGCCAGGGACGGCAAGGGCTGCTGCTGATTAACGAGAGTTATCAGCACCTTCTGCAGGGTATCGGTTTCACGAGCTTCGCCGCCGTGTGGGCTTATGCCGGCGGAGAGATCGTCAAAGAGAAAGGGGAAAGAACCGTCATCCGCGCAGAATTTCCCTGCCCGGCAGAGCCTTACGCGGAACCTGGTCAAGGGCCGAGGAAAGACGCCGTTTTCTACCTCAAGAAGCATTGCCAGCTCCTCAGCCCATGGCAGCGGCTGCGGTGCCTGCTGCGGCCGGCGGGCCCCTGCGGTGAGGGCTTGAAAGAATTTTACAACTACTGCCAGTTCCGGCAAAAGGGGCTGGCCACCGCCGTTCCCGTGGCGGCCGGGATCAAGTTTTCCTCCTTTTTCCGGGCGGATTCCTTTCTGCTTACCCGCGACTTTTCTCCGCTCACTGCCCTGGAGGATATTGTGCTGCAGCAGCCGGCAACCCTGCAGGGCCCGGAGAATCAGCAAAAAAAGAGCAACATCCTGCGGGCAATCGCCCGTTATGCCCGGCACATGCATGACAACGGCATGAACCAGAAGGATTTCAACGCCACCCATATCCTGCTGCAGGACCCGGAGGCCGATCGACCGCAGGTGGCCCTGTTTGATCTCCAGCGGGTGGACCATAACCCGCTGAACCGGTTTTACTGGCCGATCAAGGCCCTGGCGGAACTGAACTTTACCCTGCCTTCCGCGGTTTTCAGCGAGCGTGACAGGATCTTTCTTTTCTCCGCCTACAAAGGCAAAGAAAGTCTTTCCGCCCTGGACCGCTGGCAGTACCGGCTGATCAGGCGCAAAAGCGACAGCATCGCCAGGCACACCAGGAAAAGAGGGCTGGCCCCCAAAATGACGGGCACGGATCAGGAAACGTTATGAAATAATTTCAGAACTCCTGATGTCGTGACGTAATTGCAATGGGTTAAGCCACCACTATTTTTAATCAACGGCTACGTTTCGCCGCATGCCATTGTGCAACAGAATTGATATTTTCCAGACTATGGGCATTGCTGAAAAAAAACCAGATATCCTTTCCGCCATCCATGGAGAACAGGCAAAGCAGTACGAGCAGCAGGTGCGGCTGCTCATGGCGGGTGAACTGCCGGACGGCTGGGTCTGGATCTCCTGTTCCCGGGACACGGCGGTGGCGGTGACCACCGCTGAGCCCCATGTCTATTACAAGGAATTTCTGCCCCGGGACAGATTTGAGCAGATCAAGGCGCTGTTTCGCGGCAATCGCTGCGAACGGGCCTGCAGACAGGCGGGCGTATTACTGGCAGCAGGCCTGCCCACCCCCGAAATTCTCTGCTGGGGAAAGGGCCGGCACAATGCCTTTCTCATTACCAGAGGTTTTAGCGGTATCGGTTTTTATCAGTATCTCAAAGCCCATTTCCCGGCTCCCCTCACCAACCCGGTTGATATCCGGGAAAAACGGTTATTTCTGCAGGAAGCCGGTTCCCTTATCGGTAAAATGCACCGCAAAGGTATCGTGCACGGCGATCTGAGGCAGAACAATCTGCTGGTCAAAAAAGAGGGGGAAGATTTTCGTTTTACTCTGATCGACAACGAAAGCAACCGTAAATGGCGGCGCATTCCCCGGTCACAGGTTGTTAAGAATCTGGTCCAGTTCGCCATATATCCGGATAATCTTTTAAGCGGGTCGGACCTGATGCGTCTCTTTAAGGCTTACAGTGCCAACTATCCGCGTTTTTCCGGCCAAAACAGAGAGAAACTTCTGCAGGCTGTCTTTCTGCGCAGCAAGGCGCGTATTCTTGAATCAAGGTGCAACTGGGAGTGCAAAAAATCTTGCCGGGCGGTGCAGACGGACAAATTTTCCGGGCAATACGTTGCCGATAGTATTCTGGCTCACCAAATTGCAACCGGCGCGGATCTCGGCCAATGGTTTCAATTAAGTGATACCACCCTGAAGCATGATAAAAGTATTACCGTCAAACTCGTGTCTGGCCCGGAAGGAGACATAGTTGTGAAACGTTTTACCGCCAAAAGTTTCCTCTATCACCTGAAAGTCTGGTGCAAAAAAGAACGTATTTTCCAGTTATGGAAAATGACTCACTATTTTCAAGCCCTCGGCATTCCGGTAGCCCCCACCATGGGCTATGCCCTTGAAGGGAGAGGAGCGTGGCGCACGGTAAGTTATTTTTACAGCCAATATCTCGCGGATACCCGTAATCTTGTCGAGTTATCCCGTAACAGAAATTTCTTTCTCGTTTGGCTTGATGAAAAAAGGATCCTGTCGCGGATTGCCGGCGCACTCGCCAAATTACACAATAACGGTTTCTGCCATGGAGACACAAAGTGGACTAATATTCTGGCCCATGCCGACACGGGGGAATTCTGGTTTATTGACCTTGACGGGGCCTCGCAGGTCAAGTCGATTATGGGACATGAAGTATGCAAAGACCTCAGTCGTTTTCTCGTGAATATGATTGAATACAAGCTCCCTGAACGTTATCTTAGTGAATTTATCACTGAATATTGCCTCAAGCGAAAACTGAACAAAAAACTGGTGCAGGCAACAATAAAACCCTACATGGGAAAAATACTTAAACGGCATAAAAAACACCAAAAAATCTGATGAGAATAGATGGATATCACTCGATTGATTGAAAAGAAAAAGATTTGCTGCGCCTTGTGCGGCAGTGACCAGGATGAGTTTTTGTTTGAGGGCAAGGATCGGCTGCATGGGTTTGCCGGCACCTTCAGCTATGTCAAATGCCAGAAATGCGGCCTGGTATATATGAATCCCCAGATTTGTTCCGAGCATATGGGATATTTCTATCCCAAGGACTATGCTCCGCATCAGGCAAACACCAAGCGGATACAGGACAAGGATGCCGCACGCGCCAATTTAAGAAAGAGGCCGTTTTTTGCCTGCCTTGACAGCAAGTTGACGCAAGAGTCCAGGGTATTGGATGTGGGCTGCGGCAATGGATTTTTTTTAAGCCAGGTACGGGCCCTGGCCCAATGCCAGGTCTATGGCATAGATATTTCTGAAATTGCCGCTGAATCTGCGAAAAAAAATTATGGACTGGATATATTTACCGGCACCATCTTAGAGTCGCCTTTCCCGGACAACTCTTTTGATGTCATCACAGCATGGTCCTTTCTGGAACATGTGAACAATCCTGCCGAGGTTTTAAGAAAGCTTGCAAGTCTGCTGAAAAGGGATGGCCTGTGTATCCTGACCACCCCCAATTTTGACAGTTTTAATGCCAAGCTGTTTCAAGACAAATGGTATCACCTTGATTGTCCGAGACATCTTTTTATCTTTACCCCGCAAACGGCAACCGCACTGCTCGCTAAAACCGGGCTAGCGGTGACAGAGATAATCCATGACAAGTCTTCGAAAGGTGTTGTAGGGTCCCTACAGTACCAATTCTATGGGGATAATTATAACCCCAGACATGGGAATCGCCTGAGGAGATCATCCCTGATAAAAAAAATCGCCTCCCCTTTTGCCAGACTGGCAGCTATCACGAAAAAATCGGACGTCATGGCCATCTGTGCGAAAAAGATCCTTGCTTAAAAAATGGAAAAAAGCTGCTGATTAACTGTCACGGAAATTCGGCGTCAGGACTTTTTGTCCTCAAGACGATAAGTACGAAGCCGTCAATCTTTCATCTGGGCGGGGCAGTCTGGGTGAGCCCATTTTCCAGGGAAGAAATCATCTTCTGGAAAGTGCTCTGCAACGAAAAATTGTCAACACATCGTTTCCTGCCGGCCTTGCCCATGGAATTTCTCAGAGCATTGTCATTAGCCAGTTGCTGAATAACCGTCAGCCACTCCTGCTCTCCTGCGGCAAGAAAACCATTGACGCCATGCTCCACTATCTCCTTGTTCACCCCGGTTGGCGAAGAAATGACCGGCAGGCTGGCCGCCATGTACTGTATAACTTTCAAGGCGCATTTCCCTCGGGTGAAAAGGTTGTCGGGCAAGGGCGCTATACCGATGTGGGCTGAAGCCAGATCGTGGGCTTCGGTTTTTTCCGACCACCTGATCGGGACAATATTGAGCTTGTCTGATTCTAAGGTAAAATCGGCAATAATCTTCAAACGTAAGGCAGGGATGACGCCTGCCGCTGCTTCAAGGGCAGGCAGCGCACTTTCCAGGTGTTCTCTGGTTGCGCTGCTGCCGATCCAGACCAGATCAAAAAATTTCTGCTCCTTATCGACATTGAGATCGTATTTATCGGTATCCAGTGAAGTCGGCAGGACAATTATCTTACGGGCAAAGGGTCTTGCCCGATCCGCCAGGTAGTTGTTGCCTGCCCAGACCTGATCGGCTGAGGCAATGCTGCGGATAAAACTCCGTTCCCGGCTGTTTGATGGCTGGCCCCGGTCTTTTTGAAAAACGGCATCATCATAGTCAAATACCAGATATTTTGAGGCGAAACGCAATAACTTGAAAAAAGGGTAGGAATACGTTCTCCGCAAAATGACGACTGCATCGGAATGTGCTGCCTCAAATAAAATACTCTTTCTGGTTGCCAAGGATCGATTATCTTCTATATGTTTAAAAGACCAACCCCCAGCCTCAAACATTGCAGCATATTGCAATGCCCTATACCTGGTGGACGGAGACTCAGCACCTTTCGAGACAAATAAAATCTTACGCGGGGACATAATTTATAAAGTACTTCCCATAGCTGCTCCAGCCTATTTGATTATCTCATTTTTCTGCAAAATTTTTTTGAATTCCCAGTCGTTTAAAAAACCTTGCTAATTCCATAGAAACTTTATTTTTATTTTTTAATTCCTTTGGAATAATTAAAAGATCATTTGTTGACAATGATATTTCTTCAATAGTATAGGCTTTTTTAATATTTATTTTATTTTTCCACTCAAAACCCTGAAAGAAATAGTCTTTTAAATCTCGTATCATTGAAGTATATCTCAACTCTAATGTTTTAATAAAAAAATTATTTACCTGCTTGAATTTATTCAGACCGGACTCATCCTTTGTCATATAGTAAACCTGAATCCGTGAAGTATCCTGGATTCTCCCTAAAAATTGGTGCCCGCGGAAAAATTTTCAGCACCGAAACTGCCAGAATTCATTCTTTACTGGCATATTGCTGATAAATTGGGACATCGTTCCCGTTGCTCTTTGAAAAATTGCTATATTTGCCTGTTTTTAGGCGTATTTTTCCGGCAGGGCCTGATCTTCAGCCACTTTCCTGTAAATATCTCTTCTTTTGGTTATTAACCAAAGGCAAACCGATTATAAACGTCCTGAAACGCATCAAATGCGCAACAGTGGCGGCTGAACCGCAGCTTCAGTTTCCTGCCGGTCTCTATCAGTCTGGCCGCACGGTACATGAGTTCCTGAAGTCGAGTAGACCGGTTAGACCAAGAATATAAGAAAGACAGATGAACTTTCATAAACGCCCCGCCGCTCGCGGCTACTACGTGTCAACCCGCATTAGTCACATTTCCCTCGTCGTCTCCGGCCCCTCACAGAACCGTGCTTGCGCTATTTACGCACA
>JALNXE010000071.1 GCA_023230525.1 Desulfobulbaceae bacterium
ATTCTTGTGCTGCCGGCGCCGAAGATCAAACACTAAATCAAAAAAATCAACCACACTGGGGGGCACGGGAACAGAGCGATATTGAGGTTTTTTCTCCCTCCCCTGTTTATCGTGCTTTCTTTTTTTGAGGGTCCTGATGATTACCGCCTGGTCTTGCATGGAGATTTGCCGTGGGGTAAGTTCCAGAGCTTCGGAAAGCCGGCAGCCGGTGTAATGCAGGACAGAGCAGAAAACCCGGTTTTCTCTGGTCTCGTGTCTGGAGGCATCGAGAAAAAGCCGGCGCTCCGTGTCGGTAAGATAGAGCCGCTTGCCGTTTTCATCAAAAAGGGACATTTCCGGGAAAAAATTTGCCATATTATCACCTGAAACAATTCATAAGTTTTGTTTCATTTACCATCAAAAAAATGCCCGGTCAAGGGCCGGGAATAAGGTTTTTTGAGGGTATTTTGGGTGATTTAAAGGAGCAAATGACACATTATCGGGTATTTGGTTTTTCCGAGATCAGACCCCTTCAACTTTCGGTCGTCCTCAATGGAAAAAGATTCGAAACCGATTCTTTGCCATGCCTGGTGACAGGCCTTCCTGGCGGGCAATTGTCCACCACCTGGCTGAATTTATTTTGCTTCCTGCAGTTGCCATTTATTCATATTTGCACCTCATTTACTCTGGACATCACTTTTCCCGTAGAGATTTTCCAGCTCGGCCTCATATTGGTCATACATCTCCAGTTTGAGAAAAAACGGTTCACCATAATCCACCCAGCTTGCCGGGATCAGGTGCCGCAGTTCTCGCCATTTTTCAATATCAGCCTGTGGAAGCAGATCCTCAATGATGTGGATCTCGGCTGCATCCCGGGCATCCTCTCCGATTTTTTTGACAATCAGCTCGATGCCGGCTTGGTGGTGAAAAATATTCCGGTGGGACGCGCCATAAATTGGGTAAAACCGGTCCAAAAATGCGTGTACCTGGACGAAATCCTTACCCAGGAGCCGCAGGGTGGTTTCGTTGTGTTTTTCAAAATGGGACATGTTTACACACCGGGATCTGATTTCTTCAGCCGTTGTACGATATCCGCACCAATTGCCCGGGCGTCCTTCTCGGGCACCCCGGTGCGATTGAAAGCAGACTTCCATTGAGATACGACCTCATGAATCTCGGCCACGACATCCATTGCCTGCTGCTGGCGTTTTATGCCGAAATAGGGCGCTTCTGCCAGGATGGTTTTGAGATCCGGAACACGGAAGTCCAGGCCGATGCGAAGTACATGCTCCTGGTTTGATCCGATATTCGGGGTCAGATCAAATGCCGGGCTCAACGCCCAACCTCTCTCGTCATGGAGCATGAAGAAATTTTTAAGATGATCATCGGTGTTTCCCACCATCACATTGAACACCATCTGTCGGTAAAGCATGCCTAGATCCGCTTGCGGCGCGGCGGATATATGCCTCAGCTTTTCAGCCAGCTCCCGATATCCGG
Source organism: Desulfobulbaceae bacterium (assembly GCA_023230525.1). Lineage (GTDB taxonomy): Bacteria > Desulfobacterota > Desulfobulbia > Desulfobulbales > SURF-16 > SURF-16. The sequence goes on from JALNXE010000071.1 coordinate 1,477, forward strand.
CGTTATAATATCCATCCGTTGCCAGCAGTGTCTGCATACTGATCAGGTGATTGCGTCCACCGGCAGGATTGACATCGAACCGTTTCACCAGCAGGCACTTCCGGGAGCCCAGCATCAAAAGGCTGGTCTCCGCCGTTTTGATGCCTGCCTGGCGGGCCAGGTCCATTGCTGCCGCTTCCAGGCCCACCACGTCAAGGTGATCCCTGGTGCTGGCAAATTTTGCCAGATAGGCCCCGTTCTCGTCATAGACGAGGGCTTTCGGTCTGGCTCCCCCGGGGGAGCTGCCCGCCTGAAAGAGAATGGATAGCTCATCATCGGCAACGGACATGGGATCTGCTTCAAATTTTCCCGCCAGTATGGCGAGTTCTTCCAGGTGCCGGCAGGAAACGCCAGGCGCCATTAGCATAGGCTTTCCCTGATCGACATATATCAGGGCGCCCAGGCCCTGATCGCCAAGCAGTTGCAGAAGGTACGGGACCCTTTGTTCGGTCCGCCCCAGGTGGAAGCGCCGCGCCATGATTCTCCGGCCCCAATCATCCGGGAGGCTGTCTTCAAAGACGCCATGCACCCCGGAATGTGGCCTGTCCGCGTCGAATATTTTCGCGGCCAGGGGAAGGTGAAGCGGATCAAGCGGGAAAGCGTCAGGAGCGGCAAGGTATTCCGGATCGTATCGGAATTGGCCCTGCAGCGCCCCTCTGAAATCAGGATCGCTCACCGCCAGCATTCCAGCCTTGACAACTACTCCGGCCGGCAATGTCAACCAGACATCGAGTTTGATCATTTGCTGCGCCTGCCGCCGGCCCGCTGCCGTCTGCTCTGTTCCCGCTCAAATTGAGCGAAAAGGTTCTCTTGAGCGACAAGTACATCTCTCCAGCCGTCCAGCATCTCCAGGATACTACTTGCGGCAAGCCAATTGCCTATCGGGGTCTGCTGGTAGCCCTGTTCCATCTTGGCCAGGGATTGCCTGCTGATCCCGAGCCGCTGTGCAAATATTTCCTGGCTCTCGTTCCGGCTTAATCGTGCGTCCCTTAATCGCTCCCCGAGCTGTTTCAGCATTTTCTCTGCTTCGTTAATCATACTTAACAATATAGACAGAAATAGACTATTTTGACAATTATTTTTAACATGCTGCCCGAGCAACCCAGGGAGCTGATCGGCCCCTGGTGCCTCCGTTTTGCGCTACATCCCTGGCTTGAAGGACAAGGGGTTCCGCCGGCGCTGATATCTTCCCGGCGGTTCAGTGCCTTGATTCATGATCGCGATATAGCCCTTGTAGCTGAAAAGGCGGTTGCGTTTCTGGGCGGTCAACTCCCTGACAATGCCAAGCTGCTCCAGATGAGCGAGAGACTTGTTGATTGTCGCCGGGGTGATGCCGGTTTTTTCCACCAGGAACCCCGAGGTTGCAATGGGGTGCTCCATGAGCGCCCGGTGGACCTGCAGGGTGGATGCCGCAGGCCGGCCCAGGCCGCTGATCTTGTTGCGGTCCTGGTTCGACAGGTCAAGAAGCTGTCGGGCGGTTTCCAATGCCTGGGTGGCGGTAACGATAACCGCCTCGGCAAAGAAATCAAGCCAGGCTTCCCAATCACCGGTCAGGCGCACACTGCCCAGCAACTCGTAATAATACTGGCGGTGCGTCTTTAAGTAGAGGCTGAGATAGAGCATCGGCTTCTGCAGCACCTTTTGTTCACACAAGAGCAGTGTGATCAGCAGGCGCCCCAAACGGCCATTACCGTCCAGGAACGGGTGAATGGTTTCAAACTGCACATGGGCCAGCGCCGCCTTAAGCAGCACTGGAGTCGGTTTCGGCTGGTCGTGCAGGAAAAGCTCAAGCTTACTCATGCATTCCGGAACATCCTGGGCCGGAGGCGGAACAAAGGCTGCATTGCCTGGCCTGGTCCCGCCGATCCAATTTTGACTGCGCCGGAACTCTCCCGGGGGCTGATTGCTGCCCCGTCCCTTGGTCAGCAACACCCCGTGGATCTCGCGGAAAAGTCGCAGTGACAGCGGTAGCCCTTCTTCCATAAGCCGCATCCCGTGGTCGAGGGCGGCGACATAGTTACTGACCTCCCGCACGTCATCCAGCGGCACGCCCGGCTCCTGATCCAGCTCGAACAGCAGCAGATCGGATAGCGACGACTGTGTTCCCTCAATCATGGAAGAAAGTACCGCCTCTTTGCGGACGTACATGTAAAGGAACAGCGAGGTATCCGGCAGCAGAATTGAAACGCTGTCCAGTCGCCCGAGCGCCAGCAGCGCCTGGTCGAACTTGCCGCGCAGCTCTGGAGTCCAGTCAATGGGAGGACGCGGCGGAAGCGATGAGGGCACGAATGCCTGGGCCTTCTCACCCACCGTCGAAATGGTCACGTATCTGCCTTGGAGTTCTCGCTTCATTCTGCCTGCCTCAAACCTAAAATAGGACCCGCCTTTATTTTACTTTAGCTTGAAATCATAAAATAAGGAGCCGGAAAGGAAAAATCAAACTAAGAAAGCCTGGCCTGTCCTCCACACCAATTAGACCCCGGGAGCATGTTTGTTTGCAGGCTTCAAGGGCTCTTCTTTCATGATCCGGATCACCCGATCATCCAGGCAGGAACGTAAGAACCTATTCATTGGTTCCTGGTCCCCGGAAGGATAGAAAGTCAGCATCAACTGATTGAATTCGAGCTGCCGTTTCGCCGGGACGTTAATGGCCGGGAATCCAGCCTGAAGCAAAAGGCCGTTCATCATGAACCTGCCCATGCGTTTGTTGACATCATAGAAAAACTGGCGCCTGGCCATGGTCAGAAAGACATGAATGGCCCGGTCGTAAATGTCCTTGTATGCCCAGGAGGCTTCAACCATCTGCTCAAACAATCCAGGGAGCTGGTCAGCCCCTGGCGGCATGTAGTCGGTACCGGCGATGGTCACTGATCCGGATCGGAAAACTCCGCTTTCAAGGGCCTCGTCTTTGCCGGCAACGGCATGCAGCCGGTAAGCGGTTTCCGCAGTGAGGAGAAACTGATTATTCTCAACCCAACGGAAAAGCTGCCGCCATGCCTCGATCTGGTTCATGGCGATTTGCTGATCGGAAAGCGTGTGGCCGGCAAGGGCGTTTCCGTCCACCAGGGCCTGGATCTCCGGCAGGGTCATGTTGATGCCCTCCAGGTTAACAGCATCACAGACCAGCTCCGGCAGTTGTCGTTTGGCCAGCATCAGGGCCTTTGACTTGTCGGCTCCCATTCCCCATCGGGTATCGTTGTCGTTCATTTCACATTCCCAAGCCGCGTGAACGATTTTTCCGCTTACTGTTATAAACGAAAATTTCCTGCATAATGGCTGCAGCACATTTCCAGCATACCGATTCGACTTGCCCCCAATCCTGCCACCGAGGTTTGAGTTTTTTGTATTCGCGCAAATTCGTCTCTTCAAGATCGAAAGGGATAGGAGCGGCAAGCTGTATTTGCAGTTGTTGAAGTGCTGATTCCTGGTTCGGCTGGGGATAGAGCGAATCAAAATCCTTTAATGCCTGAACCACCCCTTTCTCGCCCAAACAATCCGCCAAGGCCGCAAAATCAAGATAATCGCGTGTGGCATTTCGTTTAAGAATCAATACCCCTTTAATCCTGAGAATTTCTGGCTGGGTGGGGATAGTCAACTCTACTCCCGCGTGCCTGATCCGCGTGGTCTCTAAAGGCTTGCCCCTGATCAACTGCCGCACGCCTGTCTCAATCCCATCCAAACTGCCAAGGATCATCACTGGACGCTTAATCCTTGCAGTCCGCCAACCTGCGACAGATTCCAGCTCAGAGAGAACCTCATCGAACCGCTCCCGAAGATCGGTATGGACATGATCGTCATCAAGCGACAGGGCCGAAGCTGTGCCCCCCTCAAGAACAACTTCGGGCAAGAAGCGCCGCAAATGCGCAGCCGAAGAGAGCAACTTTTCCCACTCAGGCAAGTTTTTCCTCTGCATACCGTAACCAAAAACGATGACGTTGATTATATGGGTCGCCAACATAAGCACGGCAGACTCGGATTATTTTCCGCGCAATTTCCGGGTCCGCCTCAGCCGCATCGGCCAATTCCGCCCAATCCTGTCGCTTACCCCTTGAGATAATATCATCTATGGCGGCGAGCATATAGCCTTGGTGATTAAGGTGGCGGTGTTCCATTTCTCACATTCCAGGGGATGAAGATTTTTTAACGGGCCTTGTCCGGCCTTGACTTGACGGTGAGGGGAGAATATCCCCGACCGCCATCGCCCCAAGGAGATTCGGGGACGCAAAGCTCCCCTGAAAAATGTCGATCTCGGAATCAGAAACACCGGATTTATGGAAATGCTGTTTCCAGTCCACAACAGTTTTCGCCATCTCAAACAACAACCCTTTCGCCTCTTCTGGGCGAAGACCGAACTGCCCATACTTGCTCAGAAGATTTTCCAGGGTGCCGTGACGGCCCCTTGCTCCAATTTCCATGGCCAAAGAGAATTCAGTTCCAACGCCGATCTTTGCGGCTGACGGCACAATATCATAGGCGGGCGACAAGGAAAGGTTGCCATTTTTGACCAAAAAACCATGGTTTCTCGGATGGTCATCCGTGTTTCGGCAGAAAGCATTGAACGCCATGCGTTGGTACAATTCTTTCATCGAACCAAGCCCCAATCCCATTTGCCGCATTCGGCCGGAAACAGACACATAACTGAACAATTCCCTGGCCTGCTCGTCCCACTCCATGAACGACAAGGCGCTCAAGAAACCATGCCTCGTCCATCTGTCGGGCCTGGTTTCACGGTCGAAGCGCTTCACCAGCAGCACATCCCGGCCATCAGGCAGGCCCATTGTGCTGATATTGGGAATTTGAATGCCGCACCGGGCGGCCAATGTCATGGTGGCGTATTCGACCCGGGCGTTGTTAAACGCATCGTCCTTTGCCGGGAGCTTGGCGATCCACAGATCCCCTTCCAGTTTGACAGTACACTTGGGCCGGGCACCACCCATGCTCGTCCCCTGATTCAGCATCCCTTGATGCTCATCGCTGATCGGCAATGACCTTTGAAGCCGATCAGCAGCTTCAACCAGTTCGCTGATCACCTGAAAGGTCGGAGGGACATATTGAGGTTCCGGATCATCAAGAGACAAGCGGAAATCCAGGTTCCCTACCCGGCTGGCATCCGCATTTACCAGGAAGTCGAATTCGTCGAATTCACTGACGGAAACTTTATTTTTTCTGGCAATAACCATCCTCCCCCAATGATCTGGGGAGGAATCGCGCAAGGCACCAAAGAGACCAGCATTGGTTTCAATCGGGCCGGAAAGATCCCGCCGAAGCGGCAGCGCAACAGGATCAACCGCTTGCGCATTTTCACGCTCAAGATATTTCCGGCCATACTGAAAGTAGCCTTGCTGCAGCGCGGAGTCATAAGTGAATACGCCTGCCGGGACGGCCATGATACACCCAGGCAGATAGATAAAAACGATACATTTTTTCATCAGAAGTCCAACTCGTCGTCTTTCGGAGTTCTTACCCGCTTCGGTGCCTTCTTCCGCTGTTGCCAGTTCCCCCAGGTATCCATCTCCGGTGCCGCCAGCTTCGCCAGGCGTCCCATAAAGCCCAGCACAAAGAGGGCGGCGGCATACACCCCGAGACTCACGCCCGGATCTCCGGCCTCCACTCGTCGCACGGTCTTGGCGGTAACAAACATGCTTTCGGCCATCATTTTCTGGGTCATGTTGCGGCGCTGCCGCGCCAATCGGATGTCGGCACCCAGCCGCCGCATCTCTTCGTCCATCTTGCTCGGCAACCCGGTAATGCCCAATGTGTCACGAGTCATATTTTACCTCTTAAATGTATTTAGAGGGTAAATTATGCCCTTTTTTGTCTGTTGTCAATGAGAAAAAATGCGTGAATGCTACATCACTTGCCCCCTCAAGGACAGCTTCAGGCAGGATGCCCTGCAAATGCAGCCGTGGAAGAGAGCAGCCTTTCCCACTCAGGCAAGTTTTTCCTCTGCATACCGTAACCAAAAACGATGACGTTGATTATATGGATCGCCAGCATAAGCACTGCAGACGCGGATTATCTTCGGGGCATATCCGCTTTCATTCCCCAGTCAGCGCTTACTCAGGCATAGACAGCCTCTTTGTCGATCGTTTCCTTCAGAAGGGAATGCATATCCTCGTGGTACCAGGTAACGTCAACTTCCGTTCCATAATCCGCTTCCAGCGTCTCCTTGATGCGAACCATACAGAACAGGTCTGGTGTTTCCATTTTCACCACCACATCAACATCGCTGCCGGGCTTTGCCTCCCCTCTTGCCACGGACCCGAAAACCCCGATTTCCATGACATCGTATTTCGTTTTAAACTCAGGCTTTCGTTTCCGAAGAACTTTCAGCACCTTGTCCAGTGTTAACGCTCTCCTGCTCCTGGCCACCGCCCTATGAGCCGCGGCTTTTTCAAACAAATCCGGGATATCACTCGGAGGGTTGAACAGCTTCACGTCAACCATTTCGCGGACCCGGGGCGGGAACTTTTCCGCCATCTCCCAGAGCAGATGGAAATCCAGCAGTTCATAGTCAAGCTCGTCATAAAACGGGATTCTGTTTTCCAGATACATCACGTCCAGCAGTGCCTTTTCCGGTGTGGCGAGATAATAGTTGCTCCGCTGCTCGAACCCGAAAAAAGCTCCCCCTTGATCTTGGCATATTCAAGACGGTAATCCTCAAGAATGATTTCATTGCGCCGGCCGACCGAGGTAGCCAGGGTAATCAATGTGCAGGTGTAAGGGAATTGGCCGAGGACGCCGTGAAAATTCAGAGCCCATTCCTTGGAGACATAGGAAGGGGAGCGGACGTAACAGGCGACTTCTTCAAGCTCCGGCCATTTTTGGGCCATCTCGCATTTCAGGGAATTGACGTAATACCCCTTGATGATCCGCTTAATCTGCCCCCGTTTAATGGCCCGGTTCATCCAGACGGATGCCTGCGGGTGCAGCTTCTTGACATCGATGGATCTAAAAAGAGGGGGAAGGAATTGTAGCAACTTAACACTCTCAATCCTCTCCGGTTTCCTCCAAGACATATTTAATTCCAGCTAGTTATGTTACTTCAAAGAATCATTGTCTGGTTTTAAATTAACAAATAAGTAAAGTTGTGTAAACATAAATGGATTCTATGCGGCTCAGGGCCTCGGAGATTTTGGCGAGGATGATGTGGTGATGTTATGCTTTTGGTCCTGTTGAACCCTGGCCTGCTGGGCTTTGAGCTGGTCGTTCCAGTCTTTTTTCCCAAGGGGCGGGGTAGGCCGCTCCCGGGTGATCTCTGGATATTTTTCGATCATCTTCACGGCAGCATCATCGCCGGCCCCATCTGCGTCATAACCGCAAATCACCTCCAACCCGTTCTGCCGGGCATCTCGGATGAATGGCGCATCCGAACGGACCCCGGCTGTGGACATTATTGTTCCCGCAAAAGAGGGGTGGAGCTGTGCGTATGCAACGGCATCTGCTGCTGCCTCTACCAATACCAATATTTTTTCTGGCCCGCGTTTTAACCGGAATCCGCCGGCATCGCGTTGGGACCCAGGGGACAATCCCTTATAATCGCCTCCGACACCTCTGATCTCGGCACAATCGGGGTTGTCTGCACGGTTGAGCCACACCACGTTGGTATATCGTCCACGTTGGCTGGCGTATACCGTCCCATTGTGGTGGTGCTCATCTATGAGGGACGGATCTAGGCCACGGCTGAGCAAGTATTCTCTCGCGGCCGGCCATGCATCAGGGGCCGGCGCTGGCTGGCTAAACGGTCTGCGATCTTTTTTGGCCTCCTTGACGACCCGGGCGGCATTGGCCGTAACTGCGCCGGCTGCCTGGCTGTCGCCAAATCGGTCAGCAAGCCAGCTCGTGGCCTGCTGACAATCACATTCCATTGCGTGCATGGTCAGATCAATTGCTCCGCCTCCGCCTCTGTTCTGCCGGTGGTCATAAAATTTGCTGCCCTGGATCGTGATGGCCATCGACTGACCATTCCACTTGTTTTTGTCGTATTGGTCTGGTTCGAGGGCTAGGGCCTCGGCCACCAGGGGTAATGGTATATCCCTGACCTGCTTTCTGATTTTTTGCAAATCTCTGGCTTGGGCCACAGCGGTGGCCTCAATGTCTTCTTTCTGCTTGGCCAAAAGTTGGGCCGTAGCAGCTGCCTTGACCAGGGCATCGGTCTCTTTTTTGAGCTGAGTCTGGATCCGGTTGGTTTCCTTTTGTGCCCATTCGGCGCGCCCCGTGAGGGGAGGTTTCGGCACTACGGGCATGGTGATCTTAAGCTTCTGGCCGCCATAGATCAACTTGTAGAAGTCCTTGATGTCGGTGTGGGTTGCTTGGGATTTCTCCAGCCCCCGGCTTATACCAAGCGGGGCCAATGCCTGGGCAAAACTGGTTTGCATTTTTGCCAATTTCCCCCGGCCACCAGTCCACCGGCGAGCGTTCAGTCGCACTTTTGGCCCCTTGGCCCGGGGCGAATCGTCGATGGGGGTGACCAGCGCGGTGATGTGGGGGGTGGATTCGTCCAGGTGATATATGGCTGATACTACATTATTTTTGCCAAAACAATCACACAGCCATTTGACTGATTGCCGTTTGAAGGCTTCAGCTCGTTGTTTGAGCCATTGGCCTGCAGCCCCTGCCCGGCCGGGCCTAAAAAACTCAGGGGATGCGGAGAGCAACACGTCATAAGCAAGAACATTGTTTTTTCCCACCCGGACCCCGCTATCGTCCAAGCGGCGGCGTAGATCCTCGTGGGGATCTCCGCTGCCAATGATCAACTCGTTCTGTCGGACTGGATTTGCGTTAATGGTGGGCCGGGTACGGTTGTGATGGCCTGCGGCCGAAGCGACCTGGCCCATCGTTTTCATTTTTTCTACGCGCAAAATAGCGAGCGCTGCTGTGGTCATGGCATGCCTCTTGTTTTTCTTTTTCAAGTAGCCAAACAGGCGTCCCGGGAGGGCGCCCACCCCCCCGACGGAGGAGGGGGCTTACGTAACAAGTTTATCTTGTGTAGTAAGTACACATAATGATCTCAATGGCTAAATCGTACCACAAATACGCAAAAGAATGCTACTTGAAAAAAAGAAAATGACCGAGATGGCGCTGGGGAAAAATGAACGATACCAAAGATCGGATGGCACTGTAACAAACTACTTACTAGCTCCCCTGGTTCAACCTGTGCTATCATTTACACATGGCGAAAACCGTAAAGCTCCACATAGAGAAATTGCCGGAAGGATTCTATCTTGCCACTTCCGTTGACGTTCCCGGCCAGGTGGCTCAAGGCCGAACAGTGACCGAAACCTTGGATATTGCCCGTGACGTTGCACGGAAAATCTTGGACGCTCAAGCGGAAAGGCGCAAATCTTCAAAGCCATGAGCGGGAGACTCGCTTAACAGTAGATCTAATAACCTGAGGGAAGTTTGATTTATCGCGATGTTCGTTGTGGCAATCTCAAGGGCTGAACGTGAAAATCAGCGACGGCGGGCCAGGAACAAGAGGAAGAAAGAGAATAGCGTCCCCCGCCGTCCGCTGCATTTTTTTTGTTAAGCACCTTCTCCCTCGATTTCTCTTTGAAGCTTTCGAACCACTTCCTTGGATCCCTCGCTCCAATTCACTGCTTTAATGTTGGCTAGCCAGGGGCTGTATTCATATACTTCACGCGCCGTGACTTCATGCCAGACCGGAAGAAGAATGTTACCTTTCTCAAAGATCTCTTTTGTGAATACTGAATCAAATTCCGCCTTTGTCCATCCATCGTTTCCGATGAAGTTCTTGGTGATCACAAGGACACACTTCTTGGATTCTTTGATTCCCTTTTCAATAGACTCTCTGAGCTTCGCTCCGACTGGCAATGAAAACTCGTCGTACCAGACTGGGACTAAGTTGGACTGCAGACCTAAGGCAATCGGGCGAGCGATGGTTGCCTTGTCCCTGGAGTCGTGGCTGATAAATGCAATGGGCTTTTGGAATTGTTCTCTCTTCTTCGCGTAAGTTAGTCCCCTGAATTGCGGATCCAGCTTGTTGTTCCTGATCGAAGACCTTATCGTTGTCTGCTGTTCAGGAGTGAGATCAGCGTCCAGATACAGATAAATGCGGCCGCTGAAGTGAAGCTCATCGTGCCTAGTCGCAGGACAGCCGGGGAATGTCGAGATCACCGCAAATGGATTTTTATCGATCCTCAGTTCACCTGCTGCATAAAGCTTGGCAGCCGGAAGTATGATGTTTGTCGGTGCTGGCCATCCTCGAGCCCAGATGCCATCCAGTTGATCTACAAGCTCAATAAGTTCATTCGGGGTATACACTTGGTCGAGGTAGAAAGACGCGAAAAGAGCCTTGGATGAGAAATCAAGGTGAATCCTGGAAATGACCTGGATACCACCACCGTCGCGAGAAGGAAGCTGAACCGACGCTTCCATTCTAACGGTGTGACTGAAATCCACCTCGAAATAGTCCCGCACTTTGTCCATAGTCATCCGGTTCTTGTATGCTTAACGGTAAATTCACCGGCGCGGGTCACCGCGTCCGGTGGAATTTCAGGTATGCTGTTTTTTTTGATGATTCATTTATCCTGTAACGTAAGCTTTGGCCATGATACACGAGCATGTTTGCCATTACCTTTTGAAAGTTTTTTTCTTTCAATAAAACGACCTTCAAATTCGAAATCTTCAGTTATTTTTACCACCAATAGCTTATTGAAATTTCCTGCTCGCTTAACTTGAACTAGCTCTCCCGCCTTTTCTGGAGAAATGGTTTTTATTTCAATATAATCATTACCAAGCTTACCATCTGAACCACTGGTATGTGGTTTGTGGCGCTTAATGCCATACTCGATTTCAGCATATAACTCACCCAGCTCGCCCCATATTTGCAGGTAGCGGCCTGTGAGCGTGTGGTAAGACATTGCGCTCTCGACCAGGCTCTCGAAAATCATTATCAATTCAGGGTCAACCTGCGGACTCCCCGCTGGCAATTCACTTTCGTGTAGGGGCTGCCACTCCCAAGGGTTATAACCACAAGCAGCGGCATCAGCTATTTGCTCTGCGCTATAGCCGTCATTATGCATATCGTGCAGAAAGTCCCAATCGCTCATATGCTCTCCTTACCTAACGTTTCGGTTAACCAGCAGCGAGAACAACTGAATATTTTTTAAGCTCGTAAATACTGAAAACGCAACCACCACAAAACGCGTTTTCTCGCAGTCGGCGTTGAACCGGTTGTTGGCGATACCCACACTTCAGAACTAATCAAAACTATCAAACTCAGCCGTTTACATATCGTATGCATCCACCGAAAAAGATTGCAGATTTGAAGGTGCAAGAGTTTAACTAACTGCACGCCCGTGCCACCTTTCTGGCGTCATCCCTACTCATCGACGCCCCAAGATCCAGCCAATATATGACGTTGTAATAGCGATACTTGTCGCTGCCAATGTATTCACGAAGAATCGACTTGATCCGCTTCGCGGGGAACGCTCGGACAGCCAAGACAGAGGCGGATTTACGAACCCCATCTGACTCATGATTGAAGAGGGAGAACAAGGCATCATGAGATATTTTTACGAACCGAGATTCGGCGCATAGATCAATTGTCTTTTTCAAAATAGCAGCTGGCATCTCTAGAGAAAGAAGATCCGAAACCGAGTGTTTCTTGCCGATTGATGTTATGGCCCTCGCGACTTCGAACTGAAACTCTTCATCAGGCGACATCGTTAGCAGTGTCGAGCCTATATTTGGCCCTTCGGCGTTCGCAAGCAAAGGTATATCAGTCCAATCTCCGTGCCTTCCCAAATACTTAGCATCCAGTAACGACGCCCCTGCATAGCTGTCTCTGAGGTTAGCCCTTATCCTCTGCAAATCTTCAGACTTTTGCGCTGCACAAAGCACATTCAACCCCTGCCTAGTGAGTTCCTTGCGCAAATATTCCTCCTGCGAGCCTCTCATCTTCTTGACGATATCCTTAATGGCAGCGTTGTTACCGTATGCAGCCTCAAAGCGTCGAATCCGCTCCTCGAAGTACACACTGAACCTGTTGTCCACATCGTAACGAAGTTCATCAGCACGATTCCTAAAATACCTCTCCACGAGTGCGAAGTACGGAGAGTCCTCGAATATTAAGCTCAACCCGGCTCTCTTTTCTAGCTCCGATTCAGAGAGACTTTTCAACATCTTTAACTGATACTGCTGAAAGAGTTCCTCCCCCGTCTTGTCTGAGTCTGTTAGACTGCCCAATCCCAAAAAAGGGGAGCTAGGTTGCTTCTTTGGCTGGACCAGGATCTTCTTGATTTCCTCATCCGCAAGCGTCTTCCCAAGTTTCATTAGCACTGCGATAGCCTCTCTACGCACTAAAGCATCACTATCCCCAGAAAGTCGTTCAGCCAAACCGATATCCAATGCGTCCCGGCTATGCAGCGACTTCATTGCTCGCAGTCGAACCTGAGGGTTGCGATGCTCAAGTCCAAGAAGCAGCGCGGAAGTTTCTAGGCCACCGAAACCCTCAAGAACGGTCCGAAGCAAATCGGCGTTTAGTGTCTCGAACTGTGACTCAAGGACCAACTTTTGGGCCGCTGTCACCTGACCAGTCCGAAGCAGAATTCCAACCATGCATTCAAGTGCGCTACGAGATGTACCATAGTCGCTCCGAGCGTATTCCTTTCTGGCGATCTCCAGATCCACAGCGGTGCCACATTTGGCGAGATATCCTAGAGCCGCCGTCCTCACTTTGGACGATGAGTCATCTGAGAACCAAGTCTTTGTGATCCATTCTCGTTTGGTCGTATCGTCATCTGTCGGGAGATCAATACCCAATGCGGTCAACACGGAAATCGCTCCAACCTTTTCGTTCTCGTTAGTGGCTCCGGCGAACGAGGAGACGACAGCAGGATCGAATTTAGAATCCGCTAGAGCGGAATACCAACACCACAGGGGCACATTCTCGTTGGCGAAATGCTGAAAACCCAAACGAGTGAGCGAGAGGGTCTCCCTTTTACCCAGCATTATCCCTTCGGTGCATGCCGCAAAGAGGATATTGATATCATGAACACCCAGATTCATCTCCTCGTTGCCCGGCTTTGATATTGAATTCGCCAGCAATCTGAACCGTGCAACATCACTAGCGCTGAGCCCATCCAAAGAATCCGGCCGTCTGATCTTTTCGACAAGTCCCTCAAGAAATTTAAAGCCTTCAGCAGACAGCGGAGACGATTCGCGCCCCGTATCTTCCTCATTAGCCACCCCAGAATCCGATCGAGCACGTTTTGCCTCCAGCTCGTCGGGTTCGGATGATTCATCCTCGGCCCTGATGCGATTTACATACGCGGTGACGCATTTCCTAGCTGACTTTTCCATATCCCGCACCGTAGAGAAATTCTGAAACAGAATCTTCTTGCCGGCGATGATCGTTTTCCGAAACTCCAGAACCTTCTTAAGGTCATCACCCGGGTCCACCATGAACTCGTTAGGGATCTGCTTGAAGAAGAGTGAAATTCCGGGACTTCCGGTCTTTTCGCACCTTGCCATCGACCGTTCAAATTCCTCTTCGAACCCAGAAGAGAATTCTCCATCTTTGTCTGGTGGAGTACCCCACCTTTTCCAGATCATTCCCAGAAATAAATCGCACCGATCGAGATCTTGGTTTATGAGATGCTGCGGTCGGCCGAAACCTGCAACGGTTTCTTCCCACCCAATCAGCTCGACTTGATAACCAAGCTCGTACGCCCAAGATTCGTTAAATTCGCCAACCACGTCTCGTATAGCTTGTCGCTCATCCTGAAGATCGCCAGGTGAGGCCAAAAATGCGCGGATGATCTTTCGTGTACTAGACAATATTTGATTACCGAAACTTGTGATTTGCAGGAAAACCAGCTGAATGATTGGTATGTAAGAATCTCCCCACCGTTCAACACGAAGAGACTGTCAACAATCTCGACAAAGAAAGGAGAAAGGGGCCAAGTTCGCTTTTGGCTTTTATTCCACTCATAAAAGTTATACTTCGAATCCAAATCATTGATACTATTCTATCGGGTGCAATAATTTGCAAGGGAAATATGACAGAGGCGTATCTGGATTGGTGAACAGTATAATTGAGATGTGAATTGATTATCTTTTGCCTTGGAGGAAATAAGGAATTTAAGATGTTTCCTGATAAGTGCCCAACCCTACCCCAGCTTTGCAGCAAGATCCTCGGCTCTCAGATGAGTATAGCGTTTGAGCATCTTTAAATCTTTGTGCCCCGTGATCGCCGAAACTTCCATGGGGTTGAAGATCCCCATTTCAAAAAAGCGGCTGGTCGCCTCATGTCTTAAGTCATGAAACCGCAGATCCTCGATGTTCGCCCTCTTCAGAGCCCGGCGCCAAGCACTTTCAAAACTCCAAGCACCATTCCACTCAAAAAACACGCGGTCGTCACTGATTGAGCGGGGTCGATGCCGCAGTGCTTCGACGGCCCTGGTCGAAAGAGGAACACAGCGGCTTTCGCCGTTCTTGGTGTCAAGCAGTCTAGCGACCCGCTTTTGCGGGTCGATTTCAGACCATCGCAAGCTCAGCAGTTCGCCAAGGCGCATGGCTGTTTCAATGGCCAAGATGACTATATCTTTCAGCGCCACGCTTCGTGATGAGCCGCAGACAGCAAGCAGTCTTTCTTCCTCATCGCCCTGCAGCCGCCGGTCTCGCGCCTTGCTGGTCGCGGGTAGCCGGATCGCTTGCACCGGGTTGGACAGAACTTCCATCCCCCATTCCTTGCGGGCCACCGTGAACAGATGAGAGATGATAGCAAGCTCAAGCCGGACTGTGCTCTGTGACTTCCCGGCCTCCAGGCGGTCATCGCGATATCGAGCGAAGTCCACCCCTCGCAGGGTGGCAAGATACCTCTGAGAAAGCGGGTGACGTTTCCATGCCTCGATACGCGATTGTTCCTGCTGGAAACCTTTTTTTTGTGGTGTGATTTCTCGCGAATAGCGGTCAAGAGCCTCAGCCAGGGTGGTGTTCTCTGCTTCTCTTCTGCTGACAAAAACACCACGGGACATTTCGGACTCGATTTCCCGCGCCCAGTCTTCGGCGTCTTTTTTAACTTCAAAAGTCTTGCACTGAACTGGTTGCCCTTTTTTTCGGATACGGACTTCCCATTGGTAAGGACCCCGCTTTCTGATTGTTGCCATTTTTTATCTCCATTTCGAGTTTGAAACCTTTCTCTTATTGGAGCAAAATTGGAGCAAAAATACAAGAAAATAAAAAAGCGGCTAACCGTTTATCGGCTAACCGCTTGAATTTACTGGTGCACCCGGCACGATTCGAACGTGCGACCTACGGATTCGTAGTCCGGCACTCTATCCAGCTGAGCTACGGGTGCTTTGGTTGAAGAAGTGATTTTTATACCTTATCTGAACCAATTCATCAACACAATTTTTTGACTGTCTCGCAAAACCCCCGCGACAGCCGGACAGTGCAGGATAACTTCATGATTTACCGTCACGAAAATTCGGTGATGAGACGTTACGAAGCCATCAATTTTTCACCAAAAAAAAGAAGACTTTCAGCGGGCGACTGGCGCCGCCGGACCCGACTACCACACGGAGCGCAGCCCCTGTTTTTTTCTGACCTGATCGATTCGTCTTTCCAGATCAACCCGCCAGTCGGCATGAATGCGCGCGCCGGACGGGCCGATCAGTTCCGGCAGGCCATAGACCAGACGGTCGGCGGCGCGGCTTGCCTCGATGACCGCCTCAATGGAGCGTGCTCCGAATTTATACTGGGCAATGAGCAGGCGCAACAGCAGGCCCGAGGTTTTTCTGGCCGCCTTTTTCCAGTGGGTATCCATCTGGTGGGCGATGATGAAGGCCCTTTTCAGCAGGATGCGGCGCAACTCCTCCAGCTCCACAGGGGAGGCCGAATCGCGCAGCAACTCCTCGCCGATTTCTATGCCGTCAATATCCAGCACGACCCGCAGCCGGCTCATGAAGTCAGGAATCTTCAGGGTTTTGGTCAGTTGCAGCTCCTGGGGGGTGGCCTTGCTCAGCATCTCCTCCATGGCCAGCCAGCTGGTCTTGACCCCGCCGGCAAAGACGAAAATCGAGCGGCCGATATAGTAGGGGATGCCATGCACATAGGTCACCCCATCCTGCATGGAGGGGAGAAAGTAGCGCAGATAGCCGAATTCATGGCCACCGTATCGGCAGTCAAACTCATCCCAGAAGGTGATCGGCACCTTGCCCTTGGCCACCGAGGCGCGGACCAGATCAATGGCCGAATTGATCTCATCCGGCTCGGCAAACTGGGTCAGGTTGAATTCAAAGAAATCAAAGGGATCCCGGTCAAATTTCCGCCCGATCACCTTGGCCACCTCTTTCACGGCAAAGGATTTGCCGGAGCCCGGGGGGCCGAACACGCCGATGCACAGCGGCCGCTGAAAGCTCTCCTTGCTGACATAGGAGTCCATGACCGACTGCAGGGTGAGCACCGGCCCGATTTCCGCCGGATCGGTGGTGCGCAGATGGCCGACATTGAACATGCGCAGATTCTCAAAACCGCTTTTGCGGCTGACCTCTTCCTTCAGATAATGCAGCACCTCCAGAATAATATCCATGTAACCAGGGGGCACCGCACCCGCCCGCATGGCCGCATGATGGGATGAAGTGCAGCCGGACTGGCTGAAGAAGGAACGCAGGCCGGCCATTTTCCCCTTGCTCCACTCCTGGGCGGAAACCAGCTCCAGGCTCTTGTCAAATTCCGGGGAAAAACCGGGCAGTTCGACAAAACAGGGATCATTGTAATCCAGAAAGGAGCAAGGAGCGCCGTTGGGAAAGGTTGAGGTGAAATCAAGATTAGGCAGTTCCAGCGATTCATTGAAATAATAGCCGTGATCATAGAGCAGCTGCCAGTTGAGCAGGGTCCGTTTGGAAAAGTCGCAGAAGAAACTGCGGCCCGCCACCACCTCCCCCATGCGGATAAAATCCATGGCCAGCATGGAGGTGACCAGGGTATCATAGGCCGGCACCGACCCCTTCTGGCGGGGGGAACTCTTTTCCGGCAGGCTCCCTTCCCGGTGGCGGAAAAAAACATTTTTCGGGCTGACGTAAAGCAGGCCATGGGGAAACATCTCGATCATGACATGGCAGCGGAAACGGCCGCGCTGGGCATCCCAGATACCAACCTCCGGTGAACGCAAGGCCCGCAGGGACATGGCGACAATCGACTCCCACACCACTGAACTGTCCATCTCCATGCGGGTGGTTTCCAGATCGGACAGCCGGCCGAACAGCACGAAATTTTCACCGAACTGTTCCGCCCATTCCAGCCAGTAGGCCACGCTGATACCCATGGCAATGACCCAGGCAGACGGATTCAGCCCTTTCAGCTCCGCGGCAATCTGGGGAGGCCGGCCACCGTCATCAACAATCATGATGCCATCATGACCGCTCAATTTTTCGCGATTGTCATCGGTTATGGTCAGGGCCTTCTCATCGGAACCGCGCCCGGCAAAGGGCAGAATCTGATGCACCATGAACCAGCCATGATCCTTGTCGATTTCCGGCCGCTGCCTTTTCCGGAAAACCTGGAAAATATCCTTCTGGTCGCCATAGGCAATGGTGGTGATCTGCGGGCTCAGATTGCCGCTGGTCAGATAGGAGGCCAGCCAGGTCAGACACTGTTCCAGCCGTCCGTTTTCCACGGCAACCTTACCGGCCAGCAGCTCGACAAAATCGCCGGGATTATACCCGTAGGCCGGCAGGCTGCCCTCTTCAATCAGGCTCACCTCCTTGATCGGCAGATTACGGATCTTCACGTTTGAACCAAGAAAAAGTATTTTTTGATTTCTCTCATCTGTTTTCATTTGCACGGCTCCCTATAGGATCGAGTGGGTTCGAACCGGGAAAATATCATTTGTGATAATAATTATCAATTATTAATTACTTATTTTAATTTTACCTGGCCCCTGGCCGCAAGCGCCAAGTTCATTCCATCTATAGTTTTCTTCCGCCCTGGCCATTGACTTCCCGGCGCAGATTATTTAGGCTCTGAGCAAGAAAAGTTTTTCCCGGCAAGGCGCGGGAGCAGCCTTGGAAACCAGACAGGACCCACCATGGACGAAACAGCAGCGGTTGACCTGCCTATTGACGGCATTCTTGACTTACACACCTTCAATCCCCGCGAGGTGAAGAGTCTGGTGCCGGAGTATATCCGAGTCTGCCGGGAACGCAACATCCTCCAGGTCCGCATCATCCACGGCAAAGGCACAGGCACCCTGCTGCGCACCGTGCATGCCATCCTGGAACGGATGCCGGAGGTTGTCTCCTTCCGCCTGGCCCATGAGGACAGAAGCGGTTGGGGAGCTACGCTGGTCGACCTGGCCGCCCAACCGTAATGGAGGCGGCCCCGGCCCTGGCATCCCTTCCTGCAAGATCAAACCCCAGTCTGCGCAATGATCCCCTTCCTGCTTTTCCGCCCACAGGGTGACTTGACAAAATACCTTGACACCCCCCGCAGCCGGTCGTTTACTGGTCGTATATGTCCTGAAAAACATTTATATTATATGCTGCTGCCACGATCAAAGGTCAAGCAGTTAACGCTTTCCGCGGCAGAAGATGATGTAGCTTGCCATGGTTTTTTTCATAATAATTCTTATATTTACTCCTAACAGATCATGCCGGGGAAGCAATGCCGCTGATTTTGCTCCCCGCGCTGAATGATCACCTGAAAAGGAGACAAGTTATGCAAAATTTACGAATAATTTTCCTGAAAACGACGACTTTTATCCTGGCCCTGCTCCTTGCCGCCATGGGTGGGATCATGACGGCCTGCAGCACAGGGTCATACGGCCATCTTGATTTCAAGCTCGCGGTCAATGACATCTTCGAGTCAGGGCAGGTCATGGACAATTACAACTATTATTACATCGGCCCGGAGGCTGAACCGGTTGCCATCATGGCCATAGACAAAAAATACCAGCTCACGCCCAGCCTGTGGAAAGAAATCAAGCTCACTCCCCAGCAGCTCAAAGCCTGGATGAGCCGGATTGACAACCACTACCGGCTCAGAAACAGATACGATGGTGCGTACATCCTGGACCAGAACGGCAATCAGGTCGGCCTGTGGTATTCACAACTTGACTGGACCACAATTCAGCGTGGCGAAGGCAACCAGCTGACAATTTATACCCCGGACACCACCAAGAATCTGGATAATTTCGGCAGGGGCGTCATCTCGGGTTCAGGCAGTAATTAAGCTCTGAAAAAATAAATGGACAACTGGCTGCTGTCGGCATTACTGGCGATGATTGTTTACGGCTTTTGGGGATTCTTCCCCAAAATTGCCGTAAGCTACATTTCACCCCAGAGCGCCTTGGTCTATGAGGTGGCCGGCGCTATACTGGTTGGCCTGCTCACCCTCTTTTTCATCAGATTCCACCTGGAGTTCCACCCAAAGGGTGTTTTGTTTGCCGTGCTCACCGGCATCGCCGGTATGGTCGGCACCTTTTTCTTCTTCTCGGCGGCCCAGAAAGGAAAAATCGCCATTGTGGTCGGCCTGACCGCCCTCTACCCGCTGATCACCGTCATGCTGGCCGTTATCTTTCTGCGGGAACCCCTTACCCTCAAGCAGATCATCGGCCTGGTTCTGGCCTGTAGCGCCATTCTGCTGCTGTCCCCCTGAAAGGTAACGATCATTGCGGTGCGGGGCCCCCGGTTGCGGCAGGTCAAGAGTTTGGCTGGAAACAAATTTTGCCCAATTATTGACCTCCGGCAGGGTTATTCAATAATTTCCAAGAAAAATACTTGTATATCCGCACCATTGCCAGGTAGATAATTACAGCTGACCGATTAATTTTACCCGATCCATAAATGACTGGAGGAACAGATGAGCAAAACCGAAGAAAATCTGCAGGCAGCATTCGCCGGGGAATCCCAGGCCCGTAACAAATATGACTATTTTGCCAAGGTTGCCAGGAAGGAAGGATACCATTACATTGCCGCTATTTTTGAGGAGACCGCCATAAACGAGATGCAGCACGCCAAGGATCAGTTCAAGCTGCTGCACGGCATTGGTGACACCATCGCCAACCTCAAGGAGGCGGTAAAGGGTGAAAATTACGAGACCTCTGACATGTATCCCGCCTTTGCCAGGCAGGCAGAGGCAGAGGGCAACATGGAGGCTGCCTTCCTGTTCCGGCAGATTGCCAAGGTTGAGGCTCACCATCGGGACCGCTACCAGCAGTTGCTGGAAATGGTGGAGAACGGCAGCGTGTATAAAAGAGATGAGCCCATCAAATGGAAATGCAGCAAGTGCGGCAACATCCATGAAGGGACCGAACCACCTGAAAAATGTCCGGTCTGCAAGCATGGCAGGGAGTATTACGGCCCTGCCAATCTGATTGACTAGTAGTATGATTCATTAAAATATTTACATTCTATACGACATCCAGATCGAATTTCTTCCAGCGGAAAACCACCGGGGCTGAATTGATTTCGGCGATTCCTTTGAGAATGCGCTCCTTTAG
>JALNXE010000072.1 GCA_023230525.1 Desulfobulbaceae bacterium
CTCCTTAAACCGAGAAAAGTAATACCATCCAATTCCGGCATTGATAGCGGGATGGCGGACTACCAGTTAACAAATATTTAAGTATTCAAGAAGAAACAGCCGACCTCGGGGTTCCTGCCAATCGGCAACCCCATGAAATGGGTTTACTTCTTTTGCCAGGAATTTGTCAACCGAAGGGAAATGCAGGCTATTTTTTTTACCCTTGGAATATTTTTTTCAGGCGGGCCATCATTTTTTCAAAAAATGATTCCCTTTTCCGCTCAGCAATCGGAGCAAGCTCTTCCTCGGCAACTTCCTCTTGAGCGAGCTCTTCCACCGCGGTTTCGGGCAGCCCGACTGTATCCGCCGGCGCGAACTCAGGCTCTGCAGCCGATACGATTTTTTCCTCTGCTATCTTCTCAGCCATCGCTGCAACCGCAATCCCCTGCTCCGGAGCGGCTTCTTCCTGCGGTTCCGGTTCCTGGGCTGCGGCAGGCTCTTCAGCCGGTTTTTCTTCTTCAGCCTTTTCTTCTACAGCAACCGTCTGCCCATAAACGACTTCTTCCAGCTCTAATTGCGTTTCTGCGGCTGTTGCCGGCTGCTCTAGGGCCGGTTCTTCCTCCCCAGCCATCTCTGCAACCCCAATCCCCTGCTCCGAAGCGGCTTCTTCCTGCGGTTCCGGTTCCTGGGCTATGGCAGGCTCCTCGGCCGGTTCTTCTTCCTGAATCAGCTCTTCAACGGTAATCGTCAGTTCTGCAGCAGCCTCTTCCTCCTCCCATTCCAACCCTTCCAACGCGGCGGCCTCCTCTGCCATCTCCGCCAGGGCAACCGGCTGCTCTTCCGGGATTATTTCCAGCGCCAGCTCATCACCCGCAATCGGTTCCAGTTCGGAGAATTCATCGGACAGGAATTCAACCTCAAATTCCTCATCAGGCAGATCAACAGCCGTTATTTCCTCCTCTTCGCCCATATCAAAATCATCAAGACTGACATCAAGGGAAGGCAGCTCGACCGGGGCACCATCCAGCTGTTGACTTTCACCTTCCGCGGGACTCTCGGCGACCCGGCCTGCCAGCTTTTCGTTCATGTGGCGCTTTGCTTCCTGCCAATATTCAGGAAGATGCTCTTCCAGACCAAGCCCTGCTGCCTTCAGCTCCCATTCAGCGTTCAGCGCCTCGATTTCCCTGGCGGTAAAACCATACTGCTGGACATTTTTTGCAGTGAAAATTTTTATCTTCGGCATTGTTCTTTCCCTGCTGGTGTTTTGCAGCCACAATAGGGATCTGTATGATCAGGTCAGCTTCCGGCAAAGTCCTTGTAATGGAATGGCGAAAGCCAATCTCAGCAGGCAGATCGACAAAATAATGGGCAGCTTCAAAAGCAAGCTGCCGCGATGTATCCAGTGATACTTATATTTATGACTTTCTTGAAAATTTTGTCAACCTGTTACCAGAGACAGCCAGGTAACGGCAAACAGGGTCAGGCTGATCAGCCCGTTCATGGTGAAAAAGGACATGTTGATGCGGGAAAGATTTTTGGGATTGACAATGAGATGCTGGTAAAAAAGGGCGCAGGCCGTCAACACGATGCCGATATAATAAAAATAATTGAGCCGGCAGGTTACCCCTGTCGCCACAAACAGGGCAAAGGCCACCACATGGAAAAAGACCGCCAGGCGAAAGGCCCTTTCCCGCCCGAACCGGGCCGGCAGGGAGAAAAGACCCGCCTGCCGGTCAAAATCGGCATCCATACAGGCATAGACCGTATCAAAGCCGGTGACCCAGAAGAGCACTCCCAGGGAAAGCGCCCAGGGGAAGCCGGCCAGGGTGCCCTTTACCGCCACAAAGCCGCCCAGGGGCGAAAAGGCCAGGGCAATGCCCAGCACCACATGGCAGAGCCAGGTGAAACGCTTGGTCACGGAATAAAAAAGGGTGAGGCTTAAGGCCAGCGGCGAAAGCTTGAAGGTGAGCGGATTGAGCTGAAAGCAGGCGAAGAAAAAAAGCAGCCCCGCCACGATCACCATGGTCCAGGCCTCCCACATCTGCACCGAGCCGGCCGGGATGGCCCGGTCCGCGGTGCGGGGATTGTCCCGGTCAAAACGGGCATCGGCAATGCGGTTAAAACCCATGGCGCAGGTCCGCGCCCCCACCATGGCCATCACCACCCAGAAAAAGACCATCCCCCGGGGCACCCCGCCCTGGGCCAGGAAGGCACCCATCAGGGCAAAGGGCAGAGCAAAGACCGTATGCTCGAATTTGATCATTTCCAGCAGTATGGCAATTTTCTTAAACATCAATCCCACTCCACGCTTTCAGTCCCGGAACTTTTAGCCCGATCTGGGCAGCCACCCGGCCGGCGAAATGACGGGCCATGTCCCGCAGATTTTCCGGCAGGTGGTAAAAGGCCGGCATGGCGGGACAGATGATGGCCCCGGCATCCGAGGCGGCCAGCATATTCTGCAGATGAGTCCGGTTAAACGGCGTCTCGCGCACGGCGAGCACCAGGGGCTTTCGCTCTTTCAGCATCACGTCCGCGGCCCGGTGGATCAGATTGAGCGACAGGCCGTTGGCTATGGCCGCCAGCGTCCCCATGGTGCAGGGCAGCACCACCATGGCATCATAGCGGGCCGAGCCGCTGGCCATGGGCGCGGCCAGATTGTCAATCGCATACCATTGCCGCACCGTTGTCAGATCCCAGGGGGCGAGTTTTTCCTCGAGTCCGAGGACCTTCTCGCCGGCCCCGGAGATGATGCCGTGCACCTCCACCTCCAGCCCGCTGACCAGCCGCAGAAACTCCACGGCGTAGAGCGAGCCGCTGGCTCCGGTTATTGCCAGGATAATCTTTTTCATTTGACGCCTATGTACACGGAAACAATGCCAAAGGTCAAGGGCCTGCGGGATACCTCGGCAAAACCGGCCTTTTTCATCATGCCCAGCAGTTCCTCCGGTTCATAAAAGGCGGCAATGGAGCTGGCCAGATACTCATAGGCCTCCTTGTCGCCGGAGACAATACCGGCGACTTTGGGCAGCACCGTGTTCAGATAAAAGCTGTAAACCGGTTTGACGATGACATTCCGGGGCCTGGAAAACTCCAGGATGAGCAGCTTGCCGCAGGGCTTCAGCACTCGGTGCATCTCGTTTAAGCCATCCTGGGTGCGGCCGAGATTGCGGACGCCGAAGGCCACGGTTATCCCCCAGAAGCTCTTATCCCGGGCCGGGATCTTTTCCCCGTCCCCGCAGACCGGGAAGATGCGCTGCCGCCGGCTGTCCACGGGCAGGGTTTTGATGCCTGCCCGCAGCATGTCCTCACAGAAATCAATGGCCACCACCTGCCGGGCGGGGGCCTGCCGGGTCAGCTCCAGGGAAAGGGGCAGGGTGCCGGCGCAGAGATCGAGCACCGCCCCGTCGGGAAACATCTTCAGCTCCCTGGTGGTGACCCAGCGCCAGTAACGGTCGATCTGGAAACTGAGCAGTGAATTGAGAAAATCATATTTATGACTGATGGAAGAAAACTTCTCTTTGACGAATGTTTTCTTTTCATCCGGAGTTTGCATTGTTTATTGGTCCTATTGGTCTTATTGGTCTTACTGGTCTGACTGGTCTTACTGGTCCTACTGGTCTGACTGGTCCTACTGGTCCTACTGGTCTGATTAGTCCTGCTGGTCTTATTAGCCTGTTTGATCCTGTTGTTCCGACCAGTCAGACCAGCCAGACCAGTCAGACCAGTCAGACTATCTGCATAATTTTACCGGCAGGGCTGCTGCCTGCCCCTCGCCGCGTTTGATCAGAAAATCAAAGAAAAGCGTAAGCGCCTGCATCTTCTGCGGGGTGAGATCATATTCAATACCGAGGAGATACTTATAACATGAATCAACGGTCATGGGAATTCTCGGGGCCACCTGGGTGCAGACCGCCTGCAGTTTTTCCTTGCCTTCGCGGATGCAGGAAAGCAGCTCAGCCCGGATTTCACTGACGCAGCCGGGCTGCCGGGCAAGAAAATCTTCACGCACCGCCCAGACGGCAAAGACAAAGGGCAGCCCGGTGTGCTGCTGCCAGGTCTCCCCCAGATCAAGACAGAAGGGATAATCCCCGTTGGTTTTCAGCCGCAGGGCCTCATCGCCGATGGCCAGCACCCCGCTCACCTCGTCACCTTCCATATTGTTGCCGGTGTGGTAAAGGGGTTGCACCCGGTAAAACTCCTCCAGAATGATCTTCACCAGGGCCACCGAGGTCTGCGACTGGGTGCTGAGCCGCACCTTTCTGCCCGCCAGTTCTTCCGGGGCGAGCCGGGAAAAGAGAAAAACACTGCCCACCGGGCCGGAGGAGCTGATGGAAATATCCTCCAGGATGCGGTACAGATGGGGATGGGCCGCATATTCATGGGAGGAGACAAAACCCAGGTCAAGCTCATTTGCGCAGAGCATCCTGTTCAAGGTGGTGGGCGCCCCCTCGGTCACCAGCCAGCCCGGCCTGGCGGCCCGCTGCTGCCAGGTCACATAGAGCGGCGCCGTGTTGATAAAGTTAACCATGCCGATACGCGCTTTCATCTCATGCCTCCTCAACCCAGCGGACCCGCAGGTTTTTCCCCGCATTGGTCAGAAAATCATCCGCCTTGCCGGCGGTTATCCCCTGGGCGTGAGCGGCGATGATGTCCGCCCGCCGGCCCGGGGCCAGCTCTCCGCTGTCACCTGCGGCCAGACATTGCGCCCCGCCCCGGGTGGCCATGGCCAGCACCGTGGCCGGTGCAAGCTGGGGATGGTCCTCGCGCAACAGACGCATCTCTTCCCAGATGGAGAGCTGCGGATTGCTGGCCAAACTGTCCGTGCCCAGCCCCAGCACCAGGCCGGACCGCACCATTTTTTCCACCGGCGCCCTGCCCACCCCCAGCTGCCTGTTGCTGCCCGGACACAGGCAGACCCTGGCCTGTCTTGCGGCAAGCAGGGCAATTTCTTCGTCCGTGACGTGCACGCAATGCACGCAGAGGGTTTTGTCATCGATGATGCCCAACCGGTCCAGATAGGTGACCGCCCCGCAGCCGGGCGGCACAAAGGAACCGTCCCAGAAGCCCCGTTCCTCGATAAAGGAGCGCAGCGGCCCGGAACCATCCAGCAGCAGGTCGATTTCCGCCCGGGATTCCGCCACATGAATGGGAAATATCCGGTTTCTGCTGTTTGCCCGCTGTTTTGCCGCAACCAGCAGCCGGGCATGATTGGAATAGGGGGCATGGCTGGTGCAGTCACCCTGGCTCTCCTGCATCCTGGCCAGGGCATTGGCCGCCGAATGCTGGGAGAAACCCAGCATCTCCAGAAAAAAATGGACCGCAACCGGGTGCCCCTCGCCGATTTTGGCGCTCCCGGGCAGATTGCCGATATCGGCAACCAGGGCCACCCCCTGTTCATGCAGGGCGTCCAGGGCGAGACGCCCCGCGCTGGAGCCGTCATCAGCAGAATGCTGCCGGGCGGCCAGGAGTTCCCCGATCCAGCCGGTCATATCACCCTGCAGGGGCTGCCGCTGGCCGAGCACGGCCAGGTGGGAAAGCTCCAGGTGGGCATGGCAGTTGATCAGGGCCGGCAGCAGGATTGCCCCTTCGTGGTCCCGCACCTGCCCCCTGCCCCGCAGCTGGGCATAGGAACCGACCTCGACAATAAACCCGGCATCGGTGAGTATGGCCCCATCGCTGATGGGCGGGGCGCTGATGGGCAGCACCACCGGGGCCCGGTGCACAAGCAGCATGGCCCTGCTCACTCCCCCACCAGGGTATAATCCATGGTGCGCTGCCTGGGGGCAAACCCGGCCTGGCGGACGATGCGGCGGATCTCTTCCTCGGACAATCTGAAGCTGACCCCGGCCGCGGCCACCACGTTTTCCTCGATCATGGTGCTGCCGAAATCATTGGCCCCGAAAAACAGGGAAAGCTGGGCGATCTTGGGTCCCTGGGTCACCCAGGAGGCCTGGATATTATCGATATTGTCGAGATAGATGCGGGAGAGGGCCAGCATCTTTAAGTAAGCAAAGGCCGTGGTCTTGGGCAGATGGGCATACACCGTATTGTCGGGCTGAAAGGGCCAGGGGATAAAGGCGGTGAAGCCGCCGGTGCGGTCCTGCAGGCGGCGGACCCGCTCCAGATGCTCCAGGCGCTCGGCCAGGGTCTCGATATGGCCGAACATCATGGTCGCCGTGGTGCGCATGCCCAAATTATGGGCCTCCTCCATCACCGCGATCCAGGCATCGGCCGAACACTTGCGCGGCGCGGTTTCCTGCCGCACCCGGTCGGAGAGGATCTCCGCCCCGCCGCCGGGAATGGAGTCCAGCCCCGCCTGGCGCAACCGGATCAGTACCTCTTTGACGCTGAGGCCCGACAGATTGGCAAAATGGCAGACCTCCGGCGGGGAAAAACCGTGGATGTGAATGCCGTACCCCTTGATGAAGCGCAGCATCTCTTCGTAGAATTCCAGGGGCTTGTCCGGATGCAGCCCGCCCTGCAGCAGGATCTGGGTGCCGCCGAGTTCTTGAGTCTCTTCAATCTTTTTGCCCAGTTCCTCAAAGGAAAGCACCGAACCGTGCGCGTCCTCCGGGGCCTTGTAAAAGGCGCAGAACTTACAGGCGGAGATGCAGATGTCCGTGTAATTGATATTGCGGTCGATCACATAGGTGACCAGCGGTTCGGGATGCAGCCTTTTGCGGATGGTGTCCGCCAGCCCGCCGAGCTGATAGAGATCGCCGTCCCGCAGCAGCTGCAAACCCTCGTCCGCGCTGATGCGCTGCCCTGCCTCCACTTTCTCGCTGATGTTTTTCATGTTCATTTTGGTCTTATTAATCCTATTTGTCTTACTTGCCCGACTAGTCCTACTGGTCTTATTGGTCCGACTTGTCCAATTAGTCTTATAGGTCTGGTTCCTGCCGTTGCGTAAACGGTCTTCTTTTTGTAGGAACGGGCCTTGCCCGCGATAAATGTTCCGGCAATGCCAAAGGGTCGCGGGCAAGACCCGCTCTTACAACCCCGAGAATTTCATGGCAGCGAGGCAGGGTTATTAATCCCATTAGTCTCTTTGATCATGCCGTTCAGACCAGCCGGACCAGTTAGACGAGCCAGACCAGTTAGACCAGTCAGACCAGTTAGACCAGTCAGACCAGTTAGACCAGCCGGACCAGCCAGACCAGCCGGACCAGTCAGACCAGCCAGACCAGTCCGACCAGTCAGGCCAGCCAGGCCAGTCAGACCAGTCAGACTAATAAATCTTAATCACATCATACAGCGTGCCGCGCTGCACCGGCGTGCGGCCCGCCTCCTTGATCAGCCGGACCAGCTCATCAATGGACATGGCCTGCTCGGTCTCGGCCCCGGCCATATGGGTGATGATCTCCTCCTTCACCGTGCCGTCCACGTCATCGGCGCCAAAGGACAGGGCGACCTGGGCCAGCTTCGGCCCGATCATCACCCAGTAGGCCTTGATATGGGGGAAGTTATCGAGAAAGCAGCGGGCCACGGCCAGGCTTTTCAGATCATCCATGCCGGAGGTGCGTGACAGATCGGCCATCTGGGTGTTTTTCGGGTGAAAGGCCAGGGGAATAAAGGCCAGAAAGCCGTTGGTCTCATCCTGGGCCTGGCGCAGGGCATCGAGATGATCGATGCGTTCCTCGATGGTTTCGATATGGCCGTAGAGCATGGTGGCATTGGTCTTCAACCCGAGCCGATGGGCGGTCTTGGCCACCTCCAGCCACCCTTCGCCGGACAGCTTCTTTTCGCAGGTCAGTTTCCTGATGCGCGGGCTGAACACCTCGGCGCCGCCGCCGGGGATGGAATCAAGACCTGCGGCCATGAGATCCTCCAGGGTACGGTCCACCGGCTTGCCGGCAAGCTTGGCCAGATGATCGATCTCCACGCAGGTGAAGGCCTGGATGTGGACCCCTGGCCGAATTGCTTTGATTTCCTGAAGCAGACCGGTGTAGTAGCTGAAGGGAAGATCCGGATGGATTCCGCCCACCATGTGGATCTCGGTGATGGGCTCATCCAGGCGTTCCCGCACCTTGGCCGCCACCTCCTGCCGGGTCATCTCGTAGGCCTTGTCGGAATCCTTGTCCTTGCCGAAGGCGCAGAATTTACAGAGATTGGTGCAGATATTGGAATAGTTGATATGCTGGTTATAGATGAAGTAGGCATTGCCGCCGTTTAAGCGTTCCCGCACAATATTGGCCAGATAGCCCACTGCCAGCAGATGGGGAGTCTGATAAAGCCTGATGCCGTCCTCCCGGCTGAGCCGCTGGTTACTCTTGATCTTCTGCAGGATATCATTGAGCCCTGCCTTTTCCACATATGCGTCCATGAAATCTCACCCTCTTTGTCTGAAAGTCTCTTTTTGCCAGTTGCCTTATGCCTTCTGCCCCGTCCCGCCATCCGCCAGTCCTTCCCGCAACACCTGCAGAATCATCCTTATACGGGCGAGCAGCTCCGCTCTGTTGCGCTGCACCAGATCCAGGTCACGGTCAAGGGCGCCCTGGGCATAACCCTGCAGAAAACGATCAAGTGTGGCGTCCAAAATAAAAATCACCACCGCCAGCGGTACATCCCGGCGGATGGCACCGCTTTTTTGCCCTGCTTCACACAGCGGCCCGAAATACTCCCGGGAAAAAAGCCGGACCTGGGCCAGCAGTTTCTCCCGCATGGGCACATCCTGTTCAAACAGCACCCGGAGATAGATCTGGAAATATTCAGGATGGCGGTCAATAAATTCAATGCCGGCCAGCAGCACCCTGCCGACCTGGCTGAAAAAATCATCCTCCTGGCCGACGCCAGAGCTTTCGCCTTCCCTGGCTCGCACGGCATTTGAGCGTCCCTGCTCGGCAACCGTTTTTTTTACCAGCAGGGTAAAGCGCTCAAAAATAAAGACAAAAAGCTCTTCCTTATTATGAAAGTACTGATAGAGCGATCCCTTGGCAATGCCCGCATCCCTGACAATGGTGTTGATGCTGGCTTTTTTATAGCCATGCCGGGCGAATTCCCTGACCGCTGCGTCAACGATTTTCTCCTGCTTTTCCGGCGGCAGGTTGCTGAATGTCGTCCGTGCTGATGGCTGTAAATTTTCCATAATGTGACCAGGTGGTCATATTAGTGCGGGAAAAAAAATGTGCAAGCAAAAAAATTCATCTTTTCTTCATGAAAATAATGTATAAAAACGAGGATCTGATTTAATGTTTAATTTTTCCAGGAAAATAGTCATGCGAGAAAGCTTTCTCCCCTTTTCAAAACCCTCCATCAGCGAAGAGGAAATCGAGGACGTGGCCCAGGTGCTGCGCTCCGGCTGGATTACCACTGGGCCGAAAACCTCTGAATTCGAGGAGTCGTTTGCCCGTTACTGCGGGGCCGGGGCCGGGGTGGCCCTCTGCTCGGCCACGGCCGGCATGCACCTGCTCTTAAAAGCCCTGAACATCGGCCCCGGGGATGAGGTGATCACCCCGTCCATGACCTGGGTATCCACCGTCAATATGATTGTCCTCTGCGGCGCCACGCCGGTTTTTGCCGACATCGACCGCCACAATCTGATGGTCACGGCTGCGCATATCGAACCCTGCATCACCGAGCGCACCCGGCTTATCGTGCCGGTTCATTTTGCCGGGGCGGCGGCGGATATGGACCCCATCCGCCGCCTCTGCGCTGAAAAGTCAATCGCCCTGGCGGAAGATGCGGCCCATGCCGCCGGCACCGGGTACAAACAGCAAAAAATCGGCGCCGTGGGCACGACCATCTTTTCCTTTCATCCCATCAAGAACATCACCACCGGTGAAGGCGGCATGTTCTGTTCCGATGATGCCGGCCTGCTTGATGCCATCCGCCGCCTGAAATTTCACGGGCTGGGCGTTGACGCCTATGACCGCAAGAGCCAGGGCCGCAGCCCCCAGGCCGAGGTTCTGGAGCCGGGCTACAAGTATAACCTCACCGATATCGCCTCGGTTCTCGGGCTCGGCCAGCTCAAGCGGCTGGATGATTTCATAGCCAAGCGGGCCGCGCTTGCCGCCCGTTATCACCAGCTGCTGGCCGGGGTGGATGAAATCCTGCCCCTGGCCGTGCCGGAATACGACATGCGCCACGCCTGGCACCTCTTTATCGTCCGCCTGGATACCGAGCGGGCAGGCATGAGCCGCAATGCCTTTATGGAAGAACTGAAAAAGAAAAACATCGGCAGCGGCATCCATTTCCTGGCCGCCCATACCCAGAAATATTACCGCGAGTCCCGCCCGGAGCTGCTGGGCACCCTGCCCGACACGGAGTGGAACTCCGCCAGGATATGCTCCCTACCGCTTTTCCCGGCCATGACCGAGGAGGATGTGGATGATGTGGTGCAGGCCGTGAAGGAGGTACTGACAAAATGAGCAACCCGGCTTTTTCCGTGGTTATTCCCGTCTATAATGAATCAGCCTGTCTCGATGAGCTGATCAATCGCTGCCTGGCGTCCTGCCGCAGCACCGGGGAGTCCTTTGAACTGATCCTGGTTGACGACGGCAGCCGGGACGGCTCCACCGAGATGATCGGCCGGGCCGCGGACCAGCATGCCGAAGTGGTGGGCGTGCTGCTTAACCGCAATTACGGACAGCACGCCGCGGTCTTTGCCGGTTTCCGGCAGAGCCTGGGTCAGGTGATTATCACCCTGGATGCCGATCTGCAGAACCCGCCGGAGGAGATCCCCAAGCTGCTGCAGACCATGAACAAGGGTTATGATGTGGTGGGTACGGTGCGGGTTAACCGCCAGGACAGCCTGTTTCGCAAGGCGGCCTCTGCGGTGGTCAACAAGGCGGTGCGCCAGGCCACCGGGGTGATGATGTCCGATTACGGCTGCATGCTGCGGGCCTATCGCCGCCACATTGTCAATGCCATGCTGCAGTGCCGGGAGCATTCCACCTTTATCCCCATTCTGGCCAACAGCTTTGCCCGGAGAACCACCGAGATAGAGGTCGGCCACGCGGAACGCACCAAGGGTGAGTCCAAATACAGCCTGTTCAAACTCATCTCCCTGCAGTACGACCTGCTCACCTCCATGTCCACCTTTCCCCTGCGCCTGCTCTCCCTGCTGGGCACCGTCATTGCCGCCTGCGGGGTGAGCTTCGGCATCTTTCTCATGATCATGCGTATCTCTTACGGCGCCACCTGGGCCGCCGAAGGTGTGTTCACCCTTTTTGCCGCCCTCTTCGTCCTGATCGGCGCCCTCTATCTCGCCCTGGGTCTGATGGGTGAGTACATCGGCCGCATTTACCATGACGTGCGCAGCAGACCCCGCTATTTTATCCAGGAGGTGCGGGGCGGCAGCAATCTGGAGCACGCCGAAAACATGATTCATGCCGGGTCAATCAGTAATCACCCCTAACCGGGACCCGGCCAGAAGCCAGGAGTCAGGAGTCAGGAGACAGGAGAATGAAACGTTATAAATCAACCATTCTGAATTCTGTCTCCTGTTTCCTGTCTCCTGACCATATTCTCCTCTTCCATTAACTGCAAATTTATCCATCGGAGTTTCATCATGAAAGCAATCGTTCTCGCCTATCACAATATAGGCTGCGCCGGTATCAGATCGCTGCTGGCCAATGGTTATGACATCCAGGCCGTGTTCACCCACCCGGATGATCCCAAAGAAAATCAGTGGTTTGAATCGGTGGCCGTGCTTGCCGCGGAAAAAAACCTGATGGTCTTTGCCCCGGAAAATCTCAATCATCCCCTGTGGGTGGAACGGATCAAGGAATTCCAGCCGGACATCATTTTCTCTTTTTATTACCGCAACATGGTCGGCCCGGCCATCCTGTCCATCCCTCCGGCGGGCTGCCTGAATCTGCACGGCTCCCTGCTGCCCCATTACCGTGGCCGCTGTCCGGTCAACTGGGCGCTCATTCATGGTGAGAAAGAAACCGGCGTCACCCTGCATTACATGACGCCCAAGCCTGATAACGGTGATATTGTCGGCCAGAAAAAGGTCGACATCACCCCGGAGGACACCGCGCTTACCCTGCACAGCAAGATGACGATTGCCGCAACCGCGCTGCTGGCCGACGTGCTGCCCGCCGTCAGGGAAGGCAATGCCCCGCGCATCCCCCAGGAGCACCGGCTGGCCAGCTACTTCGGCGGCCGCAAGCCGGATGACGGCGAGATCCACTGGGACAAAGAGGCCACGGCGGTTCATAACCTGGTGCGGGCCGTCACCCTGCCCTATCCCGGCGCCTTCAGCTATCTGCGCAACCGCAAATGCTTCTTCTGGTCGGTGCTGCCGGTGGAAAACCACGATGAGGTCATTCCCGGCACGGTCATATCCAGTGATCCCCTGGTGATCCGCTGCGGTGAGGGGGCGATCCAGGTGCAGGCCGGCCAGAGCGAGGGTGGCGTGTTTGTCAGCGGCGCCCAGCTGGCCGCCGAGCTGAATCTGGTTCCGGGTCTGCGTTTCAGCAGAAAAATCGCCAGCGAGATCGAGCTCAAACGCAAAAAAACCGTGCTCATCCTCGGCGTTGACGGCTTCATCGGCAACCACCTGAGTGAACATCTGCTGGACAGCGGCAAATACGAGGTGCACGGCATGGATCTCGGTTCATCTTCCATCCAGCGCCTGCTCAGCCGCCCCGGTTTCCACTTCAGCGAAGGCGATATCTCCATTCACCGGGAGTGGATCGAGTACCATGTGCGCAAGTGCGACATCGTCCTGCCCCTGGTGGCCATTGCCACGCCGGCCGAATATGTCCGCAACCCCCTGCGCGTTTTCGAGCTGGATTTCGAGGAGAACCTGCGCATCGTCCGCTACTGCCACAAATACGGCAAACGCATCCTCTTCCCCTCCACCTCGGAGGTCTACGGCATGTCCCAGGATCCGGAGTTCAATGAGGAGACCAGCAACTTCGTGCTTGGCCCCATTCACAAGCAGCGCTGGATTTACTCCTGCAGCAAACAGATGCTGGACCGCGTCATCTGGGCTTACGGCGCCACCAAGGGCCTGCAGTTCACCCTGTTCCGGCCCTTCAACTGGGTGGGGCCCCGGCTGGACAGCCTGATGTCCGCCCGCATCGGCAGCTCCAGGGTCATTACCCAGCTGATTCTGAACCTGGTGGAAGGCACGCCCATCAGACTGGTGGATGGCGGCAGCCAGCGCCGCTGTTTCACCGACGTGAAGGACGGGGTTGAATGTCTGTTCCGCATCATCGAGAACAAGGATAACTGCTGCGCCTCCAAGATATTTAATATCGGCAACCCGACCAACGAGGCCAGTATCAGCGAGCTCGCCAATATTCTGGTGGAAAAATTCGAAAAACATCCTCTCCGCGCCAAGTTCCCGCCCTTTGCCGGCATCCGTTCCATTGAGGCGCGGGCCTTCTACGGGTCTGGCTATGAGGATGTGCAGCACCGGCGTCCGTCCATCCGCCAGGCAAACCGCCTGTTGGACTGGCAGCCGACCGTGCCCCTGGAACAGTCCATTGAGGAAACCCTGGACTATTTTCTCAGTCACGAAACCGGACAGAGCGGCCTGTGATTGCCAAAAACACCAGCGCAGGGCTTCGCATCGATGTGGATACCCTGCGCGGCACCAGAATCGGCGTACCGGGGCTGCTGGCCGAACTGAAGCGCCACGGCATCAAGGCCACCTTTTTCTTCTCCGTGGGGCCGGACAACATGGGCCGTCACCTGTGGCGGCTCCTGCGGCCCGCCTTTCTATTCAAGATGCTGCGCAGCAGGGCGGCAAGTCTTTATGGCTGGGATATCCTGTTCAAGGGCACCCTGTGGCCCGGCCCGCTGATCGGCACAAAGGCGGCGGGGGAGATCCGCCAGGCCGCGGCGGCAGGCCATGAAATCGGCCTGCACGCCTGGGACCATCATCGCTGGCAGACCAAAATAGCCGGCCTTCCCCACCAGGAGGTGCTGCGGGATCTGAGCCGCGGCATGCATCTGCTGGCGGAAATCATTGAGCGTCCCGTGGACTGCAGCGCGGCGCCGGCCTGGCGCATCACCCCTGCTGCGCTGAAGGCCCGGGAAAAGTTTCCCGGCCGTTACAACTCGGACTGCCGGGGTTCTTCCATTTTTTATCCGCGGCTTGACGAGGGGCTTCTCAGCCAGCCGCAGATACCGGCCACCCTGCCCACCTATGATGAGCTGATCGGCAGAAACGGCATTGATGCCCACAATTACAACGAGCACCTGCTCAGCCTGTTCAAGCCCGACAAGCTCAATGTGCTCACCATTCACGCCGAGGCGGAGGGCGGGGCGTGCCGCGCCATGTTCAGCGATTTTCTCGACAGGGCGCAGGCCAGAAAAATCGATTTTCAGCCGTTAGGGGATCTGCTGGCCAGCTGCCCGGAGATTGCTGCAGCGAAAATTATTGCCTCCCGGCTGGAGGGGCGTGAGGGCTGGATCTCCTGCCAGGAAAACGAATTGCATTGAGTATAGAGGATAACGAACAGCGGTTGCCAGGCCCGCAGGGGCCGTGGTTCGCGAAACGGGCGGTTCACGAACGGGCGGTTCACGAACCGCCCCTACATCGCAAGCAAAACATCCATTCATGAATGAATAACTGCAACAGAAATGTCAACTACTCAGCAACAGAGCCTTGCGGGCAGCCCTCTTTTCCCCCTGTACCTTTTCCTCGGGACTTTTCTTGCCTATATCTGGGCAACGCCCCTGCGGGATCTTTTCGGCCTGGAGGCGAGAAACGGCCTGTTTACCAAAATCATGGTCAGCAACGGGCCGAGCCTCGTCCCGATGGTCATGGGCACAAGCTATGCGGATTATCCGCCCCTGTACTTCTGGCTTTCCTGGCTTTTTTCCCTGCCCACGGGCCAGGTGACGACGGTTTCCGCGGTGCTGCCCAGCGCCCTGGCCGCCGCGGCCATGGTCGTTGTCACCTTCCTACTGGCCAGAAATATCAGCGGGCAGACGGCGCTCATTGCCGCCCTGGCTCTGGCCACCTGCCCTGACTACTGGCTGAAGGCCGGGCGGGCAACCATTGACATGCTGCTGGCCATCTGGGTGAGTCTTGCCGTCTTTCTGCTCTATCTCCGTTATCGCCGTCCGGCGGCAGGTGGCGGTGGTGTGGCGGAGGCCGCGGCCTTTGTCATGATGCTGCTGGCCTTTTTCACCAAGGGGCCGGTTGGCCTGGTGCTGCCGGTGGGCATCTGGGGCGCCTTTCTCATCTGTGAAAGAAAATGGCGCGCTCTGCTCATTTTTGCCATGAAATCGCTGCTGCTGGCCGCAGCGTGCATCGGCATTGATCTGCTGCTGCTCTGGCAATCCGGCGGCAGCGAACTGATCCAGAAGGTATTTGAAGCGCAGCTGGCCGGCCGGGTGGGAGATGAGGCCAATGAACCCCTCTCTTATTATCCCCTCTATCTGCTGTCCGGCGCCGCCCCCTGGTGGATCCCGGCCTGTTTCGGTTTTTTCCTGGCCGGCAGGCGAGGTGCCGCGGGCGTCAATGCCGGAACTTTCATGGCCAACTTTTTTTCCCATGAAATCATGCGGCTGGCAGGGTGCTGGCTCTTCTTTGTTCTTGCCCTGTTCACGGCGGCCTCAACAAAGCACAGCCGCTACCTGCTGCCGCTCTTCCCCGCCCTTTTTCTGCTCATCGGCCGCGGCATCGAACTTTTTGCCGAACACAGCAGCCTGCTGCGCCAGCGGGGTTGTGCATCCGCGGCAAGATATCTTTTTTTTCTGCTTAGCACGGCAGTGACGGTGATGTATGCGGCAGCTCCCATGTCCTATCGGCCACCGGTTTTTTTCTGGCTGGCGTGGTTGATCTGCTCCAGCCTCATCTACCTTCTGCTGGCCAATAAAACAGGGCAGAACCTGCGCCCTGTCAGCCTTGCCCTGCTCTGTGTCGGCTGCGCCATGGCCGCCGAGGCCATGCTGGTTGAGCCCT
Source organism: Desulfobulbaceae bacterium (assembly GCA_023230525.1). Classification (GTDB taxonomy): domain Bacteria; phylum Desulfobacterota; class Desulfobulbia; order Desulfobulbales; family SURF-16; genus SURF-16. The sequence goes on from JALNXE010000072.1 coordinate 15,851, forward strand.
GGATCTCGCAGCGGGAGTCGGGCCGCGACTTTGTCCGGCAAACCGAGGCGGACATTGCGCCAACCATGCCGGTGGTGCTCTATAAAATCAACCCGGACGGCGACGGCATTAAATATGCCCTGTACAGCAGCAGACCCTCAGAGGATCTTTCCTTTGTGAGTACCCCCGCGGAGCTTGGCACCCACACCCTGCCCTTTGTGCTGGTTGCCTTCGCCAAGATGGAAAATGAAGTGTCAATATATGCTCACCGCAAATCCATGCAGGAAATCACCCAGGGTCTTATGCACCGCAAAAACATCACCTCCTGGCTGATCGGGGAACAGAAACAGGACATCCAGCCGGGTCAGCAGCTGAACGGCGCACCTGCCTTGGGCAGCGGGGATTAAGCAATGTCATCCGCAAGAAGATACGGCCTGCTGGTGCTGCTGCTCATTGCCGCCCTCTACATTGTCCCCCTCGGCGCCCGCCCCATGTTCGTACCCGACGAATCACGTTACGCAGAGGTGCCGCGGGAGATGATAGCAAGCGGCGACTGGGTTTCCCCCCATCTTAACGGCCTGCGCTACTTTGAAAAACCGGTTCTCGGTTATTGGGCCATTGCCGGCTCGATCATGGTCTTCGGTGAAAACAATTTCGCCATCCGCCTGCCCTCGGCCCTGTCCGTGGCCCTCACCGCCTTTTTTGTCCTCGGTATGGCCGCTGGCGGAGCCAAAAAGGATGAGACCATTGCGCCGCTTGCCGCGCTCATCTTTCTCACCTCACTGGAGGTCTATGCGGTGGGCACCTTCTGCGTGCTGGACAATCTTCTCTGCTTTTTTCTCACCGGCACCTTGGTCAGTTTCTATTGGGCCAGCACAGCCGCGCCCGGTTCCCGGCAGGAAAAAAAATACCTGATGTTTTCCGGCATCTTCTGCGGTCTGGCTTTTTTGACCAAGGGATTTCTCGCCTTTGCCGTGCCGGTTCTGACCATCGCTCCTTTTCTCTTGAGCCAGCGCCGCTTTGCCGATATTTTCCGCATGACATGGCTGCCACTGCTGATCGCCCTGCTGGTGGCGCTGCCCTGGAGTGTACTTATTCATCTGCGTGAACCGCAGTTCTGGCATTACTTTTTCTGGACCGAACATGTCCAGCGTTTTCTGGCCGATAATGCCCAGCACAAAAAACCTTTCTGGTATTTTTTCCTCAGTGCCCCGCCCATGTTTCTGCCCTGGATCTTTCTTGTTCCGGCAGCCGTTACCGGTTTTTTCAGCCCAACAGCCGCGGCACGGACCAAACAAAATCCAATTTCACCCCTTATTACTTTCTGCTTTTGCTGGTTTGTTTTTCCGTTCCTTTTTTTCTCCGTATCAAACGGTAAACTGCTGACCTATATCCTGCCCTGTTTTCCGCCCTTTGCCATTCTCATGAGCCTTGGCCTGCACAGGGTGCTTAACCGTGGACGCTTTCGCAGCTTCCAGCTGGGCACTGCCGGCGCAGCTCTGCTCTATGGAGCACTGCTGGCCGCCATTATTGCCTTTTTGTCCGCCACCCGTTTTTTCGGCTTTGACATCGCTCTGCCGGAAAACAGGATCTGGAAGTGGCTCATGGCAGCCAACGGCCTTTTCGTCATGGTCCTGTTTTTCATCGGGGCTTTCCGCAGCCGCATGGCCAGCCGTAAAATTCTGTTCTTCGGCCTGGCGCCGGTGCTCCTTCTTTTTCTCGCCAATTTTATCATGCCAGACCTGACCCTTGAATCAAAGGCCCCGGTGCTGCTGCTCAAACGCCACGAAAAAGACGTGACAACGGAGTCGATTATTTTCTCCGATGAAAAAACCGTGCAGGCAGCCTGCTGGTATTACAAGAGAAACGATATTACCATGGTGGAATCCGCCGGTGAGTTGGACTATGGTTTAGCCCATGATCAATCCGCGGCACGGCTTCTCAAGGTGCAAGAGGTCAGCCGGCTGATCGCCGAACAACCCGGCAGGTGTGTGCTGATTGCCAGCGTGAAACATTACGAAGACTGGAAAAAATTCCTTCCTGCCCCCAGCCTGCTGGACAACAGCGGCGCAAAGGGGTATGTTTTTGTCAAATATTAACGCAATATACCGGCTATCTTTCCTGATATTTTTTATCATGCCAGATATTCATTATTCTCACTCCCAAAGGGCAGCCCGCCTCAACCGGCTCCCGTAAAAATGACATTATTCACTTCCAACCGACAGCAATGAACAAATATCTGCCGCTTATCCTGGCCGGGGTTCTGCTCAATGCCCTTGCCCAGCTGGCCCTCAAGCAGGGCATGCGCACCATCGGCCACTTCGCCTTCCGCCTGGAAAACGCGCCCCAGGTTATCCTGGCCGTTGCCTCCAGCCCCTTTGTCCTCGCGGGTCTCACCTGTTACGTGGTCAGCGTGCTGATCTGGCTGCTGGTTCTCTCCCGGGTCGAGGTCAGTTACGCGTACCCGCTGCTTTCCGTCGGTTACATTGTTACCGCCCTGGCCGGGCAATTCTTTTTCAATGAAACCCTCGGGCTTACCCGCTGGTCCGGTATTGTGGTGATCTGCCTGGGAGTATGGTTGATTACCCGTAGCGCTTAATTGCCGGCAAAACCCCAAGGAGGCTGCCATGAAAATCCTCATAGTTGATGATGAGGAAGAACTGCGGCAAAGGCTGCGCCAAGCCCTGAGCCATGAGCAATATATGGTCGATACGGCGAAAAACGGGGAAGAGGCCCTGGATAAAATCGCGGATAATGACAGCTTTGATCTGATCATCCTCGACATCATGATGCCGGGACGGGACGGCCTGAGCGTCTTGAAAGAGTTACGGCAGGAGCGCATCAACACTCCGGTGCTCATGCTGACCGCCTTAAGTGATCTTGATAATCGGGTGCGGGGACTGGACCAGGGTGCTGACGATTATCTGGCCAAGCCCTTTTCCATGTCCGAACTGCTTGCCCGGATCCGCGCCATGCTGAGACGGGGCCGGGGGAAAAATCCACTGCTCACCTTCGGCTCTGTCAGTCTCAACACGGTTAACCGTTCCGTGACCCTGGACGATGTGCCGATCACCCTCACGGTCAAGGAATTCGCCATGCTGGAATTCCTGCTTTACAATAAAGGCCGGGTCGTTTCCAGGTTCAGTCTGGCCGAGCATGTCTGGGGTGACAATTTTGATCCCTTTACCATGTCCAATTTTATCGATGTCCACATGAAAAATCTCCGCCAGAAAATCAACAAAGGCGACCGGGATACTGTTATCCGCACCGTCCGTGGCGCCGGCTATATTATTGACGACGTTCCATGAAAATCCGCCAGAAAATCACCCTGTGGATTTCCGCCGCGACCCTCATCGCCGCTGTATCCTTCTCGTCCTTTGTCTTTCTGGAAATGATCGAGCAGCCCTATTATCTCATTGACTCGGAACTGAAACACATGGCGGCGGCCCTGCTCGGACAATTCCGGCCCAATTCCGGGCAACCGCTGACCGTTGATGAAAAATTCCTGCCCAACCCTACGGCCAAGTACTGGATCAGACTTCTTGACCCAAGCGGCGCGACCCTGTTCGCCTCTGCCATGACCCGCTACACCGACATTCCTCTTTTACCGGCAAAAAAAGCCTATAATGTGGAAAATGTGATCCCCAGGGAACAGATTCAGCTCGGCCAGGATGCCCATGACGAAGTGGCCTTCCGGGTTCGGGTGGTCAAAACGGCTGTCAACGGCACCGGCTACACCCTGCTGATCGCCAGGCCCATTGAAGAACTTGAGGAGGAAATGGTCGACTTGCTGCATGAACTGGGCGCCATTCTGATCACCTGTTTCATTCTCGGCGTGCTGTTCAGCTACACCCTTGCCGGCCGCATCCTGCAGCCGATTGTCACCATCAATCGGCTTGTCAGAGAGATCAATGAAAAATCGCTGGATATGCGTATTCCGCTGGGTAAAAGCAAAGACGAACTCTACACCCTGTCCGTCTCCTTAAACCAGATGTTTGACCGCCTGCAGAACTCATTTGCCAGACAGAAAGACTTTATTGCCAGCGCGTCCCACGAACTGAAAAGCCCCATCGCCCTGCTGCTGCTTTCCCAGGAGGAAATGCTGCAGTCGCCGGACCTGCCCGACCATGTGCGGGATGACCTGGCAAGCCAGCATAACAGTCTGCAGCGCATGACCAGGCTGATCCGCAACCTGCTGGACCTGTCACGCCTGGAGCAGCAGACTGCCTTAGCCCGGGAGCAGGTCAACTTGGCGGAACTGGCGGAACTGGTGCTGGAGGATTATCGGGAGGTGCTGGCGGCCTCACTGATTTCGCTGGAAACCGACTTTGAGGCGGAACTTTATGTTCAGGGGGATCAGGAAAAACTGCGCCGCCTGCTGATCAACCTGGTTGATAACGCCATTCGCTACAACCAAGAAACCGGGGGACGGCTGCGCCTTGAAGGACAGAAAGATTTGCACGCCGTGCGGCTGATGGTGTCCAATACGGGACCGCATGTGGTTCAGGAGGATATCAGCCGGATTTTCGAACAGTTCTACCGGGTGGAGAAATCACGTTCAACCCAGTTCGGCGGCTCAGGGCTCGGTCTTGCCATTGCCAAAAGAATTGCCGAACTGCATGGGGGAGAGATCTGCTTTACCAGCAGGGAAGACGGCTGGAACACGATAACCGTCAAATTGCCGGGGCAGGAAGCGTTCCAGCGCTGAAACGCGCAAATGTCTAAACGCTCCATCGTTCGAGCGTCAACACCCCCCGACATCAAGCATGACCCTGTTTTTGCCCTCGCTCTTGGCCCGGTAGAGGGCCTTGTCCGCCCGGTCTATCATGCAGGCCGCGTTTTCCGGCCAGGTCAGTGTTTCATCACGCCGGCAGCAGACAAGTCCGACACTGAGCGTGGTCCCGGAAAAACCGGCCTGCTGGAAATTCTGCAGCACCCTTTCCATGATTTTCACCGCCTGCGCTTCACTGGTCTGGGTGAGAATCGCCGCAAACTCATCGCCGCCGTACCGGAAGGTGAAATCCACATTGTGCCGGGTGCAGTCATTTAAAATCATACCCACGGCGCTCAGCACCTTATCTCCGGCAGGGTGGCCGTAGGTATCATTGTATCCCTTGAAATTATCCACATCGAGCAGGGCCAGATAAACCTGAAAATCCTGGCGGTGGGCGCGCTGCACCTCCTCTGCCAGTTTAATGTCAAAGGAACGCCGGTTATACAGGCCGGTAAGGGAATCGCACAGGGAGAGCTTTTCGAGCTTCCTGATCATACCCCGTTCCCGCTCGGCCCGGTTCAGCTTCGCCTCCAGCTCATCACGTTCAAAGGGTTTCTTGATGAAATCGATGGCCCCGGCCCTTATCACCTCGGCATACCCTGCCTTTTCCGTATAACCGGTGGCCACGATGACATCAGTATCCGGGTAGCTTTCCTTGATATAGGCCAGGAGTTGCAGGCCACCCATTTCCGGCATCACCACATCGGTTACAACAATATCAATGGCATCTTCCTTGAGTTTTTCAATGGCCTCAAGCCCGTTGGCGGCCGTAAAACACTGATAGCCGAACGATTCCACCAGCAGCCCCAAGGCCTCAAGCACAAGCGGGTCATCATCCACAACAAGAATTTTTACTGCATGGTTATCGGTGAATTTCATCCAGTCGATGTGCAGGTTATAGTTGTTTAGGAGCCGTTACGAAATAACCTGGCCATTTTTTCAATTTCGTTACGGCTCCTTATACCCCTCAAGGGGGTACTGAAAAGAGTGCCGTTGGGGCGCATTTCTCTAACCATGTTATTTTTTCAACTTTCTGAGTTGTGGTAGCATGTTGAAATTAAATTGATATCCTCATGGTCCCCGCAGCTTGTTTCCAGAGAATTCAGCAGCCAGAATCAGGAGCCAGAATAAAACGTAATAAAATCAACCATTCTGAATTCTGTCTCCTGTCTCCTGAATTCCCATGACGGAGATCAGAGCAGCAACTATGTCACAAAAATACCGTTATTTCGACAA
>JALNXE010000073.1 GCA_023230525.1 Desulfobulbaceae bacterium
GCCATTGACCAGGCGGTGGAACGGACGCTCGATGCCGGCATCCACACCCGCGACATTGCCGTGGACCCGAACAAAGTGGTCAACACCGCGGAAATGGGCGACGCCATTGTCAAAAATTTACTCAATGGGTAAATGAGACGAACTCGCAACAATTCTATTGTTCACCACAGAGCACGCGAAGTACACAGAGAAATATTCTTTATTGCAGCTCGTTAACACTGTGCACTCTGTGCGCTCCGTGGTTCATTCCAGGAGTTCCGCCATGACATCCCCTGCCGTCAGCGTGGTCCTGGTGGAACCCCAGGGCGCGCTCAATATCGGCTCCGTCTGCCGGGTGATGATGAATTTCGGTTTTACTGAGCTGCGCCTGGTCAACCCCCGGGCGGATCATCTCAGCAAACAGGCCAGGGACATGGCGGTCAGCGCCAGAGAACTGCTCAAGAATGCCGGACTGTTCGGCTCTCTTACCGACGCCCTGGCTGACTGCAGTCTCTGCCTGGGCACCACCCGCCGCTTCGGCAAATACCGGCAGGATTTTCTCGCACCCCACGAGATCGCCCCCCTGCTTGCCAGCCACGCTAGCGGGGTGAAAACCGCCCTGGTCTTCGGCCGGGAAGACAGCGGCCTTACCACCGCGGAACTGGGTCTCTGCCAGTTTTTCGTCACCATCGCCACCGACCCTGCCCTGCCCTCCCTCAACCTGGCCCAGGCGGTGGCCATTTGTCTGTACGAGCTGAGCCGGGGGCGGCAGGCGCAGGCGGGCGAACCCGGCGGCTCCGAGCCGGCCGACAGCCGGAGCCTGGAAAGCATGTATCAGCACATGCGCCGGACTCTGGTCGAGGCCGAGTATCTTGACCCGCAGAATCCCGACCATATCCTGCACACCTTCCGCCGCATCTTCGGCCGGGCCGGCCTTGACCACCGGGAGGTTCGCGTCCTGCAGGGTCTGTGGAGCCGCATCGACTGGCTGAACAGCCAGCGCCGACCATAGCAGCCATGTCCGTTGACCATTGCTTTATAACCCAGCTGCTGGACTGGTTTGCCATCCACAGCCGGGACCTGCCATGGCGCCATACTTACGCCCCCTATCATGTCTGGATTGCCGAAATCATGCTGCAGCAGACCCAGATGGACCGGGTTGTCTTCTATTTCACCAGATGGCTTGAGCGTTTCCCGGATATTGCCAGCCTGGCCGCAGCCGACGAAGATGAGGTGCTCAAATACTGGGAGGGACTCGGTTACTACTCCCGGGCCAGGAATCTGCATCGCGCGGCCAGAATCCTGGCGGAGCAGGGGCATATACTGCCCGCCCGCTATGAGACCCTGGTCAAACTGCCGGGCATCGGCCCGTATACGGCGGGCGCCATCATGAGCATTGCCTTTAATCAGGACTTTCCGGTGGTGGACGCCAATATTGAACGCCTCTTTGCCCGCCTGTTTGATATCATTACCCCGCTCAAAAGCCGCGAAAACAAGATCCTGGTCTGGCAAAAGGCTGCGGCAATGCTGCCTAGCGGCCAATCCCGCAATTTCAACCAGGCCCTGATGGAGCTTGGCGCCCTGGTCTGCCTGCCCAAAAATCCCCTGTGCAGCCAGTGCCCGGTCAGCCTTTACTGCCAGGCCCTCCGGCTGCAGATTGTCCATGAGCGGCCGGTGCTGCCGCCGAAAAAGAAGACTATTTTTATCCAGATGGCCACCGGCATTCTGAGGAGGGGCGACAATATCTTAATCCAGAAAAGACACGCGGATGATGTGTGGGCCAATTTATGGGAGTTTCCCGGCGGACGGCTGAAAGAGGGAGAAACGCCGCAACAGGCGGTGGTGCGGGAATTTCTGGAAGAAACAGGACTGCAGGTGGGCGTGACAGGAGAAATCACCAGCGTCAAACACAGCTACATGCATTACCGGGTAATTCTGCATGGCTTTTTCTGTGATGTCGTTGCTGGGGGAAAAAAAGAGCCGGCCCTGCACGCGGCCCAGGAAAACCGCTGGGTCCGCTTCACTGAACTGCACCGGTTCGCCTTCCCGGCCGGCCACCGGAAGCTGATCGAATATCTTCGGAACAGCTCAGGGATTTAGACTTTTGTCTGTAGTCTGTTAGCAAAAAAAGTCGAAGCAGAGGAGCCCACGCAAAGCCTCACCACCAACAACCTAATCACCTAAACACCTATTTTCTTAAAACGAATACGATACAACCAGACCGAGTTTCTTTATCTGCTGCAGCAGCTGGTCCATCTTGACCGGTTTGGTCATGTAGGCCTCGCAGCGTCCTTCTTCCTTGGCCTTTCTGATGTTTTCAGGATCAGACAGGGCGGTGATCATGATCACCTTCACCTGGTATTCAGGAATAACGCCAAGATCCTCTTCGATTTTCCTGATCTGCACCAGGGCATCCTGGCCGTTCATCTCAGGCATCATGATATCGAGGCAGACGAGATCAAAAGGGTCTCTGTCCTTCAAAGCCTGGGTAAAAATTTCAATTGCCTCCCGCCCATTTTCAGCCCCATAGGTTGTACCTACATCAGCCAGCATTTCTTGAAGGATGACCCGCGTCATCACATCATCTTCAGCAATCAAAATCTTCATGGTTGGCCCTTTAACTTATTATGATCTTTACCTTCACCAAAAAATACTTACCAGGCAACGGATTTTTTTTCACCTTTTTTTTACATTTGTCAACGGGCCGTGGCCAGGGCAAGGCGGGCAGCCCGCAGGGAGGCCCCGCCACTGCCCAGCTTTTCCCGCACCTCGGCCAGGCCTTGCAGCATTTCCTCTCTTTTGGCGCTGCCGGGCCAGATATCCTGCAAGGCCGCACGGATCTTCCCGGGCTCAGCCTCATGCTGCATCAGCTCCCGGACCACCTCGCGGCCGGCGATGAGATTGACCAGCGAGGCAAAGTCAACCTTGACCAGCATATTGCCCACCAGCCAGGTCAGGGGCGACACCTTATAGGCAACCACCATGGGCACATCGAGAATGGCCAGCTCCAGGGTCACCGTGCCGGAGGCGGCAATGACCAGATCACAGGAGCCCATGAGATCGTACCGGTCCTCGGCGATGACCTTGACTGCAAGCCCTGGCCGGTCCAGGCCGCAGTCAAGCAGATCTTCCCTGGTGAGGCTCGGCGCCAGGGGAAGCAGGATGGTCAGGTTGCCATGGCTTTCCCGCAACCCTGCCGCTGTTTCCAGAAAAACGGGCAGCATGGCGCGGATTTCCTTTTTTCTGCTGCCCGGCAGAATTCCCAATAAAATACTATCCGGCCTGATCTGATGGAGCCGGCAGAAATCATTTCTGGACATGGTGCGCCGGACCGAATCAAGCAACGGATGGCCCACATACTCAACCTCAACCCCGCGCTGGTGGTAAAACTCTTTTTCAAAGGGCAGGATGACCGCCATCCGGTCAATGATTGCGCCGATTTTTTTGACCCGGCCGCTGCGCCAGGCCCAGACCTGCGGACTGATATAGTAAAAGATGGGAATGCCGAGCTGTCTGGCTTTCTGCGCCAGCAGCAGATTGAAATCAGGATAATCGATGAGAATCAGCAGGTTGGGCGGATGGTTTTGCAGTTCGTTAATCAGTATGTTCCGGGCCGCGCGGATATCCTTGAGATGGGCGAGGACCTCAACCAGGCCGACCACCGCCATGGCCGCGGCATCATATAAAATGTCAACACCCTGCCGGCGCAGTTCACTCCCCCCCATGCCGCACAGGGAAAGATCCGGGGCAAGCTGCTTCATGGCGGCGACCAGATGGGCACCATGCAGGTCGCCCGAGGCCTCGCCGGCCACAATCATTATCCGCAGCATAAAAGGTCTTTATGCCTGCTGATATGATCCCTGATCTGGTTGATAATCTGCAGCGCCACCTCAAGGGCCCGCCTTCCTTCAAGGCCGGAAACCTTCGGCCTCTGCCGCAGGCGGACATTGCTGACAAAATCCGTCAGTTCCGCAGCCAGGGCGTCCTGTTCGGTAAAACAGAAATGTGCTGTTTTTTCATTGGGATATCCTTCCGGGGTCGAGCCGGGGAGACGCTCAATGATTTTTATTTCCTTGGTGGCGTAATTTACCGTGAGAGAGCTGCCGGGCTGGTAGATGCGCAGGCTGCGCACATTATCATGGGCCACGCGGCTCACCGAGACATTGGCCGTGCAGCCGTTGACAAAGAGCAACTGGGCCGCGGCCACGTCGGTTTCCTTGGTCACCACCGGCACGCCGATGGTGGAGATGGATTCCAGGGGAGATGGAACCACGGTGAGGATAATATCAATGTCGTGAATCATCAGGTCAAGGATCACATCCACTTCCACGCCCCGGGGCTTGAAGGAATGGACCCGCTGGGATTCGATGAACACCGGGCAGGTCAGATAATCCTGCATGGCAACAATGGCCGGATTAAACCTCTCCAGATGGCCTATCTGGAGAATACGATTGCCTTTTTCCGCCTTGTCGATCAGATCATCAGCCTCGGCCAGGGTAACGGTCATGGGTTTTTCCAGCAGCACATCGACGTTTTCGGCAAAGCAGTCACTGGCCACCTGATGATGCAGCGGGGTGGGCACCACCACACTTACCGCGTCAACCTGCCGCAAAAGCTCCCGGTAATCCGCAAAGGGTTTCGTCCTGTTGGCCTGGGCAACTTGGCGGGCAGCCTCGCCTGAAACATCCGCCACCCCGACCAGTTCCACATCATTCATTGCCGCATATTTCTGGGCATGGAATTTGCCCAGATACCCAACCCCGATTACCCCAATTCTCATTTTCTGCATAATGTCTCTATCTATTTCGATGAACTCGTAAAAAGTCTGTTTTCACCACAAAGCACACAGAGATCACAAGAAAATATTTTTATTTTCAGCAAGTTATCTCTGTGGGCTTTGTGCTCTGTGTGGTTAATTTTCAGTTTTTACGAATTCATCATTTTTACAGGTCAACCGGCCAAAAAAATCGCTGATTTGTTCAGCATATCCGCCAAGGTGGAATCAAGGAGCTGCCGGATCGACGAATGCTCAGGCACGGGCCTGTCCAGCACATTACCCAAAAAACCCTCGACCAAGCAGGGAAAGAGGCGGATGCCGCCTGGCGTCCTTTGCCCCAGATCGGCTTGAAACAACTCGCGGTAACTGGAAAATCTCGCCACAAATACATTGGTTATTGTCTGGGAGAGAGAATCAATCTGCTCATCTTCAAGCTCCTGTGGCCGGGAGGCGATAATCCGGTCGACGATGCTGACCACGATCGACCGGTTGAAATTTTCCACCTCCCCTGCCTCCGGTTCGCTGATGCAGCGCAGATAGCAGGCGGTTACCCAGAAGGCGCAAAAAACGTCAAATTCGTTTGCCCTGATAGCATATTCGTCGATGCTCCCCTTCCTCAGAAAATCCGTCAGATGTTCCGAACTGACCCGGTAAAGGGCAAAGAGCTTTTCCTGAATGGACACTTTACTCATTCAACTTCCCGACTTGGTCTATTTTGCCCGAAATAAGGCATGTTGCGACACAGCTGCCGCCATGATCTCCGTCATTGGAATGCAGGAGTGGGGAGAGGAAATGCAGAATATTTGATTTTATTGCGTTTTATTCTGGTTCCCGGCTCCTGCCCAGTCAACTCGCGGCAAACAGGTCCTCCGCCACCTGCCGGCGGAAAAAGCCGACCGGTTTGCGTTTTCTTGCCGCCAGTCTAAATGAAAATAAATCTTTGTCAATAAACTAAGGAATCAGGTAAGATGATTTCATAAAAACAACTGACGCATGAACGCAATTTCATTTCCAAAAAATGTAATCCTTTATAATAGTTAAAAAATATGACGCAGCAGCTGTTTCAGTCCATGGTTGTCAGGGAAGAACCTGACAATGTTTTTATCAGAGAAATAAAAGAAAGGGACATTTCCGAACTTCCTGATCACGATGTACTCATTGCCGTACATTTTTCTTCCCTCAATTACAAGGATGCCCTGTCCGCGTCCGGCAACAAGGGCGTTACCCGCCGTTACCCGCATACCCCCGGCGTGGATGCCGCAGGGATTGTCGTGGAAAGCCGGTCCGGAAAATTCAAAGCCGGGGACGAGGTCATTGTCTGCGGTTATGAACTGGGCACCAAAATGCCGGGCGGCTTCGGCCAGTTTATCCGGGTCCCGGCGGAATGGATCGTGCCCCTTCCCTCCGGCCTGAGCCTCTACGAGAGCATGATTTACGGCACGGCCGGTTTTACGGCCGCCCAGTCAGTGCTTAAAATAGTTGACCACGGCGTCAAACCGGAAGACGGCAAAATCCTGGTCAGCGGCGCCACAGGCGGAGTGGGCAGCGTCTCGGTGGCCATTCTGGCCAAACTGGGCTATCAGGTGACAGCGGTAACGGGCAAGAGCGAGGAACATGCATTGCTGGCGCGGCTTGGCGCGGCAGACATCCTCACCCGCCAGCAGGCCACCGACGCAACCGGCAGAATGTTACTCAAAGAGAAATGGGCCGGGGTGGTTGATACCGTTGGGGGCGACATTCTGACAACCGCCATCAGAACCACCCGCTATGGCGGCATCGTCACCTGCTGCGGCAATGTGGCCTCGCCGCATCTCAACATCTCTGTCTATCCGTTTATCCTCAGGGGCGTTACCTTAAGCGGTATCGACTCGGCCAGCTGCGCACTTGCCGTCCGGCAGAGGATCTGGAACAAGCTCGCCGCAGAGTGGAAAATCAGCCAACTGCACGAGCTCGCACGAGACATTGGTTTATCTCATTTAAACAATGAGATAGACAATATACTCAAAGGCAAAATAAAAGGAAGGATTGTTGTCCGGCTCTAACCTGGCCGCAGCGGCAATCCGTTAAGAATATCGCATAACTTACGGCATGAGCGTATGGAAACGGAAAAAAAATATATCAAGGATGTTGACAGACTGGTTCCCAGGCCGGACATCGCCCTGGAAGTCCTGCAGATGGCTTATGACAGCCAGGTCAGTATCCCGGCCATGGCCAACAAGATCGAGATGGATCCCAACCTGACCGCCAACATGCTGCGGCTGGCGAATTCGGCATATTTCGGCCATATGCGTGAAATTACGTCAATCAAGGATATCATTATCCGGCTCGGCCTGGAAACGGTGAAAATTATCGCCATTACCGGCGCATCCGCCGGTTTAATGCGATCTCCCCAGCAGGCCTACAATCTTGAACCGGGCACCTTGTGGCATCACTCCCATGCCACAGCAGTGCTGTCCTCGGTCATAGCAAAATATGCAAAAGTTGAGGACTCCGGCGCCATTTATACGGCCTCGCTGCTCCACGATATCGGCAAGGTAATTTTGAACCGGCCTCTGCAGATTGCCATCTCAAACAACAAAAATCTGGGCCGCAAATTCAATTCTCTCATTGAACTGGAGCAATTCCTGCTGCAAACGGATCATGCCAGGATCGGCATGGCGCTGCTGCAGCAATGGGGATTGCCTGACAACATCACCATACCGGTCGGCTTCCACCACCGGCAGAATTGCCCTGAGGCCAATCAGCTGAATGTCAGAATCGTCAGTCTGGCCAATTTTCTGGTGGAAAGTATTGGTATCCGTTCGGTGCTGCCGGAAAATTTTACCTTTAATGTGCAGGATTTCATTGATCAGAACCAGCAACTGCCGGATGTGCCCAACTTCCAGGACAACATGGAAAAAATTATTGATGAATTTTTCTATCAATTCAACGAGACGGCAAAGTTATCGAACTGAAGCGGCAGGTCGCAATCCCGTCCAATTTTAGAGCTTATTTACGGACAAGCTCTTAACCTGCATCAACCCCGATACTATTGCAATTCAGTTTCCGTGAGCAAGACAACCTTGTTGCCGCCCTCGCTTTTGGCCACATGCATCGCTTTGTCCGCCAGGGAGAAAAAATCCTCATGATTTTCCAGATTCATCGCGTTATTTGCCGCCACCCCGACACTTATGGAAATCTGCCGGCCGTTCTCACCATTATCGAAAACAAACTGACACATCTGGGAATGGATATTGCGGGCAATGACCTGCCCTTCAACGGCATCAGCATCAGGCAGAAGCACCCCGAATTCATCGGCGCCGATGCGGCCGCAGATATCGGTATTACGCACATGGTTGACCAGGATGGCGGAGATTTCCTTTAACAGAAAATCTCCGAATTTTCTGCCGCAGGAAGAATTGATCTCCTTGAATTTATCTATGGTGAAGAGCATGAAAACAAGTCCGCTGCCACGGCGGGCGGCAAGTCTGAATTCACGGGCGAGCACCTCGATGAAATGGCGGCGGTTGATGAGACCGGTCAGATCATCCTTGACGGCAAGCTCATTGAGCTTGCTCAGCATCTTTTTGCAGTCGGAGATGTCCCGGTAGACAACAAGGCATTGCCAGACAAAACCATGATCATCTTTGATGGGATATGCGGAAACGGCAAACCATCTGTTCTCCAGAAATGGCTCCTGGCGCTCGACATGATACGATTTGCCGGAATGAAAGACCTTGCAGGCGGGGCAGTGAGTTGATGGGTTAGTGAGTTGATGGAAAAACTGAAAACATTTTTTGCCCAGCAATTCTTCGGGGGCAAAATTGTCGCAGGTTGCCTTATTGGCCCGGACAATTTTAAATTCACGGTCAACGATATACATCAGATCGTCAACGGCATCAAAGGTTTCCTGCCAGAGACGGTTATGATCAAGATGCCGGTCCAGACTGTTTTCGGTCACGGCTGCCCCTGCGGCTTGCTCCAGTTCCCCGATCCTCTTGCGTAATCTGGCCACGTCTTCGGCCAGTTCCTCCCGCGTTTTATTACAGTAATTCATGCCAGCTTATGCCCCTTCCCTCGAATGCGTTGCAACGACTTTTAAGCAATAGCCAGAATTCCTGAACCCCGCCACTTAAAAAAAAATTCCTGCCCACGGGGCAAAGAAAATGTCACAAAATAAAACAACCTGTTGGAAAATTCCAGGAATAATTTATAATAATTGCCCAATGCAATTTCAACAACGATGTCAGAGATGCGGGACATGCTGCAAAAATGGTGGTCCGATCCTTCACCAAGGGGATCTGCCCCTTCTCCGCCAGGGGATCTTTTCGCTGCAGAATCTGGTGACCATCAGAAAAGGGGAGCCGTCGTTCAACCCCTTTACGGAAATGGTGGAACCGGCCTCTTATGAAATGATCAAAATTGCCGGCAAGGGCGCAAGCTGGGAGTGTATTTTTTATGATGCCGGCCGGTCCGCCTGCATTATCCACGCTGACCGGCCGCTGGAGTGCCGACTGCTGCAATGCTGGGATACCGGGGAAATTGAAGCGATCCACGGCAGGGAGTGCCTCTGCCGTTTTGATCTGGTTGCGGACCAGGATCCCATCAGGGACCATATCCAGAGGCACGAACAGCAATGTACCTATGCCTTGGCGCTGCCGTTTCTGGACCAGCTCTCCTCGCCAGCGCCGGACAAGGCAAGCATGGAGGAATTGCAAGGCATCATGCAGCAGGATCTGTTGCTGCGGGATCAGGCTGTCTGCGCATTTGGCCTCAGCCTGCAGCAGGAGCTTTTCTATTTCGGCCGTCCCCTCTTCCAGTCGCTGCAACACCCGCGGCTGCGCGTGGCCATGTCCGGTTCTTCTCTCCGCCTGGAGCTTGTCCGGTCTGCCTGAACAGCAATTACTGCTCCGCGTCGGCCCACCCCCCCGCATTTCCCCACCAAGAGGCTTCGCCCGAGCCCATTGCCCCGCCTGCTTGACCCTATAATCCGGCCTTGGCAAAAGAGGCGGCAACAATCTCCCTGGCCTCCTGCTGGATCAGTTTCAGATGGGCCTCTCCCTTGAAACTTTCCGTGTAAATCTTGTAAACATCCTCGGTGCCCGAAGGTCTGGCGGCAAACCAGCCGTTTTCGGTGACGACTTTTAAGCCGCCGATAGGGGCCCCGTTGCCTGGAGCATGGGTCAGTTTGGCCAGCACCGCTTCGCCGGCAAGGGTCTTGGCCTCAACATCCTCAGCGGACAGATTGGCCAGCACCTTTTTCTGTTCAGCCATGGCCGGGGCCTCAATCCGTTCATAAAGCGGGGAGCCGAACTGCTGCACGAGCTCCCGGTAATGCAGCCCGGGGTCTTTGCCCGTGACCGCGGTGATCTCCGCCGCCAGCAGGGCCATGATAATGCCGTCCTTGTCCGTGGTCCAGACGCTGCCGTCCTTGCGCAGAAAGGAGGCGCCAGCGCTTTCCTCCCCACCGAACCCGTATTCCCCCTTAAACAGGCCCTGGACAAACCATTTGAATCCCACCGGCACCTCTGATAATCTCCGGTTGATGCCGGCAGCCACCCGGTCAATCATCGAGCTTGAGACCAGTGTTTTGCCCACGCGAAGATCCGCACTCCAGCCGGGACGATGGGTAAAGAGGTAATTGATGGACACGGCCAGGTAATGATTGGGATTGAGCAGGCCTGACTCCCGGGTGACAATGCCGTGCCGGTCGTAATCAGGGTCATTGCTCACGGCGATGTCAAAACGGTCCTTGAGGGCAATGAGCGAGGCCATGGCATAGGGTGAGGAGCAATCCATGCGGATTTTGCCGTCCTTGTCCAGGGTCATGAAGGAAAAGGTCGGATCAACCCGGTTATTCACCACCTCGATATTCAGGCCGTACCTCTCGGCAATGACGGGCCAGAAGGCGATGCCGGAGCCGCCCAGGGGATCAACGCCGATTCGGATGCCCGCCTTGCGGATGGCCTCCATGTCAATAACCTCCTTCAGGTCATCCACATAGGGCCGCACAAAATCATGGGCCGCGGCCCGGGCAGAGGCAAAGGCCTCGGTCAGCGGCAGGGAGCGAACCCCTTGCAACCCTGCGGCGAGCAGCTCATTGGCGCGTTGCTCGATCACCTTGGTGGCATCACTGTCCGCCGGTCCGCCATGGGGGGGATTGTACTTGAAGCCGCCATCCTCCGGGGGATTGTGCGAGGGGGTGATCACCACCCCGTCGGCCTGATTGCCGGGATGTTTTTTATTCCAGCCGAGAATCGCATGGGACACCACCGGGGTAGGCGTGTATCCCCTGCCCTGCTGGTAGCGCACCTCCAGCCCGTTGGCGATAAAGACCTGCAGGGCCGTGGCAAAGGCGGGTTCGGACAGGCCATGGGTGTCCATGCCGACAAAGATGGGGCCGGTGACGCCCTGGGAGAGACGGTATTCGACTATCGCCTGGGAGATCGCCTTGATATGAGGCTCATTGAAACTGCTCTTGAAGGAACTGCCCCGGTGTCCGGAGGTGCCGAAACTGACCTTCTGCTCATCCAGACTGACGTCCGGCCCATACTGGTAATAGGCGGCAATCAGCCGGGGGATATTGCATAAATCTTCCGGAGCAGCGGGTTTTCCCGCCCGTGGGTGCAGAGCCATTTCTTACCTCCTGTAACGGTTTCGCATCATATTTGGTTGAAATGTTTTCGAGTGATTTCATTATGTAATAAACATCATAAGCGAACGAAATTCAAGCATTACATCCGTCAGACAGGAAAAAGCTGTTTGACAAAAGAGGCATGGGCAACCGGCTTTTATTAAAGGAGACAGAAGGCAGAATTTCCGCCGCGTAGAGCTTGGTATCCATAAACCGGCTGCCGGCGGATGATGGGCGGGCCTGGTTCAACAGGCACCGAGAGGGAAGGGAAATAAGGATGCGGCTTCAGGTTTGCGCCCAAATTAAACACAAACCTGAAGCCACTGTTATGATGCCCGGGACGTTGTTTGTCTATCTCAGACCGGGGATCTGGTAGGTATGGGTAGTTATGATGACCTGCAGATCATCATCCGCCATGGAGGTGAAACCGCTAATATCGGTTGTCAGTGCAGAATCGACATTGACATTGCCAAATACCCTTTCATTAATGTAGTCCGCTGTATGAATCCAAGTGCCGGATCCAAGAGATGTTTCCTCCAGGAACTCGAACATGCCATCGTAGTCATATGATCCATCATCATTGCGCCCCTGTGCCCGACCGCGGTGCTGACCAGCCTCACCGAATGTTTCCATACGATCGTAGCCGGTTACCGTGTTATAGTTAAAATAGACGGGATTCTTGGCGTAATTGATGGCATCAGGCAGAGGATTGCCTTCCGCATCATAGGCACTGTAGCCGACCACCTTGTTGATGCCGAGAACCGAGTTGATATAAACGATCTTGTCGGTGGTGATGTTACCCGCCTTGTCTGCCGCGGCGGAAAAAAAGGAAGCGGCCAGGGGGAAGTCACCCTCTGCACACGCATCATTATCGGAAGGTGTTACCACTCCCTTGTACTCTCCACAAAATTCGCCAGCCAGACAAGGGGTAGTGGAGATGACCATGTTGCCCGTGCCATCCAGGTAAAGGCTGCCATCCGCCTCCATTTTTATATAATAACTGACAATATTTCCGGCATCGACCAGATGTCCGAGTCCGAAAGAAATTATCTTGTCAATGTCAATGGTAGGCCGCGGGGCATCCGAGGGACCATCAACCAGATCAAGCAGCTTATTGAGCGGGATACCGCCATAGAGCGAATAATCAATGGGTGCCCTTTCCGCTGCCGGGGTGATCAGATGCCCGTCCTGCATGAGCTTGAGATACAGGGCAAGATTTTCCTTGGGTGAGTCGATGGCCTTTGTCACTGTCTCCAGCAGAAAAGGTGTACCATCCTCATTGGTGAGAAACTCATCATAGATGTCCGTGGTCACCATCAGACGTCCCGAGGCATCTATCTTGATGTCCTTGGCCGCATTCAGCGATCGGATCGCCTCGTCAAACGAAGCGTCCAACACCGACTTGGGCGCCCTGGCCAGATTCAGCCGACCGAACTCAACCTCCTGTACCAGATCCGCCCAGTAAATCTCTTTATGATAAGGGTTCTCAACAAAAACATCGTTAAAAGGTTCATTAGCAGCAAGGAACAGCTCCGGCAACGGCTCACATTCGGTTCTCTTCCAGGTGGCATCATAGGTCATCATCAAGGGGATACGGTTGTCGCTGAGATGAGATTTCTCAGAAATATCGCCCCAGCGCACTGCATCGGCCACCGGCTGCACGCATTGACTTGGCAAGGGCGCTGGATAGTAGATACCCCCGGTAGCCGGATTGAGGACATAGTCCCCGGTCTCCTCATCAATGACGGTGTAGACGGCGAACTCCTCGGTCAATATCGGCTCGCCGCCCACGGCCGGGGCCGTTGTCCATTTTTGCCGCGCTACAGGGTAGGCGGAGGCTATCCCGTCAGGATCAACCCACGGCACCCATTCATAATCGGGAGTGCCATCACTTTTAAAAAGCGGGACATTCTTGATCTCACCGCCTTTATAGCGGGCAATCCTGTACAGGTCACCATACAACGCGCCGGAATCCGACATCTTGTCAAGCAAAGGTCCCTCAACGATAACCACGGGTTCCTCCTCCGTGACAACCGGGTCTTCCGTCGTAACGGCCGCATCCTCTACCACAACCTCCGGCTCCTCCACAACATACACCGTTTTCTTAGCAAACAATGGCGCCGGAACTGCCAAAAAAGCGAGAACAGCGGGTAAACAGGCAAACCTCAGCAAACTGCTTCTCATCATTTTCATATTCATAATACGATTCCTCTTTTTTTCATTTTCAGACTATTCTTTTCCCATAGCGTTTCTTTTATTCCCCTGTGGTTTCGGGGCTGATATATATATCCACGTATGACAGGCTGGGTGAAATAAGCTTCGGCGCATATTCAACCTCTGTTGTGTCGGATGCATCAAGCGTGTCGAGAAATGTATTGCATGGCACGGAGAACTCCTCCTTTAGGATAAATTTACCCTGGGTAATGGAGTAATTTGCCTCCGGATCGAGACTGAAGCTCAGCCGGTACCATCCAGACCGGTCAACATCAGTCCCCTCCTGCATCAGGGCCAGATTCCAGTTGTACAGGTAGACGATCTTGCCCGGCCCATCAATCGATGCAGCATACCACACCGGCTTGCCCAGCGCGCCAAAGCCCTCGTAGACCGCGCTGTCGAAAAGGGGCTCACCAACTGGGCCACCACCTGGCACGTCTATTTTTTGGATGGTAAGCCGGGCACAGATGCTATAGACGGTCGCCGTGTCGGCTGCATATTGGGCATCGTCGCCGGTTGTGCCCCAGAGCGCGTCCACCTCTTCATCCGAGGTAATGACGACTGATGAGTCCT
The DNA here is from genome assembly GCA_023230525.1 of Desulfobulbaceae bacterium. GTDB lineage: Bacteria > Desulfobacterota > Desulfobulbia > Desulfobulbales > SURF-16 > SURF-16. The sequence continues at coordinate 14,157 of JALNXE010000073.1, forward strand.
CTTCAGGGAGCAGGGTCAGGTCACAGGGAAGGATACTGGCGGGCAGCGACGTCATCAGGTATCCGGTCATGCTCTCGGCCAACTCCTTCGAGAGAGTAACACCCACCGGGATAACTGACTTCTCGTCCCAGTTCTTGCCGACGACCTCCTGGGACCAGTCCACAGTCACGGCCACCGGTGTAGGAATTGTTTCAACCAAGGCATCGGCACTCCACTGAGCCTGCCAGAGGCTGTCGGTCGCCTGAAGAAAGTACTTCACTCCCTGATAGCAATATGCTGTCCCCCAGGTGGGAGTAAGACCTCCCGGCAAACCTGATTTTTCATAAGCTGGCAGGCCTGTCATGCCATAGCCTTCGGCAAAAATGGCCGGAACGGACAGATTATTTGACACCTCTTCATCAGGTTCAACCGGCGGTTCACCAGCTGCAGCATTGAATGGGGTTGCCGACAGGAGCAGCAGGCTGATGGAAGCAACGGCAAAAACGGATGTTTTCAATTTCTGTTTTCTCATCATTCATTCTCCTTTTTCATTTCGTCATTATCGTTTGCCAAAATTTATCGCCCAGGCTTCTCACTTTTTCATTTTCTCTGTTTCGACAATCACCCCTCTTTAAATGCTCTTCCTTTTTTCTTCAGAAAATCCTTCCCAAATTCTCCTTTTTTGAGCAAAATCTAAAAGTCCTTTCCTTGTTTGACAATATAGATAAGGGCTATGCGAACCAAGTGATCATTTAATATGACAGGTAAAACCTTACAAAGAGCTTACAGAAAGAAGAATAACGAAAAAAAATAGCAGAAAATTCTAATTGATTGGTATAATAGAGTTTTAATTAGCATGCAGATTTCGGTTACAATCGGATTAACGCCAATTTTTCCGTTTTTTCAAAATTAGCGGATCACGACCCGGTCCGTCGCAGTTATGAACAGATTATTTCTATTTTCTTCTCTCGGGCGTATAAACTCAGGAATCGCTACGAACCGCTCTTTCTTGATCATTTCGATGCGGTTTTTATGGCGTTTTGACATCTGGCTGAGGACATTATTTTGTTACAGCGGCTTATAAATGAAACGTGCGGGAATAAAATCAGCCTGCAAGGAAGCTATCGGCAATGAGCTGGGAAATAAATCATAAGTTTGCTGTTCGTTCCGCCCTCCTGTTTTTTCTGATCAGTTTTTTGCTGGCCGGCTGCGGGCAGGAAAAAGAAAAATATCCGGAAAAGGCTACCTTGAACCGCCTGGCTCCCGATTTCACCTTGACCGATATTCAGGGGCAAAAGTGGCAACTTTCCGACCTGCGCGGCAAGCTGGTTTTCATTAATTTCTGGGCAACATGGTGCCCTCCCTGCCAGGAGGAATTGCCTTCCATGGAAGCACTCAACCAGGGCATGGACAAAGGCAGGTTTCAGATGCTGACCATTTTAAGCAATGACAACCCCGACCTTGCCCGAAGGCTCGCGGACAGGATAGCTCTTACCTTCCCGATTCTCATTGACCCCGACTCCAATGGCGCCGCACAATATGGAATTACCGGGGTGCCGGAAACTTTTATTATCGATTCACAGGGAATTTTACGGGAAAAGATCATCGGCCCCCGCAACTGGAACTCTCCGGCTGCCCGGCAGATGCTTGGCAAATATCTTCCGTAACTGCCGGCACCTACCCCTAAACCTCGCTATAGCGGGCAAAAATTACGCCTCCACCCAAAGGTACGGCCTGCGGCCAGGCAATTTTTCTCAGGAACCATTGCCCCCTCGCTGCTTGCTTTGGCGGGGGAAAGCTGCCGGCAACTTCAGATTGAATTCCAGCACCGCTCAAGATTACGCCACCCTTCCTCTGCCCCTCCCGCTCTGTACCCCTCTAAAAGAGGACACCTCTCCCGGTAGAAAAAAATTCCGGCTTCTGATTTTTTTTAAGACGATACCGGACCAGACAGGGGCGAGTTGCTTACCGGACAGTGAACCCGAACAGCGATGAGAGGTCCAGCCTGCTCCAGCCGAACGGGAAACCGCAGAGTACCAGCCAAACGGAACCAATAACAAAAAAAAGGTGCTATTCCACTATTATCGTTACAAAATATGTTCCATCAATGATTGACATATTTTTTTTTAAATGCGTAAATTAAGGAGTCTGCAGTACTACCTGTAATGCAATACAACAAGACGCTTCCTTTATTATCAAGGCGGGGAAAACAATATGATTAATGAGAGATATTTCATACAGCTCGCCCCGGTGAACGCACCAAGAAACCTGACAAATAACAAAGTTCCATTCCGGGAGGACACGCATGACTGCAGATTTACGCCGGTCCTCCTCCAGGACAGACCGGAAAACAGCCTTTCCTGCCAACCCCAGCAGATGAATCTCTTCTGTAACTGCCGGTTTTCAAGTTAATGCTTGCTTTCCACCCTGATATCATAACATCATCTGATGTTATCATTTATCGCATGCTGGAGTTGCGTGTCATGTGTTCCGCTACCTTACTCCTTGTTTTCTCAAAATTTCTGCAAAAACATCTATGGATCAGACAAATTGCTATTGTATTTTCAGGATTGATGACCAGTTGTTTGGCGTTGCCGTTTCCGGAGTGGAAAAGATTATTCGGGCTGCAGCCGTTATCCCTCTGCCCGACGGCCCGGATACAATTATCGGGCTGCTGAATGTGGAAGGCCGCATACTGCCGGTTGTCGATATCAGGAAAAAATGGCGCCTGCCGGAACGCGGCATGGAAGCCGATGACCGCATTATTCTCTTCAAAGCCGGAGCGCTCGTCAGTTTTATTGTTAACGGAGTGATAGGCGTTGTCCAGTTTGATCACCTGAAATTCCATCAGGCCGGAGAGATTCACCCCGGTTTGGAACACTATATTGAAGGTGTGGGAAAGGTCGACAACAGCAGCGTGATTATTCTTGACATGGCCCGTTTTTTCAACGATCAGGAATTCAGCTATATGGAAAAAATTACGGCGGATCATGCATAAAGTTCTTCCACAGATGGAGAAAGAGATCCCGTATTACCTGATGGTCCTGCTTAATAACGTGATCAGGAAAAGCATCGGTCTCTATTTCCCGGAAAACCGCTGGCCGGAGCTGCAACGCAAAATCATGATGATGGGGCGGGATCTGAACCTTGGCGACGCGACAGCTACTGTTCAATGGCTGCTGGATCTCCCCCAGCAGCGGAAACGTGAAGAGCTGCTGACCTGCTATCTGACCATTGGGGAAACCTTTTTTTTCCGTGATCAGGAGGTATGGAACCTCCTGAAGCAGACCATCATTCCTGAAAGAATGGCGGCAAAAACGGAAAAGGATCGAAAATTAACCCTCTGGAGCGCAGCATGTTCCTCCGGTGAAGAACCTTATTCAATAGCCATGACCGTTGCTCAGGTTCCCGCTCTTGAGCAATGGGATGTAACCATCCTGGCCACGGATATCAACAAAGAGTTCATTACCAAAGCAAAGAAAGGCGACTACAGCAAATGGTCTTTCCGCAACATGAGTCCATGGCTTGTATCCAAGCACTTCAACAAAAAAAACGACAACTGCTACAGCATCGCACCATCCCTGAAAAACACGGTGACCTTTGTCCTGCTCAATCTGGCGGGCAATAGTTATCCCTCCGACATGAATCATACCTCGGGTGTTGATGTCATCTTCTGCCGCAATGTTCTCATGTACTTTCCGCCGAAACTCCGGCTACACGTCATCAACCGTCTCTTCATGGCCTTGAACCCGGACGGCTGGCTGCTGCTTGCCGCAAGCGAGATAGGTTTCATCGAACATCCGGGGCTCAACGGAGAACATATCGACGGGGTGCATGTATTCCGCAAACAGGAACCATTGCCGGCGAACCGCAGGAAACATTTTCAGCCTTCCGCAACACAGGCGGGAGCGGTTCAGCCGGTCAAACACGGCAACCGGAAACAGACGCCGATTCCTTCCGTGGCCCGCGCCCGGACAGGGCAACAGGAGCTGACCCGAGCAAAGGCAAACTCTGAGGAGAAAAAACCGGCGGAAAGAGAGCAGAGTGCCTCTCTCATGGAGCAGTATCACGCGGCTGATAAACTCTTTCAGGAAAGATGCTATGAAGAGGCCCGGACAAAACTGCAGGAACTGCTGGAGGGCATTGAGCTGCAGAATGTCTGCTATTTCAAGACCAAAGTGCTGGCGCTGCTGGCCAAAACTCACGCGAATCAGGGTAATCTGACCGAAGCCAGGAACCTTGGCGAACAGGCCATTGCCATGGATAAACTTAATACCGACTATTACCATTTTCTTGCCACGGTCTGCCAGGAACAGGGGGAAAAGCAGGAGGCGATCAGACTGCTCAAACAATCGCTCTATCTTGACCACGACTTTGTGTTGGCCCACTTCCAACTGGCCAGCCTGGTAACCGATCAGACAGAGGCAAAAAAATATCTCAAAAACACCCTCTCTCTGCTGAACTCTCTTCCTCCGGATGCGCTGCTTCCCGGTTCAGAAGGACTGACGGTCGGCCGCTTGAGAGAAACTGCCCAGTCAATGCTGGAAAGAATAGGTGACTGATTAACATGAACGATCTGCATGATATTCTCCGTAACCGGGCCAGAGAACTGGCCAGGCCCTTGAAGGTGAAGGAGCAGGAAGGCGATGTTCTGAAAATTGTCGAATTCCAGCTGGGCGGGGAAATCTACGGTCTGGAACTTGACCACATCCTTGAAGTTTACCCGCTGCGGGGTCTGACTCCGATACCCGGAGTTCCGCCTTTTGTCCAGGGGATCATCAATGTCAGGGGGCAGATTGTCTCAGTAATCGATTTACGCATCTTTTTTGAGATGAACTGCCAGGAATTAACTGACAGTACCAGTGTGATTATCCTGCAGTCAAAAAACATGGAATTCGGCATCCTGGCCGATGCGATTATCGGCATCGATACCATTGCCAAAAAAGAGATTATGCCTTCTCTTCCCACGCTGACCGGGATCAGGGCTGATTTCCTCAAAGGTGTAAGCAGGGAACGGCTGGTAATTCTCGACGGGGCTAAACTGCTGGCGGATAGCCGGCTGATTGTTGACGAAGAAGTTGCCTGAAACCGGTTTACAAATGCTAAGGAGCCGTAACGAAATACTCTCATAAAAAAGCTTATTTCGTAACGGCTCCTAAGCCGTTGTAATAAAATGTTATCGTCCTCTGGTTCTCAGAGACGGCATAAGGAGCCGTAACGATATAACGGCTCCTAAATATCAGGAGGAAAAACAAGTATGAGACAGATGATAAAAGTGAACCTGATGCGGCAGATGATATTCTTTTATATCACCGGGGCAATGTTTGCCATCGGAGTTGTTGCTGCCACGACCTTCACTTATTCCAAGACTTGTCTGCAGAAAAACTACTTCAGGCAACTTTCCGCAGTCAATGAGATCAAACGAAAGCAGATTTTAGGCTATCTGCAGGATAGAAGCAATGATCTGAACATTCTGGCTCAATCCGCCGATATCATCGATTCTTTTGATAAACTTAAAAAATATCATGATGCGGGCGGTGGGGATCCGACCGGTGATTATGACATCAGCACAGCGGAATACAAAAGGATTTACACCGAAATCGACCCCTATTTCCGCAAATATCTCAACGCCTATGGCTATGCCGATATGTATTTCATCTGCGCCGCCCACGGACACGTCATGTACACGGTATTGCGCAAGGGTGATCTCGGCACCAATCTCAAGGTCGGTCCCCTGCATGACTCAGGCCTGGGGCAACTCTGGACCAAAGTGACCAACGAGAAAAGGACCGTTCTTGTTGATTTTTCCCGATATGCTCCATTTAATAACAATCCCGCCATCTTCATCGGCACGCCTGTCTTTAATGAATCCGGATCTATATCCGCCGTTCTCGCTCTGCAGCTCAACATCGAGCAGATCAATGAAATCATGCAGGAAAAAACAGGCATGGGCGATACCGGTGAAACCTTTATGGTAGGCAATGATTATCTCATGCGTTCCGACTCCCGCTTGACCGATAATCCGACGATTCTGCAGCAGCCGGTAAAAACAGAAGCGGTCAACAAAGGTCTGCAGCATGATTACGGCGAGGCGATTACTACCAATTATCGAGGCACCGATGTATTAAGCAGCTATAGCCATGTAGGTCTCAATGAACAGATGGACGCAAACTTTGACTGGGTCATCGTCTCGGAAATCACCAAAGATGAAGCTTTTGCGCCAATCAAGTACCTTGCCATAAAAACCGCCTGGCTTGCCCTGGGCCTGGTTACCCTTTCAAGCCTGGTCGGCTACTCCATTGCCAAAACAATCGTCAAACCCCTGGCCCATATGTCAGACCTGTTTTCCCGGGTTTCCAAAGGTGACCTGACCGTCACCGTTGAGCGGACAACCCGGCAGGATGAGGTTGGGATGCTGACGAACGCAGCGTATCACATGGTCGATACCCTGCGTAATCAGGTGGAGCAGATCAGAGAGGGCACCAACCGCCTGGCCTCATCCATCACGGAAATATCTTCTTCAGTTGCTCAGCTTGCCACCAGTTCCACGGAAACCTCGACCACCATTGTCGAAGTGGGCAGTACCCTGGAAGAAGTGCGTCATACGGTTCAGCTCTCCGACGCCAAGGCCAAGCAGGTGGCCGAGCAGGCCAGCCAGGCCAGCCAGATATCCACGGCGGGTAAACGGGCTTCCGAAGAGGCCGTGGAAGGTATGAAAAAGATTAATGAGGAAATGGAATACGTGGCTGACAGCATCATCCGCCTCAGCGAACAAACCCAAAACATAGGAGAAATCATAGGCGCGGTAAACGACATCACCGACCAATCCAATCTTCTGTCAGTCAACGCCGCCATCGAGGCGGCCAAAGCCGGGGAGTATGGCAAGGGTTTTGCCGTTGTCGCCCAGGAGGTAAAAAGTCTGGCTGAACAGTCCAAAGAGGCAACCAGTCAGGTCAGATCCATTCTCAATGACATCCAGAAAGCAACCAGCGCTGCGGTAATGGCCACCGAACGGGGCAGCAAGGCGGTGAAAGCCGGCATGAACCTGACTGGTGAAGCGGGTGATACCATCGCCACCCTGGAAAACACCATGGCGGAATCCTCCCAGACTGTCGGCCAGATCAACGCCTCCAGCCATCAGCAGCTGGTCGGTATGGATCAGCTGGTCCTGGCCATGGAAAACATCAAGGACGCCACGGCCCAAAACGTCGACAGCACCAAACAGCTGGAAAATGCCACCCATGATCTTGATGAGCTTGCCCGCAGTCTCAAAATGATAGCGGAACGCTTTACGGTATAAGGAACTTGGAAATTTCAAAAGTACCATTTAGAAGCCGTTACGAAATAACATGGCGATTTTTTCAATTTCGTTACGGCTCCTTATACCCCTTGTATCTTGAGGAGAATGAATAAAGAATTTTTTATGTTATGATTCAGTTTCGTTTTCGGGCACGGCGACGCAGCCTGTTCCCCCTTGGGGCCAATAAGCCCGTCC
>JALNXE010000074.1 GCA_023230525.1 Desulfobulbaceae bacterium
AATAAAACGTAATAAAATCAACCATTCTGAATTCTGTCTCCTGTCTCCTGAATTCCCATGACGGAGATCAGAGCAGCGACTATGTCACAAAAATATCGTTATTTCGACAAAATAGATCAAGTCTGCAAGTTGAGTAAAAAGCTCGTGAAGGTGCTCCGGTTCCGGCTATGGCTGCTGCTCCAGCAGATGCCTCACTTGCCGGTGGTGAACGCCTGCGGCATCCGCCACCAGGAGATCGGTGGCCAGGCCGAGAAAAAGCCCGTGCCCGGCCAGGCCGGCTCGCTGCTCCAGGGCTGCTGCCAGCTTTTCCGGCGCCGCCAGCGGGCCGAAGCGGCAATCGGCCAGCAAATTCCCCTGGTCGGTGCGAAACGGCTCGCCGCGGGCGGTGCGGCGCAGCAGCACCTCAGCCCCCATATCCTCCAGATAGCGCAGCTGGGAGGCCAGGCCAAAGGGCACGATCTCCACCGGCAGGCGGCAGCGCGCCCCCAGCTGCTGCACCAGCTTGGCGCCGTCCACCACGATGATCTCCCGCCGGCTGGCCTGGGCCACGATTTTCTCCCGCAGCAGGGCGCCGCCGGCCCCCTTGATGAGGTTAAAATGCGGATCCACCTCGTCCGCCCCGTCAATGGTCAGATCAATGGCCGGGATATCGTTAAAATCCGTGAGGGGTATGCCTGCCTGGCGGGCGTCCTGCGCCACCTGGGTAGAACAGGGCACGGCCGTGATGCCGCGCAACAGGCCCTGTTGCAATCTTTCCGCGATCAGGCGCAGGGCCCAGATGGCGGTGCTGCCGTGGCCCAGGCCGATGACCATGCCCGATTCCACCAGCAGGGCCGCCGCCTCGCCGGCCTGTTTTTTTTGCAGGGTTTGCAGTTGCGGGTTCACCGTCTCGCACCTCCCTTTTCAATTCAAGGATAAGGCCCGCTCAACAACGCTTAACAGATAGGCAGGCATGATGCCGAACCAGAGAAGGAGAACAAAGATTACCGAGCAGGCCACCCCGCCGGCCCAATCCACCGCCACCCGTCTGCCGGTTTTCCTGCCGTCCCGCAGATACATGCTGACCACCACCTTCTGGTAGTAAAAGATGGATACCAGGGCGGACAGCAGACCGATGCCGGCCAGCCAGGGGAAACCGGCCTTAAAGGCGGCGGTGAACAGCAGGAATTTGCCGAAAAAACCGCCGGTGGGGGGCAGGCCGGCCAGGGTGATGAGCGAGAGGGTGAGCAGCGCCGCGCTCCAGGGCCGGCGGTAGCCCAGGGCCTGGAAATCCTGCAGATCATTCAGGTCGCGGAGTTTGGGCGACATCAGCCCCAGGCTGCCGAAGGCGCCCAGATCCATCAGGCCGTAGACCGCCGAATAAAAGAGCACGGCGGTAAAACCCTGCCGCCCGCCGGCCAGCAGCGCCATCAGCATGTAGCCCATGTGGGCGATGGAGGAGTAGGCCAGCATCCGTTTGACCTTTTCCTGGACCAGGGCGGTGAGATTGCCGATCAGCATGGTGGCCGCGGCCAGCAGCCAGAGTACCGCGAGCAATGACTGGGGCATGGCGGGCACCGCGTAAAAAAAGCGGACCAGGGCGCCGATGACGGCCAGCTTCGAGCCGGTGGCCAGCAGGGCGGTGACCGGGGCCGGGGCTCCTTCGTAGACATCCGGAGTCCACAGATGAAAGGGGACCAGGGAAATCTTGAAGCCGAGGCCGGCCAGGATGAGCAGAAACGCCGGCAGGCTGAGCACCATATCCTCTTTTGCCGCCAAGGCCGCCAGGCTTGGGGCAATAGCCAGGGTGCCGGTGGCGGCATAGAGCAGGCCCAGGCCGAAGACCAGAAAGCTGCTGGCCACCGCGCCCATGACAAAATATTTGATGCCCGCCTCATAGGCCAGGGGCTGGTCCCGGCGGATGGCGATGAGGATATAAAGGGAGAGGGAAAGCAGCTCAAGGCTGACGAAAAAAACCAGCCAGTGGCTGGCGCCGGCAATGCCGATCATGCCCAGGGCGGCCAGCAGCAGGGTACCGTAAAGCACCTCGCCGGACAGCCTGCGCAGATGGGCATAGCGCTGGAGCAGCAGCAGCGCGCCCAGGCAGACGGCCAGCAGCAGCAGGAGGTAAAAGCGGCTGAAGGCCCCGGTATCCAGCAGCCCAACCGCCCCTGCCATGGCCGGGGTAACGGCTGCGGCGGCAATGGCCAGCACCAGGGAGGCCAGACTCAGGGCAAAGACCAGTCCCTGGTTCCCGGGCCGGAAGGCGCCGCAGAGATAAACGCTCACAGCCCCGCCGGCAAGCAGCAGATGGGGCAGTATGGCAAGCCAGACATCATGCATCATCAAGGTTTTCCTTCGTTAATAAGAGCTGATAAGCTCTTAAGCTGTTTAGCAACTGCTAACGGAAAAATTCCGGCGGGCAGCTTCATAACTCAACAACTCAACATCTTATCAGCTCACCAGCTTAACAGCTTCTCAGCTCATCAGCAGGCCCAGCACCGGCCCGGGATAGAGGCCGAGGAAGAGGACCAGCAGGGCCAGGGGCAGCAGGATACAGGTCTCCCGCAGGCTCAGGTCCACGGGCTGCATGGTGCTGCGGACCGGCCCGAACAGGGTCTGCCGGACCAGGCGCAGCAGATAGACCAGGGTCAGCAGCATGGCGGCCAGGCCGAGGCCGGCAACCAGCGGGCGGGTGGCAAAAATCGGCAGCAGGATCAGCATCTCGCTGACAAAATTATTCAGCCCCGGCAGGCCCGCGGCGGACAGGGCAAAAAACAGAAAAAAGCCGCTGAAGACGGGAATCTGCTGCCACAGCCCGCCGATTTTTTCCAGGGAACGGGTGTGGAACCTCTCGTCCAGCATGCCCACCAGGATGAAGAGGGCCGCGGTGGTGATGCCGTGATTGAGCATCTGCAGCACGGCCCCGGCCAGGCCGGTGCGGGTCTGCACGGCAATGCCGATGACCACCAGCCCCATATGGCCGATGCTGGAGTAGGCCACCAGCCGTTTCATGTCGGTCTGGGCCATGGCGATCCAGGAGGCGTAGTAGAGGCCGATGAGCCCCAGCACCAGCAGCAGGGTGGTGTTGGCCGCCGCGGCCTGGGGAAAGAGGGGCACCGCAAAGCGCAACAGTCCATAGGCCCCGGTTTTCAGCAGCAGGCCGGCCAGGATGACGCTGCCCGCGGTGGGGGCCTCGGTATGGGCGTCCGGCAGCCAGGTGTGCAGCGGGAAAATCGGGATCTTGACGGCAAAACCTGCGGTCAGGCCCAAAAAAAGCAGATTGGCCAGCCCTGGGTCAATGGCCGTCTGCCTCAGGGCGGCAAAGGCCAGGGTGTAATCCCCGCTCTGCCGGCCATGCAGCAGGAACAGACTGATCAGGGCCGCCAGGATGAAAAAGCTGCCGGCCAGGCTAAAAAGCAGAAACTTGACCGCGGCATAGAGGCGGTGTTCATGGCCCCAGCGGCCGATGATGAGAAAGATGGGCAGCAGCTGCAGCTCCCAGAACAGATAAAAGAGAAAGAGATCGTCGGCCAGGAAAACCCCGATGACCGAGGACTCCAGCAGCAGCAGGGCGCAGTGGAAAACCGCCTGCCCCTGCTTTACCGAGCGCCGGGAAACCGGCACGCAGAGAAAGATGAGCAGGCTGGTGAGCAGCACCAGCAGCAGGCTGATGCCGTCCAGCCGCAGCCGGTAGCTGATGCCGAGCTGCGGAATCCAGCGGGCCTCCTCGGTGAGCCTGGCCAGTGCCCCGCCATTTTCCCCGCCATAAAAGAGCAGCAGCGCGATGGCCAGGAGCAGCACCGCCCCGCTCACCACCAGGGTGAGGGCCCTGCTGAATCCGGGCCGGGAAGGCAGGATCAGCGCCAGCGGCGCACCGCAGAGCGGCAGAAAAAGCATGATGGAAAGCAGGGGCAGAGCTTGCATACCGCGGTTCACCACAGACCGTAAATTTTAAGCGTTACCAGGATCAGCATCAGACTGACGCCCAGCAGAAAACCGTGCAGGCTGGTGGTCAGCCGGCCGGTGGCCCACAGCCGGCAGCGCCCCCCGGCGGCGGACAAAAAGCGGCCGGGAAGCAGCAGCAGCGCGTCCACCAGGGAGACATCCACCCCCTGCCAGAGAAAGGCGGCCACCGCCCGGTAGGGTCCGGCAAACAGCAGCTGATAGAGACGGTCCAGGCCGAAACCCTGCCGGCAGAAATCGGCTAATGCCCGGCCGGGGATCGCCTCGCGCACTCGGCCCCGGCCAAAGAGCAGATGGGCGGTGCCCAGCCCGCCCAGGGCCAGCAGCGCGTCAAGCAGCCCCAGGGCCAGCTCCGGCACCCGGTGGTTACGCCCCTCCTCGGCAATCTGGAGAAAGCCGGTCAGCCAGCCCGAGTCCGTGCCCAGGGGCAGGTTGATCAGGCCGCCGAGCAGGGCCAGCACCGCCAGGGGCCAGAGCACTGCCGTCATGGTAAGCGGCAGAGGGCGGCGCTTGCCCGCCTTGCCGTGGTCCGAGGTAAAAAAGACCAGGTACAGGAGGCGAAAACTGTAAAGCGCGGTGAGATAGGCGGTAAAGCTGCCCAGCAGCCACCACAGCAGCGGAAAAGCGGCCTGCGAGCCGAAGGCTGCCGCCAGAATTGAACCCTTGCTGAAAAAACCCGCGGTCAGGGGAATGCCGGCCAGGGAGGCGATGGCCAGCAGGAAGGGCCAGAAGAGCAAGGGGTAACGGCGCCGCAGGCCGGGACCCAGCCGGCGGATATCATGTTCATCGTTGCAGGCCATGATGAGGCAGCCGGCCCCGAGAAAGAGCAGGGCCTTGTAACAGGCGTGGCAGAGCAGATGAAAGAGCGCGGCGTCGATGGCGCCGCCCCCCACCCCGAGCACCATGTAGCCCACCTGGCTGATGGTGGAGTAGGCGAGCACCCGCTTGATGTCGGTCTGGGCCAGGGCGGAGGCGGCGCCGTACAGGGCGGTCAGGGCCCCGGCCGCGGCCACCGCGGTCATGGCCGCGGGCGACAGCGACAGCACCGGAAAAAGCCGGATCAGCAGATAAACCCCGGCGGTGACCATGGTGGCGGCATGGATCAGGGCGGATACCGGGGTGGGGCCGGCCATGGCATCCGGCAGCCAGACCGAAAGCGGCAGCTGGGCCGATTTGCCGGCCGCGGCGATGAGCAGCAGAAAGCCGATCAGGGTGATCCGGCCGGGGGGCAGCGCGGGCGCGGCGTGATTCACCTCACTCAGGCTGAAGCCTGCGCCGCTGGCCAGGAAAATGGCCAGGGCGATCAGCAGGGCCACGTCGCCGATGCGGGTCAGGATAAAGGCCTTGCCGCCGGCCAGACAGTTGGCGTTTTCTTTGTACCAGAAGCCGATCAGGGCGTAGGAGCAGAAGCCCACCCCCTCCCAGCCCAGGAAAAGAAAGAGCAGGTCGCCGGCCAGCACGATCACCAGCATGTTGAAGACAAAAAGGTTGAGATAGCAGAAGTAGCGGCCGTAATCCTTGTCTGCGGCCATGAAGGCCACGGAATAGACATGGATGAGCAGGGCCACAAAGGTGACCATCAGGGCCATCACCGCGGCGGCGGGATCGTAAAGGATACTGATCGAGGCCTGGAAATCAGCCACCCTGATCCACTGGTAGAGCGCAAAGGAAGAGGTCCGGCCCCGGCTGAGGACAAAGGCCAGGATCGCCATCAGGCACGAGAGGCCGATGGCCAGGCAGGCGCAGACCTCAAGCAGTCGCCGGGGCAGCAGCCGATGGCAGCAGAGCTGCAACACGGCGCCGGCCAGGGGCAGGAGAAGAAGGAAGCTGAGCAGAGTAGGCATGGTTCAACCCCGCAGGCTGCTGAACTGGTCGCGGCTGGCGGCGCCGGTCCGGTTCCTGGCGGCCAGCACCAGGGCCAGGCCCACCGCCACCTCGGCGGCAGCCACCGCAATGATGAACAGGGCGAAGATCTGGCCGTCCACCTGCCCCCAGTGCAGGGCCGCGGCCACAAAGACCAGCACCGCGGCGTTCAGCATCACCTCCACCCCGATGAGCACCATGATCAGCTCCCGCCGCACCATGGCCCCGCAGGCCCCGGTGAGAAAGAGAAGCACGCCCAGGGCCAGCACATGTCCGAAGGGCACGATCATGAGTCCCCTCCCTCGCCCGGCTGCAGCCGGGCGGCCTTGATCTCCCTGCCGCCGAAATAAAGGGCGCCCACCAGGGCCACGAAGAGCAGCAGGGAAACCAGCTCCACCGCCAGCCAGTACCGGCTGAACAGCACCTGGCCGAACTGGCCGGGGCTGAAGAAGGCCGAGGGCAGCAGCTCCGCGGCCTGGGGCCAGCGGGCCAGCAGCATGACCAGGGCCGCGCCGCAGAGCAGAGAGAGCAGGACCGGCACCGTCCAGAAGGGCGGCCGGTACAGCTCGCGGTCGCGCCTGTCCGTGTGCAGCATCATGATGACAAAGAGCAGCAGCATCATGATGGCCCCGGCATAGAGGATCACCTCCAGGGCGGCCAGCAGCGGCGCGCCGAGCAGAAAGAACAGCCCGGCCAGGCCCAGCAGGGAGACGATGAAATAGAGGGCCGCATGCACGGCCTGGCGGCAGCTGACCGCCAGCACCGAGGCGCCGAAGATGGCGGCGGCCAGGATATAAAAGATAACCTTTGTTTCCACAATGTCCTCCATTAGTTGATAAGCGGCTGAGCTGTTAAGCTGTTAAGCAACTGACACACTGAACAATTCCGGTTTCAGCTCATCAACTCAACAGCTTATCAATTCAGCAGCTTATCAGCTCATTTACGGCAGATTCGATTTGATATCCACCGGCGGCAGTTCCGCCTCATGGGTGCCCTTGCCTTCCCCGCAGTCCACCCCGGCATAGTGATAAAAATCGTAGTCGCCGTCCTTGCCGCCATGGTCCACCAGCAGATCCTCCTTCTCGGCCACGAAATCGAGGGGGTGGCGGCAGCTGTGCTCAAAATCCGGGGTCAGCTGGATGGCCAGGGTGGGACAGGCCTCCTCGCACAGGCCGCAGTAAATGCAGCGGGCGAAATTGATGCGGAACCAGGCGGCGTAGCGCCGCCCCCCTTCCCTTTCCGCCGACTGCATGGAGATGCAGCTGACCGGGCAGACCCCGGAGCAGAGGTAACAGGCCACGCAGCGCTCCCCGCCCGCCTTGTCCCGGGTGAGGATGATGCGGGCCCTGGACCTGGCCGGCAGCGGCCGCTTGTATTCGGGATAGGATTCGGTGAGCGGTTTGCGAAAGAGCTGGGTCAGGGTCACCCGGTAGCTTGCGGCCAGGCCCAGCAGCCCATTGATGATGCCACCTTCGTCTTTGTCTTTGTCCACTTTCATGGTATTTCCCGTAATTTCCTGATGTTGCTTAACAACTTATCAGCTTAACAGCTCTCCAGCTCATCAGCTCTCCAGCCACAGAATCAGGCCGCCGGTGACCACGATATTGACCAGGGCCACGGGCACCAGCACCTTCCAGCCGAACTGCATGAGCTGGTCGTAGCGCAGGCGGGGCAAGGTGGCCCTGGTCCAGATCAGCAGCAGAGGCACCGGGATGATCTTCAGCCCCAGCATGAGCGGCCCCGGCAGCAGCGGCCCGTGCCAGCCGCCGAGAAAAAAAACCGCCAGCAGGCCGCCCAGCACGATCATGTTGATGTACTCGCCCACGAAATAGAGGGCAAACCGCATGCCGCTGTACTCGGTGTGATAGCCGGCCATCAGCTCGTTCTCCGCCTCCGGCAGGTCAAACGGCAGCCGTTTCGCTTCGGCCAGGGCGCTGATAAGAAAAATGACAAAAGAGACCGGCTGCACCAGCAGAAAGGGAAATCCCTCCTGGGCCGCAACGATATCCACCAGGCTGAAGGAGCCGGCCAGCATGACAATCGGCACCAGCGACAGGCCCATGGCCAGCTCATAGCTGATCATCTGGGCCGCGCCCCGCAGCCCGCCCAGCAGACTGAAGGTGGAATTGGAAGCCCAGCCGCCCAGCACCACGCCATAGACGCTGAGCGAGGAGAGCGCCAGGATATAGAGCAGCCCCACGTTGAGATCGCTGATCACCAGGGGGATGGTGCGGTTAGCCAGGTGCAGATCCGGCCCCAGGGGAATCACGGCAAACAGCAGCAACGGCACCATGGCCACCACGGCCGGGGCCAGCAGGAAGAGGATGCGGTCGGCCCCGGCCGGCACGGTATCCTCCTTGAGCAGCAGCTTGATGCCGTCGGCCAGCGGCTGCCAGATGCCGGCCGGTCCCACCCGGTTGGGGCCGGGCCGCAGCTGAAAGCGGCCGAGCAGTTTGCGTTCCACCAGCACCAGGTAGGCGGCCCCGGTCAGCAGGGCAGCCAGCACGATGAGCAGCTTGGCAAGCAAAATGATAAGGCCGGTGCTATCCATACGTTCTCAGCTCTCCGTTATTGCCTGCGGCAAGTCCGGGGAATCTTGCCCCGTAAGCCCCCGCAGCTCGGCCTGGGCCACCACGGCCGGCAGGCGGCAGGCGGCCCGGCCCAGGGCGTAATGGTGCGGGATGATCAACTGGCCCGGGGCCATGCGGTTGGTGACCTGCAGCGCAAGCTCAACTTTTTCCCCGCCGATTTCAAAGCAAAGCTGCTCCCCGTCCCTGACCCCCGCCCGGTCCGCATCAGCGCCATGGAGCAGGGCCAGCGGCGGGCCGGCCAGCTGCCGCAGCGGCTCGGCATAACAGGACAGCTCTTCGCTGCCGAAGGTTTGCTCCACCCGCAGCACGGTGAGGGCGCCGGCGGCAGGCCCGGACGTGGGCAGATTGACCGGGGTCTGCAGGGACTCCGCCTCGCTCAGCCGGGGCAGCAGCTGCAGCCCGTCGGTGGGATAGGGGTGCGCCAGCAGCTCCGCCTGGCCGGGAAAATCCTCGGGCAGCAGGGACCAGGGTGAGGCATCCATGGTGGGCGGGCGAATGGCCAGCTCATTGGCCAGAAAAAGCAATGCCTCATAGGCGGAGGGGCATTTTTCAGACCCCGGCGCAGGGGCATGGGCGCGGGGCGGGTGGCTGCCGCCGCTGACCTGCGCCAGGGGAATGCCGCCCTCGTGCACCGGCGCGGCGTACTGCAGCAGGCCGCAGTTGTTGATAAAACTGCCGCCCGCCTCAAATACCGTGGCGCCGGGCAGGAAGATATGGGCCGCCCGGGCTGCCCGGGACGGCAGGTAGTCCAGCACCATCAGCAGTTCGAGCTTGCCCAGGGCGCTGTGCAGCCGGTCCTGATCCGGATAACGGAAAAAGGGATCGTTTTCCACCACCAGCAGGGCCCGCACCCCACCCTTTTCGATATCCTGCAGCAGGGAGGGGAAATAACGGCTGCCGCGCTGCAGCAGTCCGGCCCCAAAGGCATTGGGGCCGGGCAGGAGGTAAAACAGCCGGCTGGGGGTCTTGCCGGTCTGCAGCAGCAGGGCCAGATCCGCGGCCAGCCCGGCCAGCTCCGGGCCGGCAATGGCGCTGCCGCAGATGATGGCCGGCCGCCGGCTTGCCGCCAGCCACCCGCCCGCCTGGCCCAGCTGCCCCTGCAGCTTCTCATCCGGCACCCGGCCGGGCAGCGCAGCCAAAAAGGCCTTTTCCTGCGCTTCGCATCCGTCAGTTCCGGCCTGGCTGACCGCGGTTTTAACCAGCACGGCCAGGGCGGCCGGCAGATCACCAAGGCCCGCGGACAGCAGGTCAAAGGCAAAGGGCAGCTCCACGGGCCGCGGATCGAGCACCACGATTTTAGCCCCCTTGCGGGCCGCCTGGCGCATGGCCAGGGCCAGCATGGGCGCATCATTGACCGGATCCACGCCCACGGCCAGCAGAAAATCGGCCTCTTCCAGGTCCGGCAGACCGGCGGCCAGCCGGCTGTCCAGCCGGGCCACCACGGCGGCGGTACTGCGGGCCTCGCTTCCGTTGACAAAGAACCGGGGCGGCCGCCACTGGGCATGGTGGCTGAGATAGCGCAGCATGATCTGGGTCTCCAGGCTGTTGCGGGCCGAGCCCAGCACGGCGATGGCCGAGTGGCCGGCAGCAGCGGCAATACGCTTAAGCCGGGCGGCGGCTTCCCGGGCCGCCTCCCGCCAGCCGGCCGGCTCGCCGTCCAGCCGGCTCTGCCGGGGGCGCTCGGCGAGATTGGCATAGGCATGGCCGTAGCGGCCCCGGTCGCAGATGAACGAGCCGTTGACCCGGACGTTTTCCCGGCTCTCCTGGCGGATCACCGCCCGGTAATGGGCCCCGGCCACCGTGTTGCAGCCCAGGGAACAGTGCAGGCAGATGGAGTCCGCCCGCTGCAGATCCCAGCGGCGGGCCAGGAAACGGCTCGGCCGGTCGGTGTAGACCCCGGTGGGGCAGATGTCGATGAGGTTGCCGCTAAATGGGCTTTCCAGCGCGCCGTCGCTGAAACGGCCGTAATAGATCCGCGAGGCAATGCCCATCACCCCGAGATCGCGATAACCGGCATATTCCTGGTAAAAACGGACGCAGCGGTAGCACTGGATGCAGCGGTTCATCTCGTGCTGCACCAGGGGGCCGAGGTCCTGGTCCGGGTAGGTGCGTTTGGCGCCGGTGTAGCGGCGGCGGCTGTGGCCGCCGGAAATGGTTTCGTCCTGCAGCAGGCAGTGGCCCCCCTCATCGCACACCGGGCAGTCGTGGGGATGATTGATCATCAGCCATTCAATGATCTGGCGCCTGAAGGCCACGGCCTCGGGATGGGTGGTGGAGACCCGCATGCCGTCGGCCGCCTGGACCATGCAGCTCATCTGCAGCCCTTTCACCGGCCCCGCCTCGAACATGACGGCGCACATGCGGCAGGCGCCCACCGCGCCCAGCACCTTCAGGTAGCAGAAACGGGGGATCATGATGCCCAGCCGTTCGGCGGCGTCTATGACCGTGGTCCCGCGGGGCACCTGGATATGGCGGTTGTCGATGATCAGGTAAGGCATTGCTTTCTCCTGAAGCCGCCGCCAGCATCGCTGAACCTGCAGGGGCATTTTCCCCGGCTGAGGTGCTCCCGGACCTCATCCTCGAAGTATTCGAGCAGTCCCAGCACCGGTTCCGCGGCGCCCGGGGCAAAGGCGCAGTAGGCATGGCGCATCTGCCCGGCCATGCTGCGCAGCATGGGGATATACTCCTCCTTGCCCCGGCCATGCTCGATCTCCAGCAGCAGATGCCGCATGAAGGGCAGGCCATCCCGGCAGGGGGTGCACCAGCCGCATGATTCGCGGACAAAGAAATTGAGGAGATTGATGGTGGCCGCCACCAGGCAGGTATTGTGGTCAAAGACGATGATCGAGCTGGTGCCGAGCTGGTGGCCGATTTTTTTCAGCGACTCGAAGTCCATGGGCACCTCCCATTGTTTTTTGGGCAGAAAACGGGTGGAAGCCCCGCCGGGCAGACAGGCCTTGAACTCCGAGCCGGGCAGCATGCCCCCGGCCTCCTGCTCGATGATCTCCCGCAGCGGCGTGCCCATGGGCAGCTCATAGCAGCCGGGCCGGACCACCCGGCCGGAGACGCAGAAAAGCTTGGTGCCGGCCCCGGACGGGGTGCGGGCAATTTTTTTGAACCACTGGGGCCCCCTGCTGACAATGGCCGGGATGCAGGCCAGGGTCTCGGCGTTGTTGACCAGGGTGGGCTGGTCCCAGAGGCCTCTTTCCGTCAGGTGGAGCCCCGGCATCTTGCGCGGATTGGGACGATAGCCCTGGATGGCCCGGACCTGGGCCGAGGCCTCGCCGCAGATGTAACGGCCGGCGCTGCGGTGCACCTCGATATCAAAGGAAAAATCGCTGCCCAGGATATTTTTGCCCAGATAGCCCGCCTCCCTGGCCCGGTTCAGCTCCCCTTCGATCAACTGGGCATCCTGTTCGTAGGAAGGCCGGATGAAGAAGATGCCCTGGTCGGCCTGGATGGCATAGGCGGCGAGAATGATGCCTTCAAGGACCAGATGGGGGTCGCAGTTGACCAGCACCCGGTCCTTGAAGGTGCCGGGTTCCATCTCATCGGTATTGGGCACCACATAGCGCGGCCCCTGTTTGCGGCCGGCAAAGGAAAGCCATTTGCGGCCGGTGGGAAAGCCCGCCCCGCCGCGGCCGCGCAGGCCGGACTCGGCCACCAGATCGCAGACCTGGCCGGGCGCATATTTTTCCAGGGCCAGGGCCAGGGCCCCGTAGCCGCCGTTTTCCCGGTATTCCTCCAGGGTGGCGGGGCGATCAAACTTCTGGTTTAAAAAGAGCACTTTCTCGGTCATGGGGGTCACCGGCAGAGCACCAGATCGCAGGAGATGCTGCGCAGTTCTTCCAGGGTGCGATCAATGAATTCAGGGGTGAGCGGGCCATAGAGTTTGCCGTTGATCAGCATGGCCGGGGCGTGATCGCAGTAGCCGACGCATACCGTGGGCAGCACGGTGAACTGCCCGTCCGGGGTGGTTTCGCCGGGCGCCACGCCAAGCAGCTTGCAGATATAGTCCAGGGCCGATTGCTCCTCGAACATCCAGCAGACCACCCCGTCGCAGACATGCAGGACAAACCGGCCCACCGGCCGGCGGTAGATGAAATCGTAAAAGGTGGCCAGCTCTTCCACCTCCAGCGGAGTAAGCTGCAGCAGCTCCGCCACCTCCCGCAGGGCCACGTCGTTTAAAAAACCGTAGTGGTTCTGCAGTTCGTACATGACGTCCACCACCAGCTCCCGGGGATGGGCGGAGGCGGCGATCCGGGTTTCCAGACGATGTCGTATTTCTTCAGGCAGCATAGGTCTTTATAATCGTTTAATTTTTTGGTGGATAAGCTGTTTAGTTCTTGAGCTGTTAAAGCTGAGCTGAGCAGCTTGTCTGCTCAAACGAAACTTATACCCTTATGGTATAAACAACTGATAAACAACAAAAACACATACCGAAATGCCATTAACTGGGCGGTTCGCGAACCGCCCCTACGCGTTTCATTGCATTGGCCGGCAATGCCGGCACATGACCCAACAAACTCAATAACCCCATCAGCTCACCAGCTTAACAGCTTAAAGCTCCCCTCATCGGTCGATGTCCGCCAGGATGTAATCCAGCGAGCCGAGAATGACCACCAGGTCGGCCAGGGTCTCCCCTTTTGCCATGAGCGGCAGGGCCTGGATAGCGGCAAAACCCGGGGCCCGGATGCGCAGCCGGTAGGGCATGTTGCCGCCGTCGCTGACCAGGTAGTAGCCCTGTTCGCCCCGGGGCGCCTCGGTGGCGGCGTAAGCTTCGCCGGCCGGCATGGCGGGGCCGCGGGTCACATTGACGAAATGATGAATGAGGGCCTCGATATGACGCAGGCTTTCATCCTTCTGCGGCAGGGTGTAGCGGCTGTCCGCGCTCAGATAGCGGCCCTCCGGCATGCGGCGGGCGGCCTGGCCGATGATCGCGAGGCTCTGGCGCATCTCCTCCATGCGCACCAGATAGCGGGCCAGACTGTCGCCGTCGCCTGCCACGGGAATCTCGAAATCAAAATCCGGGTACGCCGAGTAGGGCATTTTTTTGCGCAGATCCCACTCCAGGCCGCAGGCCCGCAGGTTGGCCCCGCTGATCCCCCAGTCAATGGCCTGCTCCAGGGAGAGCCGCCCGATACCCTTCACCCTGGCCAGGAAGATGGGATTATGGTTGATCAGGGCCTCGTATTCCCGGATTCTGGCCGCAAAAACTCCGGTAAAGGCCAGCACCGATTCCTGCCAGCCATGGGGCAGGTCCATGGCCGTGCCGCCGATGCGGAACCAGGAGGGATGCAGCCGGCCGCCGGTGATCTGCTCAATGATGTCCATGATCATCTCCCGCTCCCGGAAGGTGTAGAAGATGGCGCTCATCATGCCCAGGTCCTGCACAAAGGTGCCCAGCCAGAGCAGATGGTTGCTGAGACGGAACAGTTCGCACAGCATGACCCGGATGTACTGGGCCCGCTCCGGCACCTCGATGCCGGCCAGGGTCTCCACCGCGGTGAGATAGGAGAGGTTGTTGGCCGCGCCGCTCAGGTAATCCACCCGGTCGGTATAGGGGATGAACTGGTGCCAGGACTGGCGTTCGCCGATTTTTTCCACCCCGCGGTGGTGATTGCCGATGTCCAGGGCGCAGTCGCGGATCTCCTCGCCGTATAGATCCAGGACGATGCGCAGCACGCCGTGGGTGCTGTAATGATGGGGCCCGAGGTTGAGCAGCAGATGCCCTGGGGCTGCCTCGTGGCCCAGAATGTCCGCGGCCGGGGCCGGCTGAAATTTTTCCGCGTGCCGCCGCATATAAGGGGGCAGTTCGGTGGCCCGGCCCGGATAGCTCTTGCGCAGCGGGTGGCCCGGCCAGTCAAAGGGCAGCAGCAGGCGCTGCAGCCGGGGATGGCCGTCAAAGCCGATGCCGAACATGTCATAGACCTCCCGCTCATACCAGTCGGCCGCGGGCCAGATGGGGGTGGCGCTGGGCAGCCGGGGCGGCTCACCGGTCACCGGCACCTTAAGGCGCAGCCGGCGGGCGGTATCAAAACAGAGCAGATGATAGACCACGGTAAAGCCTTTCTGCCCGCGGGGCCGGCGCCGGGCGGATTCATCAATGGCGGTGAGATCCTCCAGCCGGCGGAATCGGGGGCTGGCCTCGTTTTTCAGAAAGCGCAGCACCTCCAGGATACTGGCCGGCTGCACCTCCATGGTCAGCATGTCGGCGGTGGGGGAAAGTTTGCGCACCGCCGGGCCGAAGCGGCGGGCAAGCTCAGCGGCCAGGGCCAGGTCGCCGGGGGGCAGATCGGCCGAAGCCGCCGGCGGGGTCCACATCAGCCGGGAACGGCTCCCCGGAAAAGAAGGCGGCAGCTCGGAGGTGCCGCGAATGGGGATGGCTTCGTAGCCCGGCCCCCGCGGGTCCCGGCTCTTGCTCCTGCCGTCGATTAAGAGCGGTCCGCTGCTGCCCTGGCTGCCGCCCTCCCGGCCAAAGGCCGCGGCCGCGGGTTTTTCCTCGGCGGCAATCTTCCGCTGCAGGGTGATCAGCCCGTGCAGCAGGGCCTCGGGCCGGGGCGGGCAGCCGGGAATATACACATCCACCGGCAGAATCTGGTCCACGCCCTGGACCACGGAATAGACATCATACATGCCGCCGCAGTTGGCGCAGGAGCCCATGGAGATGACCCAGCGGGGTTCCGCCATCTGCTCATAGAGCCTGAGCACCACCGGCGCGGCCTTCTTGAAAACCGTGCCGGAGATGACCAGCAGATCGGCCTGGCGGGGGGTGCCCCGGAAGACCTCGGAGCCGAACCGGCTGATGTCGTAACGGGAGGTAAAGGCGGTGGCCTCTTCCACAAAACAGCAGGAGAGCCCGAAAAAGAGCGGCCACAGGCTGTTTTGATGGGCCCAGTTGATCACCGTGTCGAGCGGCGTTTGCGGGGCGGACCAGTCGTCTGGCGGCAAGGGGGTGCTCATTGCCTTTCCTTCTTCTTCCATTCAAGCCCGCCCTTGGCCCAGAGGTAAATCAGGCTGGCCAGCAGCATGATGATGAAAAAGGTGGCCTGCAGCCAGCCCAGCCAGCCCAGTTCCCGCAGGGCAATGGCCCAGGAAAAGACATAGGCCCCCTCCACGTCGAAAACCAGGAAAAAGAGGGCCACCAGATAAAAGGGCACCGGCAGGGGCAGGCCATCCCTGGGGGACGGGATGATGCCGCATTCGTAGGCCCGATCCTTTTCCAGACCGGGACGCCGCCGTCCCAGCCGGGCGGCCAGAAAGAGAATCACGGCAATGAGCAGCACCACCAGGGCCGTATACAGGACAAGGCTGAACATGTCCGGCCTCCAGGGCGACATATGCGGGGTCAGATCTGCAAGGGGCATTGATTGCGTTCCGGTCTGCTGTGGCGTTAATAAAGCATCCTGACAAAATGATACTATATTAATTCAAGAATAATGCCACTCAAAAAAAAGAGGGCGGCCCGCTGCCTGAATTTCAACCACTTGAAAACTTGGCAAAAAAATTGATAAGCGCCGGCCGGGCGGACCACCGGCGGACCCCGCTGTCCGGCCAGGCAGGACAGCGGGCGGCACAAGAAGCGAAAAGGAGAGGAGGCGGGCGGGCCGCGGCCCGGCTTGCATTTCTATTGCTCAAAGACCAGGGACTCGGCCTTGATGCCCATATTCCGCAGCGCCGCATTGATCTCTTCCACGAACAGATCCGGCCCGCAGACATAAAAATATCCGCTGCGGTCGGTCAGCCTTTGCTCCAGATAAGGCTGATCGATGCGCCCTTCGCCGTAACCCGGCCCGCTGACCCTGGTGCAGGTGAACTGGGCGGCCTCGCCGAAATAATGGCGCAGCTCCTTCTCGCAGATGACGTCGGCCGGGGTCTTGTTGGAAAAAAACAGGCGGCTGCCGGACAAACCGCCCTGCCTTGCCTGCTGCCGGAAAATGGCGAGAAAGGGGGTGATGCCTGCTCCGGCGGCGAGAAAGGTGCCCGGCCCTTTGTAGTGGATTGCGCCAAACGCCTCGGTGATCCGCAGCGGGGCGCCAGGTTCCAGGCAGTGGAGCCGGTCGGTCACCCCGCCATGTTCGGCATAGCGCTTGATGGTGAATTCCAGCACCCGGTCATCGGTGTGGCCGGTGGGGGTAAAGGGCCGGGCCTTCTCGTCCCGCCAGCGCGGCTCATCGATGACCAGCTCAATCCCCTGTCCGGGAGTGAAGGAAAATCCGTCCGGCCGTTCCAGGACAAAACGCTTGACATCGTGGGTGACAAACTGGCTCATTAAGAGAGTTGTTCGAAATTGCATGTCGCTGCTCCTTGATTTTTGCAAACTTTATCTTCCAGGGGCCCTGACCAGCCGGCCCCTGTCCTCTGCAGCAGGATTTCTCCGGCCGGGCCGGCCGGATGGGCACAGGTTGAACCCGTTGGCCGTCCGGGTCACGGCGCCGTGGCGGCAGGCCCCAGGGTCCGGACAAACAGCGCGATATGCCAGCAGGATTCCACGGGAACAATCCGCGCCAGCACCGGCTGGTGGCCGGTGCCGAGCAGCATGGCCCGCACCAGCTGGCCGTCGTTCATCGCCCTGACCCGGTCGGAATCGAGCGGCGCGGGTATGGGCAGGTAGCCCTTGCCCGCATCGGCTTCCCCCCTGCCCTCTTCGCCGTGGCAGAAACGGCAATAGTAGCCGTAATAGGTTTCCCCCCGGCTGATATTTTCCGGGGTGGCCGCCACCGGGTTGACCAGGGAGACGGCCGCTGCCGCCTCCGGCGGTCCGGCGGCAGCCTCCAGCGGCACCGAGCCCGCGGGCGGCAGCGGCATCAGCGCCTCATAGGAGCGGATGTTTTCCTGATGGTACATGCGCGGACCGGTGGCCACCCTGTAGAGCAGGATGCCCGCACCGGCCAGCACCGCCAGCCCGCCCAGCACTCCGGCGATGATCAGCAGACGCTTCATGGCAGTCCCACCCCCTGTTCGAAGCCCAGGGGTTTGAGTTTCTCCAGGGGTTTGGCCCCGGGCAGCGGTTCCAGCTGCTGCGGGACCTTGCCGGTTTCGGCCGGGGCCACCGCCACCGGCGGCACGGGGAAGGTGGAATAGACGGATTGCCCGGGAATCTCGTCCAGGGCGCCGAAATCCCAGCGCCGCGGGATATCGGGCAGCATGCGGTGGGCGAAAAGCCCGGTCCACACCAGGAACAGGCACAGGCCCACCACGACAAACCAGGTCCAGCCCAGGGACAGCTCGTTATACTCTTCGTAAAGGTTCTCTTCCGGTTTCCGCATCACTCATCCCTCGAAATGCATGGTCGAGCCGATCAGATAATAGACCAG
Source organism: Desulfobulbaceae bacterium (assembly GCA_023230525.1). Classification (GTDB taxonomy): domain Bacteria; phylum Desulfobacterota; class Desulfobulbia; order Desulfobulbales; family SURF-16; genus SURF-16. The sequence goes on from JALNXE010000074.1 coordinate 17,717, forward strand.
GATGGACACATAGGTGACCACCAGGATCCAGGGAATAAACTGCAGGGTGGCCCTGGAGGGCCGCTCCCGGTGCTTGCCCGGCGCATGCCTGGGCTGCCAGATGGCGATATAGGACAGGGCAATGCCCAGCACCAGCACCAGGCCGCCGCCCAGGGACAGGATCAGCCACTGGTTCTGCACAATATGGTATTGAAACATGTCGATTCCCTCGAGTTTATTAAAAGCCATGCAACCACTGAGCGCCCGGAAAACACCGGGTATTTCATCCGGATTCCGGGCCGCGCATTGCTTGCCCCAAATGCCTGCCCGGTTGCCTGTTCACCTAAAATCAACTTTGCGGCTGTGCCATATCCCGGTTGCCACCGCGCCCGGAACCCGTTGCCCGCGCCGTGCCCCGGCTTTTATTTTTTCTCCTGGCCCTCTGCGTGCTCCGGGTCGTCCTCCGGAATAACACCCTCCAGGGGGAGGCGTGCGCTGCGGGCCGGATCGCTGAACTGTCTGGTCCGCACCGCCCAGCGCAGGGCGAGCAGAGCGATGACCAGGGCCATGATGCTGACCACCACCCAGTAGATGATGAGACTATCTGCCGACGCTGTCCCGTTCATCACTTAAGCCCTGCCCGTCCGGCGCCTGGAATCTGTTTTGCCACCGGGGCTCGTAAGAGGCGTCAATGCCCGTTGGTTCAATGTTGGCATCGCTGTAGCCGATAAAGGAGACCGCCAGGTAATTGGCCACGTCCCAGATCTTTTCCGACTCCAGGGACTTTTTGAAATAGGGCATGGCCGTGCCGGTGATGCCGTTCATGATCTGGTAATAGAGCAGGCCGCCGATGTAACGGTTGTCCACCAGATGCCGGCGCAGCACGGTGAAGTTCAGGGGCATGGGGTTGAGAAAGCCCGCGGCCTGGCCCCGGCCGTCGCCCACCGGGCCGTGGCAGCCGATGCAGAACTGCTGGTAAATCTTGCGGCCCCGCGCCAGATCCGCCTCCAGGGCCGGATAGGGATTGGGCATGGGCCGCCAGACCTCCGGCACCATGGCATGCAGCCACTGCACATGGCTGTCCAGATCTTTGCCGTACGTTTGCAGGGCGGCCTCCTTCCAGTGCCGCTGCCGCTCCACCCGCTGGTCGGCCATCAGCATGCCCTCGAACTGGACAAAGGCAGTCAGTTTGCGGATACTGTCCGCCCCCAGGAAGGCAAAGGAGGGCATCACCGAGATGGGGCTGGTGTTGCGGGGGTTGGTGAAGTGGGCCAGATGCCAGTCGTCCGGATGCTCGCCGCCCTCCTGGGAAAGGTCCGGCCCGGTGCGTTTGCTGCCCATCAGATCCGGGCCCCGGTCCACATAGTCCCCGGCCTGGGCGATGCGCTCCGCCCCCAGGTCCCAGTCCATGACGCGGATGAACTGTGAATGGCAGTAGCTGCAGCCGTTGCGCACATAGAGCCGGTAGCCCTCCTGCTCCTCTGCGGTCATGGGCCGCCAGATCTCCGACGGCTCCACCTTCAGGGTGATGGCTGGCATGATGACCATCACCGACATGGAGGCCCAGAACGCCATGATGCTGCCGATGATGACAATGGCCGGCGTCATTTTCATAGGTCTTCCTCCGGTTCCACCACATATTCCGGGGTAAAGGGCTCACCCCGCCAGACCGTCATGCAGAAATTGTAGAGCCCCACCACCGCGGCGGCGATGATCGACATGCCGAAGGCGGCCCGCAGCCCCATGTAGGTCGGCATTTCGGCCAGGGTCCGGTAGACGGTTTCGCCGTTATACCAGCCGTGGCCCTCGATCAGGCCGGCGGCGGTGAGCACCACGAAAAAGCCGGTCAGGCCGGTGGTCAGCAGACCGAACTGCATATTGATCAGGCGCGGCGCATAGATACGGCGGCGGACGATAAGCGGCAGCACATGCCACATGCAGCCGAGAGCGATGAAGCCGACAAAGCCCAGCACCGCGATGTGGGAATGGCCGATGGTCCAGTTGTTGAGGTGGGTCACCCGCTGCAGTTCGGGCATGGACTGGGCCGACCCCTGGATGGAGGTGATCAGGTACCAGATGCTGCCGGCCACCACGAAGCGGCCGGCCGGATCGGCCAGCACCCGGCCGCCCGCCCCGCGCATGGTGAGCCACAGGTTGGCCAGCACGGTAAAGACCGGCACCGCCATGACCATGGAATGGACCACGGCGATGTTGCGCATCCAGGAAGGAATGGGCGCCTGAATGATATGGTGGCCGCCGATATGGGTGTAAAAGGCCACCAGGGTCCAGAAGCCGATCACCGACAGGGTATGGGAATAGAGCGGGGTGCGGGCCACCCGGGGGATGACGTAATAGGCGGCGCCGGTGGCCAGCGGCGTGAGGACCAGCCCCGGCAGGTTGTGGGCGTAAAACCAGAGAATAATGGAGTCCAGCAGGCCGGTCATGGCGCCGGTGGAGGGATGCCAGATGACATTGCCCAGGGGATAGGAAAAGCCGGTCCAGAGAAAGGTGGCGACAAAATACCAGACCGCCACGTAGAGAAAATTTTCCTTACGGTTGAGGATGGTCATCACCGAATTGATGGCCAGCAGCACCACGGCGCCGGTGATGGCCAGATCGGCGCTCCAGATGTATTCGGCATACTCGCGGCCCTGGCTGTAGCCATAGGCGAAAGAGACCGGCCCGCTGATCACCGCCAGGTTCCAGAGCACAAAACTCCACCAGGCCATGGTCTCGGACCACAGCCGGCATTTGAGCAGGGCCGGCATGTAGTAGAGGCCGCAGCCGATGAGCATGTTGATGACAAAACCGTAGATCACGGTGTTGACATGGACCGGCCGGCTGCGCCCGAACATCAGCCAGGCAATGTTGTTGAAAAATTCCGGCGCCACCAGCTGGATGGCCGACACCAGCCCGTACAGGGTCCCCACCAGCAGCCAGATGGAACCGGCGGCCAGAAAGGCGAGAGCGGCGCTGTTTGTTTTTTGGGCGGGGGTGAGCATGGTCCTCCTAGCGGTGGCAGGTGTAACAGTCGTGGCTGGCGTTGTAATATTTATGGCAGGTGATACAGAAGCCCATGTTGAGATTCTGCACCCGCACCAACCGGTCCATCTCCTTTACCGGGCCGTGGCAGTGGCCGCAGTCAATGCTGCGCCGGATATGCACCGCGTGATTGAAATAGACAAAATCCGGCATATAGTTAAAGGAATCCACATATTTGACCCGTTGCCAGACCACCGGCTGCCGGCTGAAAAATGTCTCCCGCAGCAGCGCAATGGGCGGGAAATGGGTGATCAGCCGGCTGTGGCAGAGCAGGCAGGTCTCCAGGGGCGGCAGGCCGGCCCCCGCCTGACTTGCTACGGTCTCGTGGCAGACCAGGCAGCTGATGCCCTTGACCCCGGCGTGCAGCCGGTGGCTGAAGGGAATGGGCTGCTCCGGCCCCAGCTGGGCCGGGTAATAAAAATTATAGCCGTAATAGATGAGCAGCATCACGGCAAATATCGATGCGGTGAGTACGCCGCCCCAGACAAATCGCCGGTAGCCGCCCTCCCGTTGATCGATGACATAGGCCCTTTTCATGGCCGCCTCCGGCCATGGGGCCCCGCCGGCACGGGAAACCAGTGGCGCAGAAAGCTCACCGCCAGCCCCCAGAGCCCCACAAAGGCCAGGCCCAGGCCGATATCGCCGGGGCCTGGCAATGAGCCGGGCCTCAAGGTGGGCAGCACCAGCCACCAGCGCTCCAGCCACATGCCCAGCAGCACCAGGCCGCTCACCGCGCCGAGATAATAACGGTGCTGCTTGGCCCATACCGTGAGCAGCAGCACCAGGGGGCCGAGATAGATGACCACGAGCAGCAGCGCG
>JALNXE010000075.1 GCA_023230525.1 Desulfobulbaceae bacterium
CCTGCAAGCAGGGTATTGTCAATTAAACGGGTCCGGCCGATTTTCACGGCCAGGGCCAGCAGTGATTTGTCCGTGATAGTATCGCAGGGGGCAAGGGTTTCTGCATCGACAATTGCGACATAATCAACGTCCACCTCACCATAAGAGGTAATATATTGCCAAATCTCGTTCCTGAGCCTTGCGGGGTCTTTTTCGCCTGCCGCCACCCTTTCCCCGGCAAGCTGCAGGGAGCGGGACAGACACAGCGCCTTCTCCCGCTCCGCCGGGCTGAGATAGGTGTTGCGGGAACTCATGGCCAGCCCGTCCTTTTCCCGGACAATGGGATGGCCGATAATGTTCACGTCCCAGTTCAAATCACTGACCATTTTTCTGATAACGGCAAGCTGCTGGAAGTCCTTGGCGCCGAAAACGGCGAAATGCGGTTTGACCAGGTGAAAAAGCTTGGCCACCACCGTGGTGACCCCGTCAAAATGACCGGGCCGGCTCCGGCCGCACAGGGTCTCGGTCAGACCGCTGACGCTCACTGTGGTGCGGAACCCTTCGGGATAGACCTCATCGGCCGCCGGAGCAAACAGCACGGCCGCCCCTGCTGCCGCGGCAAGCTCCGCATCCCGCTCAAAGGCGCGGGGGTAGCTGGACAGGTCTTCACTGGGGCCGAACTGCATGGGGTTGACAAAGAGCGATACCACCACCTCACCTGCGATTTCGCCGGCCCTGCGCATCAGGGCAAGATGGCCCTCATGGAAAAAACCCATGGTGGGCACCAGACAAATCGTTCTGCCCGCCCGCCGGACCTGGTCGGCCCAGGCAGCCATCACCCCGGGGGAGCAAATGGTTTCCATGATCCTTACTTCGCCGCAAGTTTGGCCTCGACCCACTCCCGCACCGCCGGTTCGAGATTGGTCTGGGTCTTAAGCATTTCGTAGGCCTCACGCGCCTTGACGCTGTCATTTTTCTGCTCATAAATCCGTGCTTCACCCAGATAGCCGATAACAACAAAACCGGGGATCTCCCGCAGCTCCGCGTACTGGCCCAGGGCATTGTCCAGCTCGCCGTTCATCTCATAGACCTGGCCGAGATCAAACAGAATCAGGGGGAACAGCGGATTGCCCTTGCCCACGTCCTTCTTGATGGCCGCCAGTTGTTCCTGGGCCTTGGCATAGTCCTTTTTCTCCACCTGGTCATGGGCCAGGGTAATCCTGCTCCACATGGCCGCCCCGCTGCCGGAGTAATCCTTAATCACCTGCTGCAGCTCTTTGTCCCGCGCTTCGGCATCGGTCTGCTGCATGGCCTGGGCCAGCAGGGCGGCGGAAGCATTTTTCTGTTTCTGCGTATAATAATTGTAAAAATTCCAGGCAGAGATTAAGACTAAGAGTGCAATCAGGGCAATCTGCAGGGTCTTGGCATTATCGGTGATAAATTTTCTTGCCTTGGGCGGCAGATTCAACTCATCCAGCAGGGTCCGTTTGGCCGGGGTCACCTCTTCGACATGCAATTTGGTAAAAGGGCTGTTGTTTGGTTCTGGCATGGGATATCCTTTTTTTCAGGTAAGAAGTCAGGAGACAGAATTCAGGAGTCAGAATGGAAAAGAAAGACGCCAGCAGCAGTTATTCTGTCTCCCGTCTCCTGTATTTACAAAATTTATTTGCAAGTCCGGCCTGCACAAAATAGTATGCAGGGGTTTCATCATCGTCAAGGCCGCCATGCTTGATTCGGCGGTTGAGCAAAATGTAACTTATACATTCGGCTCGCAAAAAAATCAACGCCACACTTCTTCTGTCAGCATAAACCGGAAAACTTTATGACCCTGTCACCCTACGCAGCCAGAGTCCAGACCGTCACGGAACTGACCCGCTCGATCCGGGGCCTGCTGGAAACGGAATTCTCCTTTGTCACGGTAAGCGGCGAGATTTCCAACCTCAAACAGCCCTATTCCGGCCACAGCTATTTCACCCTGAAAGACCGGGAGGCCCAGATCAGGGTGGTGCTGTTCAAGGGCCAGCAGCGCTACCTGGCGACCCCCCTGCAGGACGGCCGGCAGGTCATCTGCCGGGGCAGGATCTCGGTCTACGAACCCCGGGGCGAATACCAGATCATCGCCGACTTTGTCGACTCTTACGGCACCGGGGCACTGCAGGCAGCCTTTGACCAGCTGAAGAAAAAACTGGCGGACGAGGGTCTCTTTGACAGTGGTTCTAAAAAACCCCTGCCCTTTCTGCCGGAAAAGATCTTTCTCGTCACCTCGCCCAAGGGCGCGGCCCTTTTTGATTTCCTGCGCCTGGCCCGCAGCCGCTTCCCGGCGGTGCCCATTGAGATCTCCCCGGTCAGGGTGCAGGGCGAGGGCGCGGCCGAAGAAATCAGCCGGGCCATCAAGACCATCAACCGCAGGGCAACAGAGGGCGTGATCGTGCTCTGCCGGGGGGGAGGATCCATCGAAGACCTGTGGGCCTTTAATGAGGAGAAAACCGCCCGGGCCATTTTCGAGTCCCAACTGCCGGTGGTCTCGGCCGTGGGCCATGAGGTGGATTTCACCATCGCCGATTTTGTGGCGGATCACCGCTCCCCCACCCCCACGGCCGCGGCCAGGGACGTGCTGCCGGACCGGGAAACCTTAAGGCAGCGGCTTGCGGCCACCACCGCCAGGCTCACGGCAACCATCAAAACCAAGGTCGACATGCTCCGCCGGCAGGTGCGTTTTGAGCAGCAGCGCCTAGGCGACCCGACGGCCATGCTGAATCATTTCCGGCTGGTTATCGATCACAGCCGGCTGGCCATGACCGGGGCCATGGCCGCCGTCATCCATCGCCACCAGGAGAAGCTGAACCGGCTGGAAAGTCAGCTGGCAATAGCTAATCCCGCCCGGCAGCTGGACCTTCGCCGGCAGCTGGTGGATGAACTGAGTGAAAAGATCATGGTCTTTACCCGCCTGCAGCTTGAGCGCAAACGCCAGGAACTGGCCAGGGCCGCGGTGCTGCTCGATGCGGTGAGCCCGCTGGCCGTGCTCGGCCGCGGCTACGCCATTGTCAGCCGGACGGACGACGGCCGGGTCATCCGCTCGGCAAGCCAGGCCCAGCCGGGCGAGCTGCTGCGCATCCGGCTGCATGAAGGCAGTCTGGTCAGCGAGGTGAAGGAAAGGGAGGGGTGATTCTCCAGATCGCCCACCACCCGTAGGAGGGGGCCATGCCCCCGATCCCGCAACCCGTCAAACCCCGTGGCATCCCTGAACAGATAATCACCGAGCCGCTGCAAATCTTCTTCCCGCTGCATGGGCTCTTTCCTCCGCTGGTTCATAAACTATCGCGGGCATGGCCCGCTCCTACCGGCCGATAGGGATGATTTCAGAAAATTCCCCCCGAAAATTCCACCACGCCCCACCGTAGGAGGGGGCCATGCCCCCGCCCCCCCGACCCCTCAAACCCAGATGGCATTCCAGAAAGGATAATCACCGACCCGTCGCACCAAACCCGCCCGCAACGGATTGGCGATCATATACCGGGCCACGGCCCGCAGGTCTTCTTCCCGCCGCAGACCGTGGTCGTGGTATGCCGGCTCCCAGATGGGACCATTTCTCTGCAAAACCAAATTGGCATAACGTGCGCTGGCTGATTTAATCCGGTTCACCACCAGACTCAGGGGGTCATTCTCGCCCAGTTGGACGAGCCAATGGGCGTGATCCGGCATGAGCACCCAGGCCAGCATGCGGGCATCGCCCAGCAGGGCGCTGTTCTCGAAACACCGGGCGGCCGCGCAGCCCGCCTGGAAATCAGCGAAAAAACATTGCCGCCCAATCGTCGTACTGGTCACCAGATAGGCATGATTGGCCAGCGATGCCCGGCCTCGCCGCAAAGCCCGCTGCCCGGATCTTTCCGGCTGCTGATTTGCGCCATGCTTGGGATGGCGGTTCTTGGGATGCTGGCTCATAACGTTATCGCGGGCATGGCCAGCTCCTACCAACCGACAGGGATGATTGCAGAAAATTCCGCCCCGAAAATTCCACCACGCTCCGCCCGTAGGAGGGGGCCATGCCCCCGACCCATCAAACCCGGATCGCATCCGGCCAAGGGGTGGTTGGAAAATTTTCTCAGCGCCTGCGGTGCCAGCGCCAGGAAAACCCAGAGCAACTGAGGTCAGAGGGATCAGGATTCAGGGGTGGATGGGGACGCCACAACCCGAAACCCGCAGTTACAGCCCCTGAGGTCCGGATTGAGCCAGCTCCGGTAGGCACAGTACACGATATTATCACCGAGGCCAAACGCGCCGCCGCGTAACACACGGGGCTCTCGTCCCTCCAGGGTATGGTCCGTTTTTTTCTCATAATCCTTATAGCTCCTTAACCACTTGCTGCAGCACCACTCCAATACATTGCCGACCATGTCACAAGCCCCGCACTCCGCCTTACCGCTGGGAAAAATCCCGACAACCGAGGTGCTCTTGATCCCTGTATTACACATGTTGCAGCGAATGGCTGCTTCTTCAGCATTCCCCCACGGATATTTCCGTCCGTCAGTGTGTCTAGCTGCCCGCTCCCACTGGGCCTCGCTGGGCAGCGACACCTTGCAGTCGGACCGTGCGCTGAACCAATTGCAGAAGGCCACCGCCTCAAACCAGCTCACTCCCACCACCGGGTGATTAGCAAAAACATCCCCCAATTTTTCAGGCCCGCTGCGCTCCCCCTTCCAGTGCCAACCGGCAGCCGTCCAACAGTTTTGCCAACGTTCGGTGTAGCCCCCATCTTCGACAAAGGCGGCAAACTGCCGGTTTGTTACTGGGTACTTGGCAATACGATAGGGCTTACTATTCAAGGTGCATTCAAATTGGGGTTTTTCATCTTCATATTCTTCCCGCCCATCCATTGAGCCCATAATAAACGACCCCGGCTCGATAGCGCGCCAGAGGATATCCGGCAGGCCGTCGCTGTCGAGGCCCACGCCGGGCCGGGGATCGCCTAAGAGACACAGGGTGTCGGCCGCCCTGGCCCGTTCCACCGGCACAAGACGTTCCCGCTCCAAAAGATCGACCAGCCGGTTCTTGACCCGTGCCAGCAAATCGCGGCCCTGGGCGCTGTCACCCACCCGATTCACCCCCATCTCGACAAGGACCTCGCCGGCCAGCCAGGCTTTCTGCCAGCCAGATTCCTCGTCCACCGCTATCTCGGGGCACAACTCCCACACCAGGGCTAGGGGCTTGTGGATGTCGCCACCCAGATAGACCAACCGGCCCACGCCCAGCAGGATCACCTCCCGCCAGAAGGCGCTTTCCGCCACGAGCCCGGCTGCCTGAACAGCGAAATCGGCCTGGGAACCGAGATGGGCCCCGGCCAGATACTCCTGAAAGGTCCGGTGGGGAAAAGTAAAGACCTCGGGCACCCGCTCAATGAGAAGGCCTGCCCGGTGGCGCATGGCGGAAACGACCTGCAAAGCCCAGTCCCGGCTCCCCTCGGGATGCAGCCCGCTCAGGGCCTTTTCCAGACGAAGCTCGCCAATGTCGGCCAAGGCTTCCCCTTCCGCCGCTCCCCCCTGCCGGTGGGCATCGAAGGCAATTTGCCACAGGCAACGCTTGAGATCCACATCGGTCCTGCCAGCCACGGCCAGCAACCGGCGCAGGCCGGTCGATTCCTCCCCGCTACCCAACTTGATCTCTTCCCAACGCCAGAGAAGAAGCTCCACCGTGTCCTCATAAAGCAGCGCCCTGGCATCTGGCAGCCGCCCCTTGTGGGTGTGAACCAGGGCCATGACGGTCAAAAGCAGCGGATTTGGTGCAAGACGCCAGAGATCGGGACGGCGCAAAGCCTCCCGGAGACGTCCGGCAAGGCCAGCCGCCTCTTCCTTTCTGACCTCCCCCAATCGTACCAGTTCCTGATACCAGGCATCGATGAAACGGTCGATCTTCTCCTCGCTGAGCTGGGCCAGTTCAACGAAAGGAACATTTTCGAGCCGCCAGGCCGGGTCCTGGTAGGAGAGGATGCGGCAGGTGAGCAGATGTCGGCTCTTTCCATAACGTTCGCAGAAGGCCTGCACCGCATCGGAGACAAATCCGCGCCGCTCCCGGCCGGGGATCTCGTCCAGCCCGTCAAAGAGAACGATGGCCCGGCCATCGTCAAGGGCCTGCTGCAGCGATTTTTCGGTAAACGACAGATTCTGCGCCGCCAGCCGGACCTTGATGAAATCCCACAGGTGGCGGGGTTCAGCTTTGGCCCCATCATCCGGCAGCGCGGAGGCGAAATCCCGCAGCACCACGGGAATGGGAACAAGATCGCCCAGGGCTTCCGGCCAGTCCGGCAGGCGGCGCAGCCAGCCGCCCTCCGGCTCCAGGCCGTTTAAGGCCAGACAGAGCCCGAGGTGATTGAGGAAAGTCGATTTCCCTGAGCCAGGGTCACCAAGAATAACAAGCTGCCGGTGCTCCGCCGCTGCTTCAAGCACGCTCATGGGCCGTTTTCCCGACATCATATCCTTTGGATCAAAGGTAAGCTCTGGCATTTCTCCGGCCAAGCGGGTGGTGGTATCCAGGGCCACATAGACCTGGTCCAGATCGAGCTGCTTGCGGCCGCAGGTCGGGTCGCTGGCCCCAAAATCCATGCCCCGCAACGGCAGCTTACGGCAGCCGCCGACCAGCACCCGGCGATAGATGGCCAGGGCTCTGGCCGGGTCCTGGGTGGGCTCGCCAATATAGATGTTACCCCGCACATCGCCGGCCACTGCCACCCCGCCGGTACCTGCCGCGACTGCCCCCGGTCCCTGGGCAATGGCCCCGGAGCCCGCCACACCGGCTGTGTCTTGACGAGCAACCCCAAGACCGGCAATGGCGGCCTGGTAGGTGTCTTCATCCAGCAAGCCGCTCTCATGGGCCAGGCGAAGCTGAGCCAGCCGTCTCTCACGCTCGTCACTCACCGCTCTTCTCCTTCCTTCTTTCTGCCAAAGGTATGCCGCTGCCGGTAATGATATTGCCACCTTGGACATTGCCGCCGATGGCCACCCCGCCGGCCCCGGCGGCAATTGCCCCCTCTCCCTGGGCGATGGCCCCTGAGCCTTCCAGCCGGGCCTGGAAGTGCTGCGGACTGGAGCGGCGGAACTCCTCCAGCAGCTCTTTGATCTCCCCGGCGAGCAAGTCATCCTCGGTGAGGACCTTTTTGATCTGCAGCCGCAGGGCCGCCACGGCATCGTCATCCGCGGGGTGGTCGATCACCTCCTGCACCGCCTCAACCACAGCCTCTTTCTCTTCCCTGCCCTGCCAGAGCCGCTGCCACAGGTTCTTGGCCTTGTCCCAACCCTCCCTGCCGATCTCCTGGGCAGCCGTCTCCACCGCCTTTTCCCCAGCCTTGGCCAGGTACGGCATAAGGGGAACAAGCAGGGCCGTCACCTCCTTTGCCAGCACTCCGATATCCATCATTTCCACCCGCCTGTTTGCCTTTTCATGTGGCGCAGATTGATCAAGCCGTAAAAAGCCCCGCCCGCCGGCGGCACACCGCACGGCAAGTTATGAATAACGATTCATTAGCAGGGAAAAGGAGCCAAAGCAATGAAAATATCGTCGATGTTTTGCCTGGGGAATTGAATCAGCCGGAACAGCCCCCAATGGTCCCTATTCTTCCCGTTTTTTCCTCTTTGGCAGGGTGAAACTGAAGGTGCTGCCCTTGCCCAGGGTGCTTACGGCCCAGATCCGGCCTTGATGGGCCTCAATGATGACCTTGGCAATGGACAGGCCGAGCCCCGAGCCGCTGGTGTCATGGTTGACTCGATAAAAGGCGTCAAAAATATGGGGAAGATGCATTTCCGGGATACCTGCGCCGGTATCCGCCACCTGGACGAGAATATCCTTTTCTCCATCATTAAGGGTAATCGTAATGCATCCTCCCGCTTCCGTATATTTTAAGGCATTCATCAACAGGTTGGAGATGACCCGGTCCAGCATCATGGCGTCCGCCTCGATTAGCACGGGGACCTCGGCGGGAGCTTCATAGACGAGCTTGATGCCTTTTTTTCCGCTTCTACCCCGGCCATGTCCATCAGCTTTTGGATGGCCGGCCGTATATCATAGACCTCCATGGCCGGCAGATATTCCTTGGTTTCCAGGCGGGAGAATTCAAGAAAATTCCTGATCAGCTTTTCCAGTTTTTCCAGGTTGTCATGGACCATTTCCAGATAGTCCTTCTGCTTTTCCGTGAGAACACCGGTCTTGCCGGACAAAATTCGGGACAAAAGTCCCGTGGAGGTCATCACCGGGTTCTTCATGTCATGGGCAAACATTGACAGAATGTTTTCCCTCTCCTTGGCTAATTTTTTGTATTCGGTGATATCCCGGAATAATTCCACGCCACCGATAAAACCGCCGGCATGATCGAAAAGCGGAAAAGTTGTTACGGAAATAGAGATGAAATCACCATTTTTCTTCTGGATCACCGACTCGGATGCCACGCTCTGCTCATGCCTTTTTAAAGTGAGCTGCAGCAGGGGGCAAGCAGTGGCATCAGCAGTGCCGTGCAGGATGGCAAAATGGTATTTGCCAAGAACCTCCTGGCGGCTGAAGCCGGTTATCTGCTCGGCAGCCTGATTGAATTCAACAATAATCCCGGCTTCGTCAACAATGGAAAAACCAATGGGTAGGTTATTGATGATCAGCTCGAGAATCTGCTCTTTTCCCAGGGATCCTGACATGGGGGCCACCTCCGGTAGCAAGGGTAGGCAAACGGGTTTCTGACCGGCTACTTGCCAATAGCGAGAACTGTGCCGCCCGGACCGCCGGCCAGACAGCCAAGTCAGCCTTTGTTCAGTACGACAGGGAGGACAGCGCCCCGGCCAGGGTGGGCTTTTCGGTAAGGCGCATGATTACCCCGGCGTCGCGCAGGACATACTCAGGCCCTTTGCCGCGCACATCCTCCTGCAGGACAACCACATCGACCTTCTGCGCGACCAGCCATTCGGCGACCCGGATGCCCTTGGCCTTTTCCTCGGCCTGGTGGGGGTTGCTGATGATCCGCTGCTCTTCCACGCCGCCGTCAGCACGCCGGATGGTCACCAGGGCGAAGTAAGGGGACTCACCGAAGTGGACACTGACCGCGCCCTCGCGGTCGGCAAGGGGAACCGCGTAGCGCAGCTGCGTCACCGCCGGAGATTCGACGTGGAGCAGAACCCGTTCCACGTGCGGCACCTCCGCGCGCACGGCGGCCTCGATGCGCCCCAGCACCTCCTCGGCCTTGCCGAGCTGGGCGACTCGCAATGTCACCCCTGCCTCGACAAAGCGGAAACGCCCGGCATTGCGCCCGGTCACCCACCGCAGCTCGGCAACCGCCGGAGCGGCGTTGATAACCTGGCGGATGCGCTGCAGTGTATCCGCGTCGAGTGAGGCGTCGAGCAGCACGCGCATCGCATCGCGCAACACATCCCAGCCGGTCTTGACCACCACCACAACGATGAGTAGCGCGGCGAGGCGATCAAGCGGCAAGCGCAGCCACTGCGACAAGAGCGCCACCAACACGAGACCGGTGGTGAACACATGAATCCGATACTCCCTGGCATCGGCGAGCAGCGCCGGTGAGTTGGCCTCCCGCGCGGCACGCATCTCGAAATGGCTGAAAAAAAGCGGCAGCGCCGTGGTGATCAGCAACAGACCAAGCATCCAGGGTTCCGCCCGAATCGACGCAGGCGGCGCCAGCAGCGCTTCACGCACGATCTCATAGGCGCTGACAAAGATCATGACGGCAAGACCCGTCGCTGTCAGGTTCTCCACCTTGTAGAGGCCGTAGGGGAAGGCTTCGGATTTGCGGGTTGCCAGCCTGAGACCGATGAGAACGGCCACGGCCATGAGGAGATCCACGACGTTATGAATCAGTTCCGCGGCCACGGCAAGGCTGCCGGAGGCAGTGGCGATTACCCCATGAAACGCGGCGAGCACGACATTGAGCCCCACCGAGTACCAGCCCCAGCGCTCAAGTCGATGGCCAGGGGCTGCGGAGACGGGAGGCATGGAATTCCCGGAGCGGTTAAGTTTTGTCACTATTTCTCGACCCCAGTCGGCATAGAATCGTGATCAAGTGCCGAGACGCGCATACAGGCAATGGTACTCGCCAGGAGCACTGCCCTCAGGATGACCGGCGGCGGCCGCGTATGAATAACGGTTGATTAGCAAGGAAAAGGTGCGAAGGCAATAAAAAAATCAGCCTCAGCTCCTCTCTTTTGCGGCAAAAAAACCGCCGGATGGAACTTCCCGGCCGGAGATCTCGTCTTTATTTATATATTACCAGTTGCTTTATGGGAAATTTTGTAGAAGATTGCGTTGCAGTTGTTTTGGCCATGACGGGACGTCATGTTCACTTTAAAGAAGGAGTCTCGCGGTGATTGATTTTTTTATCGGCAAGCCACCCACCATGAACCGGCACATGGAGGATGATCCTCAGCCCATCCAGCAGTCAATTCGGGAAACTCTGCGGATCGCCAGGAATGCCCGGCTGGATCGCCGGAAAAGCACCACTGACCGGCGTCAGGCAAATGAAGACTATATTGTCAGCCTGTCCCATCGCCAGGAGAAGAGGACCCGCCTGGACCGGAGGCAGAACCAGGAGCTGCTGACCGCGCTTCCCCGCCGCCGGAACCGCCGGAAAAACCAGCTGGACCGGCGCCGAAGCGTCAATACCGGGGTGCATGTCAAGCTGTCCACCCAAATTGAAAGACGCTCCGGCATCGATCGCCGGGGCGACAAACCCCTCTAAAGAAAAAACCAAAAAAATGGCCGGCACCACCCCGGCCATTTTTTTGGTGTTATCTCAACCCTGCCAACCTGGGGTTACATAATCACCCCGTCATTATCTATCTGATTTCAATCCGCTTCACCTCAGCCTGGGGCAGGGCCTTGCGCGGCATGGTCACGGTCAGGACCCCATTCTTGAACACGGCATTGATCTTTTCCTGATCCGCATCCTCCGGCAATGACAGCGTCCTCTGGAAGGAGCCGTAGGAACGTTCCATCCGGTAGAAATTTTTCTCTTTCTCTTCAGTTTCCTGCCTCTTCTCGCCCCGGATGGTCAGCGTGTTGTTGGTTATTTCAATTTTCACGTCTTTTTGATCCACCCCGGGCACTTCGACACTGATGGTGTACTCCCGGTCATTTGCCCCGATGTCAAGGGTGGGCTTTAGCAGCCCGCTGGTCAGCGGACCGGGGAAAAAACCTTCATAGCGGAAAGGCGCTGAACCGAAGCCGGTGAAAAAATCAGCGAACAGACGGTCCATTTCCCGCTGCAATTGCACAAACGGTCCGGGCAGCCTGTCGGCAGGCGGATGAGGGGCATGATGCCGTACCGGCACGGTTGATCCGGATTCCTCTTCCTCTTTTTTGAACCAGTTCCAGGGTGCAAGTTTCTTGAAATCCATAAGCCACCTCTCTTTTTCCCATTTTTCAAAAAAGAAACGGAAAACCGCCCCAGGGACGATTTCCCGCTTCTTTCACCTCTTTAATAGTTTAACCTCTTTACGATTATGTCCCCGGCAGCAAAGATAGTCCGGCGGATTTTTTATGCCGCCTTGATTTCAATCTGCCGCGGCTTGGCAGTCTCCGACTTGGGCAGATGCAGTCTCAGCACCCCATCCCGCAGCTCGGCATTGACCTTTGCCACATCAATGGTCTGGGGCACGGAAAAGATCCTGCGGTATTCCACATCGCCGAATTCCGCCCATTTGGCAGCGCCGGCGGCAAACATTTTTCGTATACCGGTTATGGTCAACTTACCATTGTCAACATTGACGGTTACGTCCTCTTTTGCCACACCCGGCAGCTCAGCATTCAAGAGAATCTCATCGTTATCCTCATAAATGTCCACTTCCGGAGCAACAACGGGTATCTGACGACTCTGCACGGGGGTTGTTTCTTCTCTCGTGACAAGTTCTGTTTTATTATTCATGGGCAACCTCCATTAAAGACTTTTCCTCTTTGACCTCTAGAAGAATCTTTAGTTGATCGTTAGCTGTTTTGGTTTAACGGCCTCAGTTTTCGGCAAAGTCATGATGAGAATGCCGTTATTCAGGGAAGCATCAACCTTTTCCGCATCGACATCCACCGGTAAGGTAAAGCAACGGGTAAAAGGAGCAGTCTCCCGTTCAACCCGATGGGCTTTATATCCTTCCGGGGCATCCGTTTTACGGGTGCCGCTGATTTCCAGGTAATTACCCTGAATCCTGAGGTTGAGGTCTTCTTTGGTCAGACCGGGAACCTCCGCCATGATTTCAAAGTGATCACCGGCGTCATAAATATTTGTTCGCGGTGTTCCCTCAGTAACCAGACAGCCGCCATAGTCATTGCCGTATGATCTATCATAATCCCCGAACATGCTGTTTATCCGGGCATTAAGCAGATCCATGACACCAAACATCCGGTCTAAATCGCTTACTCTCATCCACATATTATCCCTCCCTTGTTTATCATTTTTTTTATCATTGTTATGGTCGACCGGATTCATAAAAACCCGTATGCGAATCCGTCTTCCTGTTTACAGAAAATCTAATTACGTTTGGATGATTGTCAATATTATCGCATGACTTTTTATATAATTATACGATATATTACTTTTTATATAATTATTGACAAAGTAATAACAAATCTTTATGTATATGATATGGAGGGAATGTCATGAGCCCAAAAAACCAGGATGGCGCGATCATCCCTGACAATGAGCTTAAACTGTCGATCGATACACTGAAAGGCAGACAGTCTGTCCGGGCAACCTTCAGATTGCCCAAACAGGCGATTGAGCTGCTGAGCGTCATTGCCTCGCAGCTGGGCATTAAACAGAAATCACTCTTTGATCAGCTGGTCGAGGACATCTCGGTGCTCGGACGGATCGCCCGGGAGGCGCAGAATTACGCGCCAGGCGAGGCGGAGCGGCAGCAAAAGACCTTTGTCATCAGCAGAAACTCGCTGGTTGCCCTTGATTATATCGCCCGGCAGCAGGGCATTCCCCGGGATGTGCTGGTGGAATTTTCCATCCGCAGACTCCTGCCGGTGATTGAATCAGAGCTGCAAAGGCATGAGAAGAGAAAGATTTTATTGAAGGAAATGCAGGACTACTTAAGGCAGGGGCAACAAATTCTCCAGCGGGCGGCGGAACTGATCGGCAAAGACGACCAGCTCTATCAGCTGATTGAGCAGCAGGTTGATCTCTGTGCAAGAAATACGGCAATGATCAGCAGCATGGTGGAAAAAGGCAAGCCCATGGAAGAGTGGTAGCCTGCGGTGCGCAGAATTTGCTAAAAATTTACCGCAGAGAGCACAGAGCCCGCAGAGCTTCTGCTTATCCCAAAAAAACATTTCTCGGTGATCTCTGGGTGCTCGGTGGTGAAAAAAGACTTTTACGATCCTGCCGATTTCACCCTTTCCTGCTGTCAATCAAGGCTGCGAGCTTTTCCCACTGCACTTTCCGGTCGATGAGCGGCTGCCGGTTGGTTTTGTAGACCGGCAGATTTTCCTCAAAGCTCGGTTTGGGCGGACTGGTGTAAATGACTCCCAGGGGCCAGGGCCCCGTCTCCACGGCCTTTTGCCAGGCGGCTGTCCTATCCCGCGGGTCATAATTGTCATCCAGCACATAGGTATGCTCCTGGTACCAGTGCCGGGTATTGACCTTGTTAAAGGAGACACAGGGGGTGAAGGTATCCACCAGGGCAAAGCCTTTATGCCGGATGGCCCGGGCAAAGATCCGCCGGGTCAGCTCCAGGTCATGAATGGAGGTGCGGGCCACAAAAGAGGCATTCAGCGCCACCGCCACGGCCAGGGGATTGAAAGGCTCCTCAAAAACGCCGTCGACCTGCAGCGGGGTAACAAAACCCGGCTGGCTGGTGGGTGAGGCCTGGCCCTTGGTCAAGCCGTAAACCATGTTGTTATGCACGATAACGGTGATGTCCGGATTGCGGCGGATGGCATGGATGAAATGGTTGCCGCCCTCACCGTACATGTCGCCGTCGCCGCTGGTGACAATGACCGTAAGCTCCGGATTAACCGCCTTGATCAGCGTGGCAGGGGGCAGGGCCCGGCCGTGCAGACCGTTAAAAAAATTTGCCTTGACATAATGGGGCGTTTTGGCCGCCTGGCCGATGCCGGATACCAGCACCAGATCCCGGGGCCGGATTTGCAGTTCAGCCAGGGTGCGCTTCAGCGCCGTCAGAATGCCAAAGTTGCCGCAGCCGGGGCACCAGGCGATATCGATTTTTCCCATGTCGAAATCCATCACTCTCTCTCCTTCCGCATCATGATGCAGGTAAGCATTTTTGCAGATCATCAACCAGTTCTTCCACGGTAAAGGGCAGACCGTTATACTTGAGAATCGCCTGGTGAAACCCGTGGCCCGTTTCCCGCTGGATCAGGTGGCCCAGCTGGGCGGTGGCATTGTTTTCCACGATGATCGTCTTGTCCGCCGCGGCCAGGTAGTGGCCCAGATCTGCCGGCAGCGGATAGACCTGCTGGATGGCAATCTGCGCCACATCATTAACGCCAAGCTGCGCCAGCGCCTCCCTGACAATGGGGTTGACCGATCCCCAGCTGACCACGATGGCCCGGTAATCCCCGGGGCCTGCCAAGCCTGCCGGGAGCAGCGCCTCTTTTATCTTCTCCAGCTTATGCAGGCGTTTGTCGACCATCTTCACCCGCAGCTCCAGATCTTCGGTGATGTGGCCGGCCTCATCATGCTCGTCACTGTCCACGCCCACCAGCCCCAGTCCCCTGCCGGGGATGGCGCGGGGGGAAATGCCGTCCGGGGTGAGCCGGTACCTTTGGTAATCTTCGGCACTCTCCACGATAAAGCGGCTGGTCTGCCGGGGATCTAAAACAAAGGCGGCGGTATTGTAATAGGTGTCAACCAGATACTGGTCAGTCAGGATGATGACCGGCACCTGGTAACGGTCGGCAAGGTCAAAGGCCTGGCGGCTTAAAGCAAAGGCGCCAGGCAGCGATTCCGGAGCCAGGATGATGCGGGGAAATTCACCATGCCCGGCATAGAGGGCCAACTCCAGATCACCCTGTTCGGTCCGTGTGGGCAGGCCGGTGGCCGGCCCGGGACGCTGGCCCAGATGGATCACCACCGGCGTCTCCAGCATCCCGGCCAGACTGATTCCTTCGGTCATCAGGGCAAAACCGCCGCCGGAAGTGGTCACCATGGCCCGGGCCCCGGCATACCAGGCCCCCAGGGCCATATTGATGGCGGCAATCTCATCCTCCGCCTGTTCCACCAGCAGGCCGAAATCGTGCTGGTGCTGGGCCATGAAGGTGATCACCCCGGTTCCCGGCGTCATGGGATAAGAGGTGATGCACTGGCAGCCTCCGGCAATCGCTCCCATGGCGATGGCCTCGGAGCCGTTGACCATGATCTCCTTGGCGTTGTCGTGTCTCATGATCTCCGGAAAGCGGATCTCCCCGCTTTCCCGCAGGGCATACCCCCGGTCGTGTCCCAGGCGGGCCGCCTGGAGGTTGTTGGCCACCACCTCTTCGCCTTTGCCGGCAAAGCGACTGGCCAGGTATTGCTCCATGACCTGGGCCTCAACCGCCAGCAGCCCGAGAATGAGGCCAAGCGCCATGGTATTGGCATACATCTCATTGCCGATCTCCCTGGCCAGCTGCCTGAGCGGGACATGCCGGAGCCGGGAAAGGTCCCCCACCACCTCCCTGTCCCCCACGATGATGGTCTCTTCGGTCAGGCGGTACCGCAGATGCGGGATAACTTTCTCATCCAGGGGAATAAGCAGATCAATGCGCTGCAGCGGGGCCTGCACCGGCCGGGAAGCCACCCGGATGCTGGTTGAATTGGTCCCGCCCCGCACCCTGGACATATATTCCTTGGTGGCGTGGATGTGAAAGCCGGCCAGCTGGAGTATTGCGGTCAGCAGCTGTTCAATGGTCTGGATTCCCTGGCCGGCCTCCCCGGCCAGGACAATGGAGATATCATGTGCTGCGGGTGATCCGGTCATTGCCGTCACCTCCTTGGCGGAATTTAAACACTTTAACTACGTCAGGCATTTTAGGCACTTCAAGTACTCAAACCGGTAACAGGCCAGGCCTTCAGGAAACATGACGGAAAGCCCGGCCAGGGAGTGGCTGACAATATCTGTTAAAGTCAGGAATACCAGAGAATAAAATTGGCTTCCAACGGCACCAGGGCCTCAGGGTGGCAGGGAATCAGCCGCGGCGTGTAGTCGCCGGCCGGCCGGCCGGCCGCCGGCAGTGCCGCATGAAACAGGTAGCCGTCTTCAGAGCCTGCGAGTTTATCGCCACTGACCATGCTGATCCGTTCCGGCCCATCGCCCTGGCGGGCGGGCTCGGCATAGAGCTCCACATGCACTGTTTCCGGGTCCAGGCCGGTGAAATAAACCTCGACGAAAAAAATGATTTCCCCGGCCGACTGGTTAACCATGATCTGGCCGAAACGCACATGGGCCCAATGTTTTGCCAGGGCACCGTGCCATTTTTCCAGATCAACGGCCAGGCTGTTGTTGTCCGCCGCCCGCCGCCGGTAGGCCTCGGCTGCCGGCAGATAGTAATCATCAATATACTCGCCCATCATGCGATTACAGGAAAATCTGTTGGTCAGCTGCGCCATGCTGCCCCTCATCCGCGCCACCCAGGCAGTGGGTATGCCGCGGCCATCACGGTTATAGAAAGCCGGGATGACCTCCTGTTCCAGCATGGTGAACAACACCTCGGCCTCCACGCTGTCCCAGGCGGGATGATCTTCATGCTCCTTGCCATCCCCCAGCGCCCATCCCACCTCCGGACGATAGGCTTCCGGCCACCAGCCGTCCAGTTCCGACAGGTTCAATCCCCCGTTGACCAGGACCTTCATGCCGCTGGTACCGCTGGCCTCCCAGGGCCGGCGCGGGGTGTTGAGCCAGAGGTCCGCCCCCTGGACCAGTTCGGCGGCCACGGCCATATCGTAATCTTGAATGAAAACCACATGTCCCTGCACCTCCGGCCGGCGCAGAAAATCATTCCATTGCCGCACGAGGCGCTTTCCTTCTTCGTCATAGGGATGGGCCTTGCCGGCAATGATAAGCTGCACTGGCCGATGGATATTGGTCAGCAGGCGCACGAGCCGTCTGGGATCGGCAAGCAATAAGGCGGGCCGTTTGTAGCCGGCAAAACGGCGGGCAAAACAGATGGTCAAGGCATTCGGGTCGAGCTGCTGCACGCACTGTTCAACGCCGGCATGGTTGCCGCAGCTTGCGCGCTGGCGGGCCAGGCGGCGGCGGATGACCTTGATGAGCATCAGCCGCGCCTGACTGCGCATTTCCCACAGTTTCTCGTCGGAGACTTTCTGACACGCCTGGTCAACATCCTCCAGGATGCCCATCCAGCGTTCCCTGCCGCATAATTTGGTCCACAGGTCATCGGCCGCCGCCGAATCCCACGACGGCACATGCACCCCATTGGTGACATGCCCCACGGGAATCTCCCCCTCCGGCCAGCGGGGAAACAGGGGACGGAAAATAATCCTGCTCACCTCACCGTGCAGACGGCTGACGCCGTTCACCCTGCCGCAGCCGTTAAGAGCCAGATAGGCCATGTTAAAGGGCTCAAGCTCATTGTCGGCCCCGGCGCGGCCAAGATCAAGCAGCGCCGCCAGGGAAATCCCCAGGCGCTCGGCATAATGAGAGAAATATTGCGCCATGAGTTCCCTGGGGAAACGGTCAAACCCTGCCTCAACCGGGGTGTGGGTGGTGAAAATATTGCCGGCGCGGGTGCAGCGCAGGGCAACCCCAAAGGACTGCCCGCTCCGTTCCGTAAAGCTGCGGGCCCGCTCCAGCACGACAAAGGCCGCATGGCCTTCGTTCAAGTGGCAGACGCTGCAATCAATATTTAATGCCTCCAGCAGACGCCAGCCGCCGATGCCGAGCACCATCTCCTGCTGCAGACGCATCTCCATGCCGCCGCCATAGAGTTCCCCGGTTATGCCTCGATCTCCCGGGGTGTTAAGCAGATCATTGCTGTCCAGCAGATACAGCGGAATACGGCCGACCTGGGCCTGCCAGCAGCGCAGCTGCAGGGTGCGGCCCGGCAATTCCACGCTGACCCGCAGCCATTCGCCATCGGCATTACGCAGCGGAAGCACCGGCAGCATGGTCGGATTGTTATAGGGGAAAAAGGCCAGTTGATCACCGTTGGTGTCAAAGGCCTGGTGAAAATAACCCTGCTGGTACATGAGACCGATGCCAAGCACGGGAAGGCCGAGATCACTGGCCGTTTTCAGGAAATCCCCGGCTAGAACGCCCAGGCCCCCCGAATAAATCGGCAGGGCCTCGCTCAAGCCGAATTCCATGCTGAAATAGGCCACATTCCCCAGCCTGCCCTGCCCATATTTCTCGGCAAACCAGGCCGATTTACCCAGATAGGTTTCCCGGTATTCGAGCTGCTGCCGCAATTCTTCAACAAAAACGGCATCAACCGCCAGTTCCTCCAGCCGCTTCCGGGAAATGCTTTCCAGAATCAGCCAGGGGTCCCCGGATACTTCCCAGAGTTCGCGATCGACCTTCTGCCAGAGCTTGTCGGCACTATGATTCCAGGCCCAGCGCAGGTCCAGCGCCAGATCGGTCAAACCCTTTAACTGTGTCGGTAAAGATCGGGGAAGATATCGTTCCGGATTCATGATAAGTAAGACTCCCTCGGCAAATATTTCCTGCTGTACGGGTCCTTCGGCACCCGGCGTGAAGTTTTGTCGGCCAAGACATTCCCCGGCCGCAGGCAACCCTCTGCAGTCCTGTTGGGTGCGGGCCGTGGGGTAATCGCCCGAGATAACCCCTCGCCTTCTCAAAAGAAATCTGCATTTACATAATCATTGACTGTCTCGTATTTATACCCCTTGGGTGAAAACCCACTCGACAGCCGTACAGTGCATGGTAAGTTCCTGATTTATCGTCACAAAAATTCGGTGCCGGCACTTTTTACAAAGCCAGCAATGATTAAACCATAACAAAAGATAATAGCAAAACACAAGGGCAACGCAAAAATATGTGCGCAGATACCAGCAGTAGTCAATGAACAAGTTTACTGTCCTGCTCAAAATCAGCGGGAAAACAAAAAAACTATCATTCAGGAGTCAGCCATCATCTTTCTGAGTTCCTCGCCCTGCACACTTTCCTTTTCCGCAAGGAGCTGGGCCAGTTTATCCAGGACGACCCGCCGCTCCGTGAGGATTTTCCGCACCCGTTGGTGGGCTTCATCAACGAACCGCGCGATCTCTTTGTCGATTTGCGCGGCTTTTTCTTCACTGTAGGTTTTACCGGCAGCAAAACCTTCCGGGGCGAACATCGGCTGACGGGCACGCTCGTAGGTCACCAGTCCCAGCCGCTCACTCATGCCGTATTCCGTGACCATGGACCGGGCAATGTCGGTTGCCCGCTGCAGGTCGTTTTGAGCCCCGGTGGAGATTTCATCGAAAACCAGCTCCTCCGCCACCCGGCCTCCCAATAAAACGGCCAACCTGTCCAGCAGTTCAGAACGGGTCATGAGGTATCGGTCTTCAATGGGTTGCTGCTGGGTATAACCAAGCGCCGCAATCCCCCGGGGAATAATGGAAATTTTGTGCACCGGATCGGCATGCTCCACCGACTCGGCCACAATGGCATGGCCGGACTCATGAAAGGTTACAATCTCTTTTTCCCGGGCGTTCATCACCCGGTTCTTTTTCTCCAAGCCTCCAACCACCCGGTCGATGGCCTCATCAAATTCAGCTGCTTCCACCGTTTCCTTATTCTTCCGGGCAGCCAGCAGGGCGGACTCGTTGACGAGATTGGCCAGGTCAGCCCCGACAAAGCCAGGAGTGCGGCCGGCGATTTTACGAAGATCAACCGCGGGTCCCAGGAGAACATTTTTGGCATGAATCTTCAGGATGGCTTCCCGTCCGTTGATATCCGGGCGGTCCACCAGCACCTGCCGGTCAAACCGCCCCGGCCGCAGCAGGGCGGGATCGAGGATCTCCGGCCGGTTGGTGGCGGACATGATGATCACCCCTTTATTGGTATCAAATCCGTCCATCTCGACCAGCAGCTGGTTAAGGGTCTGCTCACGCTCGTCATGCCCGCCCATGACATTCATCCCCCGCGCCTTCCCTAATGCGTCCAGTTCATCAATGAAAATGATGCAGGGGGCCTGCTTGGCCGCCTGGGAAAAGAGATCGCGCACCCGGGCCGCGCCAACGCCGACGAACATCTCCACGAACTCGGAGCCGCTGATGCTGAAGAACGGCACTTTCGCCTCCCCGGCCACCGCCTTGGCCAGTAGTGTCTTACCTGTTCCGGGCGGGCCGACCAGAAGCACTCCCTTGGGAATCCTGCCCCCCAGTTTTTGAAATTTGCCGGGATTAGTCAAAAATTCCACTATTTCCTGGAGTTCTTCCTTGGCCTCATCAATTCCGGCGACATCCGCAAAAGAGACTTTCGTTTCGCTTTCGGCGAAAATCTTGGCCTTGTTCTTGCTGAAAGACATGACCCCCATGCCGGGCCCCATCTTTTTCATGGAGAATCGCCAGATCAGATAAAAAATCCCGATGGGGATGATCCAGGCCAGAAGAAAACTCAGGAATTTATTCGCATAGCGTCCGGAGTAACTGACATTATGTGCATCCAGATCCTTCACCAAATCGGGATCAGTTACCCGGACAGTGGTGAACTCCTGTCCCGGTTTTTCCTTTTCCGTCAGGGTTCCGCGGATTTTTTCCGGCTCAATGGTCAATGTGCCTACTTTGCCTTCAGTCACATATTGCTTGAACTTGCTGTAAGGAATCGGCTCCACTTTTGGAGCAAGAAAGAATTGTTGCACCGATGTAATAAAGAGAAAGAGGATCAGTAGATACCACATATTGAAGCCGGACTTCCCCGGCAAACCATTCTTTTGCGGCGGCGGATTCTCCAAGCCCAACCAGGACCGGATTTGCTCAATGATGTTTTTCCGTGGTTCCTTGTTACTATTGTCCGTCATGTCTCATTTCCTTTTCACACCTTTTATTGCTTGGCGGGAAGCGCCTTAATGCCCAATGTTTCGATCAGCTGATTGATGACGGCGTTCTTGATGAAATGCCGGCATGACCTCATGCAAGGAGCCGTTTGGGCGCATTTCTCTGGCCATGTTATTTTTTTACAACGGCTTAAACAATAACTCAACTTTCGGAGTTGCTATTTTTAGCTAATATTTCAGCATAACTTGCCGAAATATTTAATATTTAAAATGAAATGCTCTTCGCTTCCTGGTATATTGGTTTTTTGCGAAAAGATCAATAA
>JALNXE010000076.1 GCA_023230525.1 Desulfobulbaceae bacterium
GATGAAGTCCCACAGGATTGGCAGTCGATGGAAGATACGGAAGCGCCCGGGTTTCAGCGGGGTCATCTGCGCAACCGCAGCTCTTTTGCTGCTATTTGGCCTCACTCCAAACAGCTTTGCAGGTAAACCCGCAAAAAATGCCGTGAAGGGTGTGAATCTCAAAGACGTATCTTTTACCGGGAGCAGACAGGGCCAATCCGTGGGCTTTGTCGATGTTGACGGCGACGGGATCAATGACAAGCTGGTCGGGGCGCCTTACGCCTCGGTATCGGCGCGGCAGGGCGCGGTGCTGGTCTACCAGGGCAGCGCAGGCGGCGGATTTTCCGCAACGCCTGCCATGATTCTGACGGGTGATGATAATTATGGGATTTCATTAGCCAATCTTGGCGATGTTGACGGCGACGGCAAAGCTGACTTTGCCGTGGGCGCGCTGAACGGGGATGGTTCTGACGTCTCTTTAAGCGGCAGCGTTACCGTCTACCAGGGCGGCCGCAACTGGAACTATGGCCAGGGGGAGGTAAAAAAGGCCAGGCGGGCAGGCGGCCAGGGCAGGCAGGGGCGGCAGGAGGGCGGAAAAATTATTGCCAAGCTTGCGGGTGAGGGGCCGATGGATAAGTTCGGCATCTTTGCCGCGGCGGGTGACTTAAACAATGACGGCCTGCAGGATCTGATCGCCGGCGCGCCTTTTCATACCGAGGATCCCGCGGTTTATCAGGGCGGGGCGGTGTACGTCTTTTTCGCCCCCGGTTTCACCGGCCAGGCAGTTCTGCATGCGACCCCGCAGAACAATGGTCTCGGCTGGAGCGGGGCCGCAGGGGATATAAACGGCGATGGTATTGCGGATTTGTGTCTGTCGGCCAGCGGCAAGGTGCTCTGTTACTATGGGGCAGATGATTTTGCTCCGGAGACCGACGCTCCTGACGTGACTATTAAGAGCGCCAGCAAAGGATTCGGCCGGGCGCTTGCCGTGGCGGATGTCAGCGGCGACGGGGTCGGTGACATTGCCATCGGCGCCCCCAATGCCGTCATTGCTGGCGACCGGGACACCGGCAGCCTGTATGTCGTGCAGGGCGGGCCGGGGCTTGCCACGTTGTCGGTTGACGCGCCGTCTGCCGGGCTGCTGGCCCGTATTGACGGGGCTGCCCTGTTCGACAGGTTCGGCTCGGCGATCACCACGGATGGCGGGGAAAGCGGCCAGGCAGCCGCTCTGGTGGTGGGTTCGCCCATGGCCGATCTGGATGCACTCCATCATCTGACCGGTAAGGTCTATGTTTTTAGCGGCGCAGAGATCAGCGCTGCCACGACCCTTGCGGATGCCACGGTTTTTACCGGCTTTACCAGGGATCAGGGCTTCGGCACCGCCCTGGCGGTGGAGGAGAGTTCGCGGCTCTTGTGCGGCGCGCCGAGGACGGACCGTGACACCGGATGGGTCTCCATGGTGGATCTGGTCACCGGTGAGCCGGTGCCGGGCGGCAGCAGCGGCGGCGCCACCGCCTCGGCGGGCTATTGACACTGTGGCCGTGGCAACTAGGCAAAATTGAATGAAAAGGAGGTCTCCCTTGATTTATAAGAGCTTGTTTATTGCAACGACTTGTATTCTGTGCCTTGGCGCCGGCGTCCTTGCCGCTGAGTATGATGCCTCGAATTTTTCCGCCGATGGCAGGAAATGGCAGCCGGTCCCGACCGGCCACATCCCGGGCAAGGACAACGGCGCGGGCAAGGGGACGCATAATGCGGGTGAGGACTGCGGCATCTGTCATCGTCCCGACGGCAAGGCCCCGGTGATCTTTACCATAGCCGGCACGGTCTACGAGGACAGGGCGGGCAGAAAGCCCCTGCAGGGCGGCGAAATCATCGTGCAGGATCGCGAAGGCCACGTGATCAGCGTGACCAGCAATGAGGTGGGCAATTTCTGGACCCAGGCCCCGGTCAGCAGCAATCCTTACGCCATTGCCAGCCATGGCGGAGTGACCGAGACCCTGTATTATACCGATGAGCTGGGCTTCCACACCGCTGACCCGGAAGATACCCGAACCTGGCAGTACAAGGCCTGGGTGAAAAGCGGCAACCATGTCAGGCCGATGGTCACTATAGCCCCCATCGGCGGCGCTACCGATCCTTCCTCCAGGATGAGCTGCAACATGCACCATGCCGCCATGGGCAGCCGCGGGGGCCTGTGGGGCATGGGCAAGAACACCCTGGCCTCTTATCCCCCGGCCCGCCTGAGTTTCAAAAAGCACATCCTGCCCATCTTCAGGAATAAATGCGTACCCTGCCATATCCCGGGGGCGACCTTGACCAGGCTCGTCACCCAATCCGACTTCGAAGGCGAGCCGCTTACCCAGATCGATCACAGCAAGTCCCTTGATCTGGTATCCTATAACGGTTCATCCGTTACCACAGGCGGGACCACCTGGACGAAAAGGGGAATAAAGGACATGACCGCAGGCTATGAGGATAACCCCGATGCCAGTCCGGTGCTGGCAAAAACGCGGAGACAGGCGGACGGCAGTGTCATCCACGGCGGCGGGGCATTCTGGTCAGCAACTGACCCGGATTACCGGGCCATCCGCAAGTGGATCGCCGAAGGCGCCCAGGATAATTAGGGGCCGTTATGAAATAACATGGCCATTTTTTCAATTTCGTTACGGCTCCTTATACCCCTCAATGGGATACTGAAAAGAGTGCCGTTGGGGCGCATTTCTCTGGCCAGGTTATTTTTTTGCAATGGCTTAGATAGACAGAAAAAATTGCGTGCCAGGTTCCTGCCGCGCCATGGCCTCTCGAACCTGGCACGTTCTCTCCCCTCTTTGTCCGATATGACGAGACAGCCGTCTATTGATACGGCATCCTAATCCGGCAAAATCGGACATCTCGCAGGTCTCCATTAAAATAAGGTTTGCTTTTGCCTGGTTGCAGCGCGTAAACTACTTCAAAGTGGCAGGCCCAGTGGGGCGTTTGCCCCGGCCTGGGTGCTTTGCCGGGTGTTTTCACGCCGGTTGCCCCATCTTCAGGGCTGTTGCGGAATATTTCCCGGTTTTTCCACCTGATACCGAATGGCATGCCGCTTGCTGATCCTTTTTTCTATTATGCGGTCTCTCCGCCGCTGCATCCCTGTCCCTGTCCGCCAACCGGAATGACTATGAAACCGAAAACAATTTTTTTTCTGCTGAGCGCCTTCCTGCTGTTGCGCCCCGTGCTTGGCCTGGCCGAAGGCGAGCAAACCGGCCGGCAGCAGCTGGCCGAGGTCGTGGCCGAGGCCCTGGCCAATAATCCGGAACTCAGGGCCGACGAGGCCCGCTGGGACACCTTTGTCCAGCAGGCGCGGCAGGCGGGGACCCTGGAAGACCCCATGATCATGCTGCGGGTCCAGAACCTGCTCATCCGCGAACCCCTGGCCTTTAACCGGGATGTTATGACCGCCAAGGTCATCGGCGTCAGCCAGGAGGTGCCGTTTTTCGGCAAGCGGGCACTGCAGCGCGAGGTTGCCCAACAGGGCGCCGAGGCGGCCCGCCGGGTGGTGGAAGAACGCAAAATCGAGTTGACCAGGATGGTCAAGGAAACCTGGTACCGGCTGCTGTTTGTCGACCGGTCCCTGGAGATCGTGGAGAAAAACATTACCGTGCTCGATGATCTGAACCGGCTGAGCGAAACGCTGTATAGCGTCGGCAAAGGCCTGCAGCAGGACGTGCTCAAGGCCCAGGTGGAGCGTTCCCGGATGGAGGAGATGCGCATCTCCCTGCGCCAGCAGCGCCGCAGCCTGGAGGCGGCCCTCAACAACCTGCGCTTCCAGCCGGCCGGGACAAAGGTCACGCCCGCCGCCCCCCTGGAGCTGACCGTTCTGCCGCTCGATGCCGCGGCATTGGAGGAAATGGCCATCCGCAGCCGGCCGCGCCTCAAGGGTATTGACGCCGAGGAACAGCGGGCCGTGGCGGCCAGGCAACTGGCGGAAAAGGATTTTTACCCTGATGTAACCTTCACCCTGGAGTATATGCAGCGCGACCCGGCCATGGATGAACCCGGCTACGACATGTACGCCGCGGGCGTCACCTTCAAGCTGCCGGTGCAGCATGACCGCCGCCAGGCCATGACGGTCGAGGCCGGGGCAGAGATCCGCATGGCCCAGGCGGAACGGGACATGACCGTCAACCAGATCCGCCAGGGCATCGCCGACGCCCTGGCCCAGCTGGAACGCACCGAACGGCTGGCCGCCCTTTACCAGCAGGGTATTATTCCCCAGGCCGACCAGTCCCTGGAAGCGGCCATGGCCTCCTATGGCGCGGGCAAGGCCGATTTCATGACGGTGCTCGACAGCCGGTCCGCCCTGTTTACTTTCGAACGTGAATACACCGAGGCAATAGCCGACCACCAGATGCAGCTCGCCGTTCTTGAGTCCGTCGTCGGCACGGCGCTGCCTTCAGGACCGGAAACAAGGGATTTGCCATGAAACCGTCCGGCATGATGAAAGCTTTGATGATTGTGGCCGCCGTGGCCGCGGCCCTGGGCGTGGGCTATTTTCTCGGCGGCCGCCAGGCCGGCCCGGCAAAGGATATTGCCGTAGTCAGCAAACCGGCGGAGAAGGAGAAGGTGCAGTATACCTGCAGCATGCATCCCTTTATTATCCGGGACGAGCCGGGCCAGTGCCCGATCTGCGGCATGGATCTCACCCCCGTAAAGCCCGGCGCCGGCCCCGCGGCCCCGCAGGAGCGCAAGGTCAAATACTGGGTCTCGTCCATGGACCCCAACTATGTCCGCGATGCGCCGGGCAAGGATGCCATGGGCATGGACCTGGTGCCGGTCTATGAGGAGGCGGCCCCCGGCCAGATCGTCATCGATCCGGCCACCGCCCAGAACATGGGCATCCGCACCGCCGCCGTGGAGCGGCGGGACCTCAGGCGCACCATCCGCACGGTCGGCCTGGTGACCTATGAGGAACCGCGCCAGTATTCGGTCAACAGTAAGATCGAGGGCTGGATCGAGCGCCTTTACATCAACGAAACCGGCCAGCTGGTGAAAAAAGGGCAGCCCCTGATGGAGATCTACAGCCCCGAACTGGTGGCGGCCCAGCAGGAATATCTGCTGGCCCTGGAAACCAGCAGCCGCCTGGCCGCCTCCCCCTATGCCGAGATCGCAAACGGCGCCCGGCGGCTGCAGGATGCGACCCGCACCCGGCTCAAGTATTGGGACATCAATGATCAGCAGATCAATGAACTGACAAAAAGCCGCCAGGTGCGCAAGACCATGACCCTTTACAGCCCCTACCATGGCGTGGTCACCCAGAAACCGGCGGTGGAAGGCATGCGCGTCATGTCCGGCACGGAACTGCTGCAGATCTCCGACATCTCCAACGTCTGGGTCAACGCCGATATTTACGAGTACGAACTCCCCTGGGTCAAGGTCGGCCTGCCGGCCATGGTGGAGTTCTCCTTTGAGCCGGGTAAGCCCCTGCAGGGGAAAATCACCTACATCTACCCCTATGTCGAGGGCGATACCCGCACCGTCAAGGCGCGCATCGAGCTGGTCAACCCCGGCCTTCTCCTCAAACCGGATATGTATGCCGACGTCCTCATCGAGGCCCCCATCGTCTCCGGGGCCCTGGCCGTGCCGGGCAACGCGGTGCTCAATTCGGGCAAGAGCCAGACGGTTTTTATCTCCCTCGGAGAGGGCCGGTTTGCGCCACGGACGGTGAAGACCGGCGTCAGCGATGAACAGGGATATGTGCAGATCCTGGAAGGGCTGCAGGAGGGCGAGCAGGTAGTTACCTCGGCCCAGTTCATGCTCGACTCGGAGAGCAAGCTGCGCGAGGCGATCCAGAAGATGACCCAGCCCGAGCCCGAGAGCCCGGCCCCGGCGGTGCCCGCCGCGGAAAAACCGGGTGAAGGCAAGGAAAATCTGGAAGATCTGTTCAAGTAAACGGGCATTAACGTAACACCCGGCGCAAACCGGGTCAGCAGGGGCATCCCTTGGGATGCCCGAAATGTAATCGATTGTAAGGGCAGGCCCGGTGCCTGCCCAACCGGCCCCCGGCGGGCGTCCCTGGGTACAGGTATTTTTCATGCTCGAAAAAATCATCGACTGGTCGATCCGCAACAAGTTCATGGTCGTGCTGGTGACGCTATTTATCGTCATCAGCGGCGGCTATGCGCTGAAGAATATCCCCCTGGACGCCATTCCAGATCTCTCCGACGTGCAGGTGATCGTCTTCGCCCAGTATCCGGGGCAGGCGCCGCAGGTGGTGGAGGACCAGGTCACCTATCCGCTGACCACCAAGATGCTCTCGGTGCCTGGGAGCAAGGTGGTGCGCGGCTATTCCTTTTTCGGCTACTCCTTTGTCTACATCATCTTCGAGGATGGCACGGACATCTACTGGGCCCGCTCCCGGGTCCTCGAATACCTGAATTACGTGAGTGGCCAGTTGCCCAAGGGGGTGACGCCGGTGCTGGGGCCCGATGCCACCGGCGTGGGCTGGGTCTTTGAATACGCCCTGGAGAGCGACCGGCACAACCTCCAGGAGCTGCGCTCCATCCAGGACTGGTATCTGCGCTACGAGCTGACCTCCGTGGAGGGGGTCTCCGAGGTGGCGAGCCTGGGCGGTTTCGTCAAGCAGTATCAGGTGGCGGTGGACCCCAACAAGCTGCTCGCCTATGACCTGCCGATCAGCGAACTGCTGATGGCGATCCAGCGCAATAACCTGGACGTGGGCGGCGGGGCCATTGAAAGCGCCGAAACGGAATATGTCATCCGCAGCTTCGGCTACATCAAATCGGTGGAGGATATCCGCAACATCGTGGTGATGACCACGCCGGCCGGCACGCCGATTCTGGTGCGCGACCTGGCCGAGGTGCGCCTGGGGCCGGAGATGCGGCGCGGAGTGGCCGAACTGGACGGCCAGGGGGAGACGGTGGGCGGCATCATTGTCATGCGCTTCGGCGAGAACGCCCTCACCACCATCGACAACGTCAAGCGCAAACTGCAAGAGCTGCAGGCCGGCCTGCCCGAGGGGGTGAAGATCAAAACCGTCTACGACCGCTCCGGGCTGATCGAGCGGGCGGTGGCCACCCTTAAGGTGAAACTGCTGGAGGAGAGCATCGTGGTCGCCCTGGTGACCATGCTCTTTCTCTTCCATCTGCCCAGCGCCTTTGTCGCCATCTTCACCCTGCCGGTGGCCATCCTGATGGCCTTTGTCCTCATGCACGCCCAGGGGACCAACGCCAACATCATGAGTCTGGGCGGCATCGCCATCGCCATCGGCGCCATGATCGATGCGGCCATCATCATGATCGAAAACGCCCACAAACATCTGGAACGCGACCGGGGCAAAAAACCGCACTGGCAGATCATCCGGGACTCGGCCAAGGAGGTGGGACCGACCCTTTTTTACTCGCTCTTGGTCATCACCGTCTCCTTTGTGCCGATCTTCACCCTGCAGGAGCAGTCGGGCCGCATGTTCAAGCCGCTGGCCTTCACCAAGACCTATGCCATGGGCGCCGCGGCCCTGCTCTCCATCACCATCGTCCCGGTTCTCATGGGCTGGTTTATCCGCGGCCGAATCAGGCCGGAACACGCCAATCCGATCAACCGCCTGCTCATCCGCCTCTACCACCCGGTGGTCGACCTGGTGCTGAAGTGGCGGCTGGCCACCCTGGCGCTGGCCCTGGCGGCCCTGCTCTCCATCATCTGGCCGCTGTCCAAGATGGGTTCGGAGTTCATGCCCCCCCTGGATGAAGGCGATCTGCTCTACATGCCCACTACCCTGCCGGGTCTGTCGGTGACCAAGGCCAAGGAGATTCTGCAGCAGACCGACCGGATCATCCGCCAGTTCCCCGAGGTGCGCCACGTCTTCGGCAAGGTCGGCCGGGCCGATACCGCCACCGATCCGGCGCCCATGATGATGATCGAGACCACCATCATGCTCAAACCCGAAGAGGAGTGGCGTACCGTGCCGGTCAAGCGTTTCTATTCCTGCTGGCCGGAGTGGACGGCCTGGGCCAGGTGGCCCCTCTCCCGGCTCTGGCCCGAGGAGAGGCCGATCAGCCCGGACCAGCTCATTGATGAATTAAACCGCGCCATCCAGTTTCCGGGGCTGACCAACGCCTGGACCATGCCGATCAAGACCCGCATCGACATGCTCTCCACCGGCATCAAGACCCCGGTGGGGATCAAGATCATGGGGGATGACCTGGCGACGCTCAGCCGCATCGGCGAGCAGGTGGAGGCGGTGGTCCGCACCGTGCCCGGCACCCTGTCCGCCATTGCCGAGCGGTCCGTGGGCGGCTTTTATCTCGATTACCATATCGACCGGCGGTCCGTGGCCCGCTATGGCATTTCCGTTGCCGACATCCAGGAGATCTTCCAGACCGTTGTGGGCGGCATGAGCGTCACCGAGACGGTGGAGGGGCTGGAACGCTATTCGGTCAACGTCCGTTATGACCGCGATTTCCGCAGCGATCTCGAATCCCTGGGCCGGGTGCTGGTGCCGGCCCCCGGCGGCCGGCATATTCCGCTCATGCAGCTGGGGACGTTTTCCATCAAAAATGATGCGGACAGCATCAAGACCGAGAATGCCCGCCGCACCGCCTGGGTCTATGTGGACATCAAGGGCATCGACCTCGGCACCTATGTCAAGAATGCCCGGCGGGCGGTGGAGGCGCAGGTGAAGCTGCCCGCCGGCTACAATATCATCTGGAGCGGCCAGTTCGAGTACATGGAAAAAGCCCGGCAGCGGCTGACCCTGGTCATTCCGCTCACCATCCTGATCATCTTCGTCATCATCTACGTCAACACCAAAAGCCTGATCAAGACCGGCATCGTCTTCCTCGCCGTGCCTTTTTCCCTGGTCGGCGCCTTCTGGTATCTGTACCTGCTCGGCTACAACACCTCCATCGCGGTCTGGGTGGGGTTGATCGCCCTGGCCGGGCTCGACGCCGAAACCGGGGTGGTCATGCTGCTTTATCTCGACCTCGCCCACCAGCTCTGGCGGAAAAACGAGCGGATGCGCACCCTGGGCGACCTGAGGCAGGCGATTCATCACGGCGCGGTGAAGCGCATCCGGCCCAAGATCATGACCATCTCGGTCATCATCGCCGGTCTGCTTCCCATCATGTGGAGCCACGGCACTGGCGCCGATGTGATGAAACGCATCGCCGCGCCCATGGTGGGCGGGGTGGTCACCTCCGGGGTCATGGAGCTGCTGGTCTATCCCGTTATTTTTTATCTGTGGCAGGCCCGGGGCCTGGAAAAAAGCGCGGTGCCGACCGGTGAGACGGACATCCAGGAATGAAGAGAGGAGACAGGAGTCAGGAGACAGAAGTCAGAAGGCCAGGATCATTGCGGGCAAACGAAGCGCCCAGGGAATCCGGGGATTTTCAGATTCCGGCTTTGTCTTCCTGTCTCCTGACTTCTGCTTCCTGAACAGTTCCCCAACCGCAACCGATCCGGCCCCATGGCCGGCCAATCAAACACCTTAAGGAGAATACCCATGAAAAAGAATTTCCTGCTGCTTGCCCTTCTCTCCCTGTCGCTCATGCCCGCGGGGGCCAGGGCCGAAACCCATGAACACGGAACGGCTCCCATGGGCCATGAGATGGCCATGGATCATGAGATGGCGATGGATCACGGACAGATGATCATGCTCGGCGCCAAGGTGGTGGATGGCGTCAAGGCCGAGGCGCACCTCAAGGATTCCCGGGAGGCCATGGCCAAGGCGGGCATGAAGCAGACCCACCACTTCATGATCATGCTCCAGTATGCCGCCACCGGCAAAGCCATGAACACGGGAACCGCGGCTCTGAAAATCAAGGGGCCGGACAAGGTTGAATCCGCGGCCCTCCCCCTGATGGGCATGGAAGGCCACTTCGGCGCGGACATTACGCTCAATGCCGCGGGTCCGTATGAATTCACGGTCGGCACCAAGCTTCCGGACGGCAAGACCCGCCAGTTCCAGTTCAGCTATCAGCTCAAATAGTTGATCATTCTGGCAAACTGCCGGCTCCTGCTGTCGTTATTGTTGCCGGCAGCGGCGATCCGCCCGTGGGATAAGAAAAGGCGGTTGAGATAAGAATCCCGACCGCCTTGCTCTATCCGCAGCAGTATGCTGTAAAGGTTCTTAAAATTTCTCGAATTCGCTTTCCAGGGCGTCAGCATCGAGATTAAAAACCAAGCCCTTTCCCGTGTCTGCCGGCTTTTTCCGCGCCCGGCTGGTCACCCCTTGCTGAGGGGGCTTGCCCGCGGCTGTCGCCTCGATTCTTTTCAGCTCGGGATGGCGGAACATGGTAGGCTCCTGCGGCTGTTCAGTGCGGAAGAAGGCCACCGTGCTCCGCAACTGTTCGGCCTGGGCCGACAGTTCTTCAGCGGTGGACGACATTTCCTCGGCGGCGCTGGCGTTTTTCTGAATGACCAGGTCGAGCTGCTGGATGGCCTGGTTGATCTGCTGGGCGCCGGTATCCTGTTCGATGCTGGCGGCGGTGATTTCCTGCACCAGATCGGCGGTCTTTTCGATGCCGGGCAGGATGTTGGCCAGCAGTTCTCCCGCCTTCTCGGCTATTTCCACGCTGCTGGCGGACAGGGTGCTGATCTCGCCGGCCGCGGCCTGGGTCCGTTCGGCGAGCTTGCGCACCTCGGCGGCCACCACGGCAAAGCCTTTGCCGTGAACGCCGGCCCGGGCTGCCTCGATGGCGGCGTTCAGCGCCAGCATGTTCGTCTGCCGGGCGATTTCCTGGACAATGTTGATCTTTACCGCGATCTCCTTCATCGCCGACACGGTCTGGGCCACGGCCTTGCCCCCTTCCTTGGCGTCTTCCGATGATTTCACCGCGATTTTTTCCGTCTGCATGGCATTGTCAGCGTTCTGCTTGATATTGGCGGACATCTCCTCCATGGAGGAGGAGGCCTCTTCCGCCGCCTCGGCCTGCTTGACCGTACCGTTTGACATCTGCTCGGAGTTCATGCTCAGTTCCCGGCTGCCGTCAGCCACGTAATCAGCCGAGTTCTTGACATCGATCACCACCTCGTTCAGTTTGTCCACCATGGCGGCAAGATTTTTCATCAATTCATCCCGCTCCGAGCGCGGTTTGATGTCTATCTGCAGGTTGCCGCCGGCAATCTCCCTGGCCGTGGATTCGATAATGTTGAGCGCGCCGATCAATTCATTGAGATTTTCCTTGATGGTGTTGAAATCCCCATTGTATTTATCCGTGATCCTGGCCGGCACGTCTCCCTTGCTGATTCTTTCCACATACTCGGCGGCCATGTTGAGCGGGCCGATAACCGCATCCAGGGTGCCGTTGACGCCCTCGACGATCGCCCGGTATTCACCCTGATGGCGCATCGCATCCGCCCTGGTATGGAGTTCGCCTTTGAGCCCGGCGCTTCCCAGCATCTTGGTGTCGTCGGTCACCGCCTTGATGGCCTCCAGCATCCTGATGAAGGAGGGGACCAGCTGATCATTGTCGGAGCGTTTCCCCCTGCCGTCGCCGATGGCCCGGTACTGTTCCAGGTCGCGCATGTCGCCGCGGGCGATATTGTTGGCGGTGTCCGTCACATGCAGCAGCCTTTCCCGGATCTGATTGACCGCCTGGCCGATCTCGGCGTAGATGCCGGTGTACTGACCTTCCACCTTGACGGAGTGATCGTTGGCCGCCATTTTCTGCAGGACGCGGTTGGCTTCCTCCAGGCCGCAGAGGCCGTCTATGCAGCTGTTGAGATTATTTTTGATGGGGTTGAAATCACCCCGGTATTCCCCGCTGGGCCTGGCCGGGATCTCTCCCCTGCCTATCTGCGCCAGGTAGCCGGTGGATAATTTCAGGGGCCCGGTGAGATTTTCAAAAATATTGTTCAAGCCGCCCACGGCCTTGGCGAAAAAGCCCTGGTAGGCCTCAGGGTTGACCCGGCTGTCGAGCTCGCCTTCGTAGGAGGCGACACACATTTTCCTGATGTCGACCCGGAAATCCTCGAAATTCTGCCTGCACCGGTTCAGGCTTTCCCTGAGCCCGGCAAATTCGCCGTGGTAGCCCTGGCTGATCTCGTCGAATATCTCGCCCCGGCTCAACTGGTCGATACGTTTTACCGCATCATGAACCGGCTCCAGCTGACGCCGGATGATGCCGGAGATCAGCCAGCCCAGCCCGATGGTGGCCACTACCCCGGCCAGGGAGATGGCGAGCAGCAGCCCGCCACCGGCCGCATCCGGCCCGGCCAGCTGATAACCGAACCCGCCAGTAAAACCAACAATGCCCGCCGCGCCCAGAAAGCCGGCAAACAGTTTCGCCCTCATATTCATGTTGATGAATCGTTCCTGCATTTGCATATACCTTCCCTTTTGCAATAGTTACTCTGACACACAGCCGGTTGCCCCGCCTATGTCTCTCCGTCACGTTCATCATTTCATGTTGGGTGCTGCCAGGCGAATGACGCCAGAGGCTGGCAGCGGTCTTTTTTCGTTTTTTTGTTCCGGGCCCATGGTCGCAACTGTAGATCCGGTTAACCGGATAATTTTTCAGCTTTTTCCAGGAGTTTTGGGTGAATCGGCAAAAAAATCCGGGGAGTCAAGCAGGCGAGGGGGTTTGGAACCTGTTGGTCAATGCTGGTCAATAACTGGTCTTTTGGGACAACTTCCGCATCATCTTCAAAATCATCTTCAAATGTTGCCGCCATATTTCAATACCCCCATGGAGGGTCATGCAGCAGCTGAGCCTTGTAGCTTATCCGTATTTATACCACCTTGTCGGCATTCTCGCTACCCGTTTGATGGAAAAATTATTGCGGGCGCAGCCGGGCTTTGCGCGACGGTAAATCAGGAGTTATCAGGCGCTGCAGGGCCGTGGAGGAGGACGGTAGACAATTTTGCCCGGGGACATTATTTGTTACAACGGCTTACCACCGGCTGAGCCTGGTGCTTACCAGCCGATTTATACTCACCCCAGATTCCGCTGCTTGCAGGGCCAAACTTCGATGGACCTCGGGTGGGACTCGCACCATAAATTTCCCGCTGTAGTTTTTACTTGCTATTGGTTCCGGTATTGGTTCTCCGTTTTCTTTCATGTCGTTAACTGCCTCTGCGACAACATTTCGAATACCCTTAAGAGCAGCTTCCGGTGTCTGGGCCAGCCAGCTAAGGCTTTGGAACTCAGCGCAAAGGCCAACATATTCCTTGTCTTCTTCTGACCAGGTAACACGGTAGGTATAATGATCATTTTTCATGGCCATGATCCACCTCCATTCTTTCGATAGCTTTCAGCACTTGCTTGACCTGATATGCTTTTGCTTTGCCATTATTGTTTTGAATATTCACCCTGGGATCGCCCTGCAGGGAGTTTTGTAAATTCTGTGGGTGCTGCTTTTCTGCCGGGCTTCGCCGAAATATAAATCTAAATCACAGATTTTACACAACTCTGCAAAATGAACATCGCTGGGATTTTGCTTCATCTGTCTGATTATATTTTCGTGATTACCCATAATGAAATAGTATCACTATTGATATCTTTGTCAAGGGCCAGCATCCTGATAGGGTCCAAATTCAGTGAAACCGCATTTTGGCAATTGTCAGATCGGCTTTGAGCTACTACAATTACCCCCATATCCTTTGCAAAACATCAGGAAAAAGGCTGGAGAGTTGCCCCCCCAAATTTCAATCATCATACCCACCTATAACCGGCAGGAGTTTCTGGCCAAAGCCATTGATTCGGTGCTGGGCCAGACCTGTACGGATTTTGAGCTGATCGTGGTGGATGACGGGTCAACGGACGATACGGCCCGTCTGGTGGCCGGCTATGGCGGGCGGGTCCGCTATCTTAAGCAGGAGAACCGGGGGCCGGCTGCGGCGCGCAACACCGGCATCAGGGCGGCGGCTGGGGAACTGCTCGCCTTTCTCGACTCGGATGACTGCTTTGCCCCGGAAAAACTGGCGGTGCAGCAGGCGGCCATGGCTGCCAACCCTGCATACCTCATTTCCCATACCGATGAGATCTGGTACCGGCGGGGCGAGCTGCTGCACCAGAAAAAGAAGCACTTCCGGCCCCATGGCTTCATCTTCGGGGAGTGTCTCAGGCTCTGTGTGGTGGGTATGTCCACCGTCATGGCGCGCCGGGAGTTTTTTAACAGGGTCGGTTATTTTGACGAGGAGCTGCCCTGCTGCGAGGACTATGATCTCTGGCTGCGGGCCAGCGTTTCCCTGCCTTTTCTCAAGGTGGACCGGCCGCTTACCATCAAGGCCGGCGGCCGGCCGGACCAGGTGTCGGTACGGTTTCGGGCCGGCATGGACAGGTTCCGTATCCGGGCCCTGGTCAAGCTGCTGGACCGGCAGGATTTAAGCGAGGAACAGCGGTTCCTCGCCCGCCGGGAACTGGTCCGCAAATGCCGTATTTTTGGTAACGGCTGCGTCAAGCATGGCCGGCCGGAGGAAGGGCGTTATTATCTGCAGCTTGCCGCGGACGTTCTCCGGTAGATGGTCCAGATCAGGCCCGGCAGCAGGAACAGCAGGGCCAGGCGCAGGGCCACGGTACGCGGGTCGGTGCCGTTTTCCAGGGCTGCCCCGGTGAAATAGGTGGAAAGGCTGAGTATCAGGGTGAGCAGGGCCATTTCCGCGGCAAAGACCCGGCCCCGGAAACGGTCTTCCACCATCCGCTGCAGCAGGGTGGTGGAAAAAACCCACTGCACTGCGCCGCCCAGGTGGCCGCAGAAGACGAAAAGGGCGGCCCAGGCCAGGCTCGGCGCCTGGGCAAACAGCAGGTAGGAGCCGGAGGCGACAAAGAAACTGTAGCCGATGGCCCGGGACATGGCCGGCCGGCTTTCCCCGAACAGGTGCCAGGCCAGCAGCGGCCCCACCGCCGCCCCCAGGCCCCGGGTGCTGTAAAGTATGCCGCTGTTGCTCCCCTGGACGTGGCCTGCGGCAAAGACCTGCTCGCCGAACACGGTCAGCATGACCAGGATGCCGCCGGACAGGGCCCAGCCGCTTTTTACCAGCAGCAGGGCCGCCACCTGCCGGTGCCGGGCCACATACTGCACCCCCTCCACCAGATCATTGAGCCCCAGCCAGTCCCGCCAGGAAGGCGCGCCCTTCCGGCGGGAGGGCAGGGGAGGCAGGGTCAGCCAGCTGATCATCAGCCCGGAGATGAGAAAGGTGGCGGCATCAAA
Source organism: Desulfobulbaceae bacterium (assembly GCA_023230525.1). Lineage (GTDB taxonomy): Bacteria > Desulfobacterota > Desulfobulbia > Desulfobulbales > SURF-16 > SURF-16. The sequence continues at coordinate 15,130 of JALNXE010000076.1, forward strand.
GACAATGGCTGTGCGCCAGCCGAAATAGGCGGTGGTGAAGCCGCCCAGGGCCGCGCCGAAGGCGAGCATGATCGACCAGGTTGCCCCGCTCAGGGCATTGGCCAGATTGAGTTCCTCCGGCCGGCAGAGATTGGGCACCGAGGCCCGGCGGGCCGGATCGGCAAAGGTCCACAGCGACTCCTGCAGCAGGGCCAGGCCGTAAACCAGCCACACCTGTTCCGGCCGGGTAATCAGCAGAAAGCAGAGGACGATCCCCACCCGCAGCAGGTCGCAGCCGATCATGATGGCCTTGCGGGAAAAACGGTCGGCCAGCACGCCGGCGGCAGGGCCCAGCACGGCGGTGGGGATGAATTTGGCGATGAGAAACCAGCTTATCGCCTTGCCGGAGCCGCTGAGCTGCTGCAGCAGCACGAAGATGGCGATATAGTTGAACCAGTTGCCGAACTGGCTGATGACCCCGGCCAGCCACAGTCTGGTGAACTGCGGATTGGTGCGGAACAGGGTGACATAGCTCCGCCAGTTGTTGACCGACAGAACCGGCCGGGGGGCAGGGGATGATTGCAGGGTCATGGGAAGTTGTCTGTCAGGTGGATAAATAGTTGAAGGGTTGCATGGCCCGTGGTATCAATATCAATGTCGAGACTCTGGCGTTCCGGGATTGTGGTTATCGATGCATGATGCCCCCGTCAAGCCCAACGCAGAAACCAGCGCTGCAAATAAATAAACCATGTTATCAATCTACCAGTCAACCACATTGACGGATTTGGAGGAAATATGAATAAACCCCTTGGCGTGACCGTGATCAGGCATATTGTTGACAGTCAGCGTCTGCACCCGGAGGCCACCGGCGATCTCTCCGGCCTGCTGAATGAACTGATTGTGGCCGGCAAAACCATCTCCGCGGAAGTCAACATGGCCGGCCTGGCGGATATTCTCGGCATGTCGGGCAAGACGAATATCCAGGGGGAAAAGGTGCAGAAGCTTGATGAGTTCGCCAATAACACCATCAAGAAGAGGATGGCCCGCTGCGGCTATCTCTGCGTCATGACCTCCGAGGAGGAGGATGACGCCATCCCGGTGGAAGATGGCTACGAGGGTAAATACACCCTGGCCTTTGACCCCCTGGACGGCTCCACCAACATTGATGTCAATGTCAATATCGGCACCATATTTTCCGTGCATCGCCGCAGGACCAAGTGGGGGCAGGGCAGCAGGGAGGATATGCTGCAAAAGGGCAGGGACCAGGTGGCGGCCGGATATATTCTCTACGGCTCCAGCACCATGCTGGTTTTCACCACCGGTGAAGGCGTCCAGGGCTTTACCCTGGACCCCAGTGTGGGCGAGTTTTATCTGTCCCATCCTGATATCCGCACCCCGGTGCGCAGTAAATATCTCAGCGTCAACGAAGGCAACAGGAATTACTGGCCGGAAAATATCCGGCGCTATATCGATGCGCTGAAAGAGAAAGACAAGGAGAAGGGCAGGCCCTGCAGTTGCCGCTATATCGGTTCGCTGGTGGCTGATTTTCATCGCAATCTCATTGCCGGCGGCATCTTCATCTATCCCCGGGACAACAAGAACCCGGACAAGCCTTACGGCAAACTGCGATTGCTCTATGAGGCGGCGCCCCTCGCCATGCTGATCGAACAGGCAGGGGGCCGGGCCATCACCGATGACGGTATCAATATCCTTGATATCGAGCCGAATTCTCTGCATCAGCGGGTGCCGCTGATCATCGGCAGTAAGCTTGATGTGGATGAAGCGCAAGGGTACCTGGGTTAAGGGGCCGAACCCTGCCGCAGTTTGACCGGGCAGGTCGTCTGACCTGCCCGCTGCAGCCGCCCCTCTCCGGCTCGGGCCTCATCAGGCTCCGTTATTCAGGGGCTCCCCTTTCCGGGAAACTGGAAGTCTTTCATTGCGTGCCAGGCATTACCGGCGACCCGCTGCGCTGCCATCATCATCCCCTGCCCGGATAAAATGTCCCATCGCCTAATATCCTGAAAGAGCGGGATATTGTCTGCTTCCCCGTTGCCTGATCAAAAAAAAAGCTTTGATTTCGGCAAAACGTTCACGATAGAATCCAGCATGCGCTTGCCGTATCTTTTTCCCACCCGGCTCTGATCTGGAGAATGAAGCGGAAAAACGGGAGGAATAAGTGCCTCTTACCCTCGTTCTTACCGTTCTGCTCAAGATGTCTTGTTTGGAGGAAGATTCGTGCTGTGCCGAACAACCCAGCGCTTCCAGCAGGCAGCAGTCCACTCGCTCGCTTCTCGATGTATGGATGCCGAGGGCTCTCGCCGGCCCTGTATAATGTTTTATCCTTAGTATTGCAGGTGTTTGGCGAAAAATCTTAAGGCGCGGTAAAAAAGTTGAAGCAACAGGAGGATAGCTGTGATGAGACTCAAGAATATTCAAATCAGGATCGTTGTCTGGGCGGGCATCTGTCTGCTGTTGACCTCCGCGGTTATTATCGCTTTTTCCGCCGTGAGCATGAAAAACGAGGCAACGCTTAACCGGGGAATGGCCTTTGAATCCGCCAGCCGCAGTGCCGTGAACGTGGCGGAAAAGACCGCCGCTGACATCAAGGCTGAAATTGAGGTGGCCCTGGACGCCGCCCGGACTCTGGCCCAGGAATTATCCGGGATAAAAGACGACGGATACCTGGTAAAACTGGGACGGGATGAGGTCAACAGCATACTGAGAATTCTTCTGGACAGAAATCCGCAGTTTGTCGGAACCTATACCGGCTGGGAACCGAACGCCTTTGATGGCCGGGACGAAGATTTCCGCAACAGCCCCGGTCATGATGCAACAGGGCGCTTTGTACCTTACTGGAACCGGGATGCAAACGGCAAGGTAGCCATGGAACCGTTGCTGGATTATGAAAAGGAGGGCATAGGTGATTACTATCTGCTGCCCAGAAAGACCAAGAAAGAATGTATTCTTGATCCTTATATTTATCCGGTGCAGGGCAAGCCCACCCTGATCACCTCCCTGGTGGCGCCGGTCCTGGTGGGGGAGACGTTTTACGGGATTGCCGGGGTGGACCTGCAGTTGTCTTTTCTGCAGGGTCTGGCCGATAATGTCAAGGATCTCTATGACGGGGCCGCGGAAATCAGGTTGATCAGCAACAACGGCACCCTGGCGGCCATGACGGGTAAACCGGAACTGGCCGGCAAACCCATGAAGGATATCGATGCTGATTTCGAGAAGATACTGGCAGATATTGGCAAAGGAGAAAAAAAGGTCGGCCTGGATAAGCAGATGCTGGTGGTCTATGTTCCCTTGCAGATAGGGCGGACGGCCACCCCCTGGAGCGTGAGCATCCGCATCCCCGAGGCAAAGATCGCGGCCCAGGCGGATGCCCAGCTGCACCGGGCCTACCGGAAAATGATGTGGCTGGTGGCCATCAGCCTCGCGTGCGCCTTTGCCGGTCTCTGTCTGCTGTGGCTTATTGCCAGGAGTATTACCCGGCCCATCAAGGCCGCCATTGATAATCTTTCCTCCAGTGCCGGTCAGATAAACAACGCGGCCGGCCAGGTTTCGGCCGCCAGCCAGTCATTGGCCGAGGGCGCGTCGGAGCAGGCGGCGAGTATTGAGGAAACCTCGGCATCCCTGGAAGAGATATCCTCCATGACCAGACAGAATGCGGAAAATGCCGGCATGGCCGACAATTTCATGAAAGAGGCCAATAAGGCGGTTGAGCTGGCCAATGATTCCATGGCCGCCTTGACTGTTTCCATGCGCGAGATTTCCGAGGCAAGTGAAGAGACCTCCAAGATCATCAAGACCATTGATGAGATCGCCTTCCAGACCAATCTGCTGGCCTTGAATGCCGCGGTGGAGGCGGCCCGCGCCGGGGAGGCCGGGGCAGGCTTTGCCGTGGTGGCCGATGAGGTGCGGAATTTGGCCATGCGGGCGGCGGAAGCTGCAAAAAACACGGCGAGTCTGATTGAGGGCACGGTGAAAAAAACCATGGCAGGGGCAAGGCATCTTGAGAGGAGCAATAAGGCTTTTGCCGAGGTTGCCGGGAGCACCGGCAAGGTGAGCAGCCTGGTGGGTGAGATTGCCGTTGCCTCCAATGAACAGGCCAAGGGCATCGGCCAGGTGAACCAGGCCGTGAACGAAATGGATAAGGTGGTGCAGCAGAATGCGGCCACTGCCGAGGAGTCTGCCTCCGCTGCGGAAGAAATGAGCAGTCAGGCGGAACAGTTGAATGAGATTGTCAGCGATCTGGCCGAATTGGTCGGCAGAACGGCGGTGGAGAGGGGGGAGGCCAGCCCGCCCTTCAGCCGGGCGGCCGGCAGCAAAAGGCCCCCTGGGGCAGAACCGCAAAGACTGACCCATGAAGGGAAATAATGCCGGACCTCGGATGCCGGCACCGCAGGTGGGGGGATGCTCGCTTTCCCCCTAAAGTTCCTTGCCCTTAACCTCCTCACTCCCTTGTTTTCCGTTAGAAATCCTGGAAATCATCATCGTCAAGCGGGATGATTTCCTGCGGGGATGGCGATTTGGCCGTTGTTTGCAACTTTTTCCGGGCCGTGCCTCCCTGGAGATGTTTAATCTGTTTCGGCGCTGCTGTCTTTTTGCCGGCGCCGGCCGGGGGCGGGGTTCGCAGCGGCAACTGTTGCGCCGTGATTGCGGTAGCTTTGCCGCCCTCCACCATGCGTTGCATATCTGTGACAACATCGTTCATGGCAGCGGCCTGGGCTGACAGCTGCTCGGCCGCGGAAGCCGCCTCCTCCGAGGCCCCTGCATTGGCCTGGGTTACCTTGTCGATCTCGTTGACCGCTTTATTGATCTGCTCAATACCCTCGGACTGTTCGCTTGAGGCGGTGGCTATCTCGGTGATCAGGCCGCTCACCTTATCGGTGGACTGTGCCGCATGGGTGAATGCCGTGCTGGTTTCCTGCAGAAGATTCTCGCCGGTGCGCACCTTGCTGACGGTGGAATCAATAAGGCTTGAGGTGTTTTTGGCGGACTCCGCCGCCCGCATGGCCAGATTCCTGACCTCGCCCGCCACTACCGCAAAGCCTGCCCCGGCCTCCCCGGCGCGGGCTGCCTCCACCGCGGCATTCAGGGCCAGCAGATTGGTCTGGAAGGCGATCTCGTCAATGGTTTTAACGATTTTCTGGGTTTCAGCACTGGCAGCGGAGATTTCCCCCATGGATAGGGTCAGCTTCTGCATGGACTGGTCGGCGTCGCTGATAGCCGATTTCGTCTCCCGCATCAGGTTATCCGCCTGCTTGGTGTTATCGGCACTCTGCCGGATAAGCGATGACATCTCCTCCAGGGAAGAGGAGGTTTCTTCCAGGGTGGCCGCCTGCTCCGAGGCGCCTTCCGCCAGGCTATGGCTTGCCTCGGCAATCTGGTTCGAGGCGGCATGAACCTCCATGGAATTCTGGGTGAGCCGTTTGACCATGTCCCTTAGCAGGCTGATCAGTCCCCTGGCCGTAAACAGGGCAATGAGCATACCGAGCACAAGGGTGACCCCCGCCAGGACGGACACCATGCCCCTGGTTGCTTTTGCCGCGTTGAGCATGACGTCCTCGGTCATGATGTGGGTTTTGATTTGGTTACGGATTTCACCAAGAATGGCGCGCACCTCTCTGAGGGCGGGCATGGTGCGATTGGCATAGATTTCCTTTGCCACCTCCATGCCCTCCAGTTCGTGCTCGGCCTCTCTGCTCATTATCTTCAACTTGTCCAGGGTGCCCTGCAGCATGGGCTTGGTGTCCTGCTGGAAGATTCTGATCGCTTCCTCCTTGTTGCCGGCGGCCAGGGCCTCCTTGATGCGGCTGGCTGACTGATGCATGGCGTTGTGGGTCTCGGGGAGGCTGTCCAGGGTCTTTTTGAACGTGTCGTCGGCATTGGCATAGACACTTTTGGCATCTTCGGAAACGAGCCACCTGCCCAACTGGCATTTGGCTGGATCGGTCTCTGCGTTTTCCA